>JAMOSN010000093.1 GCA_027068455.1 Sulfurimonas sp.
ACTCTCCTCCGTTGCTATTGAAGATATCTACAAACCCTACAAACGCAAACGCCACCCTGACACGCAAGAGCAACATTTTGTTGATGCTGCAAGAGTTGGTGTGTTACTTTTTAGTGTGATACTGCTAGGCGTTGCACTTGTGAGCTACCTCTGGCAACACGCAACAAACTTGCCTATCGTGAGTTTTGCATTGGGGGTGATGAGTTTTGCATACAGCGGACTTTTGGGAGTCTTTTTTGCCGCTGTATTTACACAAAGGGGGAGTGAAGAGCTTGTCCCTTTTGCTCTTATGGGTGGTTTTTTAAGTGTTTTAGCTTTGCAACCTTACACATTTGGTATCCATATAGGTTTTGCTTGGCAGCTGCTTCTTGCAACAGGTGTTTCTTTTGTCATTATGATGCTTAAAAAACATACCCCAAACTCACAGTAGTAACATCTTTAGCAAAACTTATCCCCTCTATTTGAGTTTTACACCTCTTAATTTCCAAAAAGAACAAGTGCTGCCCATTTGTCATAAGGTTCATCCCGTTTTATCATACTGAGTTTTGCTTCACGCAACGCTTCATCCACTTTCATATGTTTGATAAAAAGGTTTTTATAAAAAAGCTTCATAATGTAAGCAGTTTGGATATCTGGAATCTCCCAGAGATTCATCATAACCCTAGAAGCCCCGACCATCATAAAAGAGTTCCCTAAACTCTGCACTGTATCTATGGTTGAGAGCTTTCCTGCACCCGTATCACACGCAGAGAGCACTACAAGTTTTGTATTTGCATAATTATAATAATCTAATATCTTTTGTGCACTCACTATCCCTGCATCTATCCCCTTTTTAATACTGGTATTGGCACCGCTTAAAACAATACCTGTTGCTTTATACCCTTGGGATGAGGGAACAAAGTAACCGTGTGTTGCTACATGTAAAACCTCAGCATCACTCTCTTTGGCAAAGTTCTCTTCATTGGCATCTTTTTGTGTGTAGAGTTTAAGCTCAATACCAGCCTTTTGCACCACTTTTTGAATTTTTTTCGCCTCAAGCATTGTTCCTGGTAATGGAGTAAAACTCACACCCCTTAGAGTTCTGTCCTGATTGACATTGGTTTGACTTGGTGGATTTTGCTCATAATCTGGATTCGCAAAAAGGGTCATAGTGTGTATCGATTCTGATTGTTTTGTAGGTTTTAACATTAAAACAGATGGCAGATAACTAATCGTTTTTTCCTCTATGAGATAATGGTTAGAAGGTGTTTTCATCGCTTCAAATGGCAAAAGATAAAGTCTCTCTTGTGGTATCACTATCCATTTGGATTCTTTCGGTGCACCTTTTGCAAAGAAATGTTCATATAAAGAGCTACTCTTGACAAACTCTTTATCTTGTATGAGTGCATCTATCTCCTCTTTTGAGCCCACATCTCTAAGCTCGATTTTTCCTTTATGTACTACAAACATATAGTAACGGTCTTGTGTTGTAAAAAAGTCTAAAACAACCGTATCTTGAGGAAGGTTTTTATAAAGAGATGATGCTTTGAGAGCATTTTCTCTGTCAATGACATGATTCATATTTTCAATCACCAAAAGCTTTTGTTTTAGATTGTGGATCTTCTCTTGCAGCACTCTTTTTTCTTCACTGCCCTCTTGAAACAACACAAGCTCTTTTTGTTGTGTTTGCAATTTTTGGAGCAAAGGTTTAAGAGAGCGGTTGAGTTGCGTGTTAATCATCGAGTGCATAGCATTGTTGGTGTAGAGTCGCTGTGCCTTTTTATCGGCAATTTTTGCATAAAGTTTTTCAAAATCTTGCGTGTTGTTTTGTTTCAAAGTGATAAGAAGCATAACATCATCGATTTTTTGAGTATATTCTTGAAGCAGTGCAAGAGTTTCATCATCATCTGGAGTGATAAACTCGCGGATATTGGCAATTTTTTGTGAAACTTTTTTCGCATACTTCATCGCTTCTTTAAAATTGTCATTATAACTGTAGAGTTGTGCCATATAGAGGTAGAGATCGATAAACTTCTTTTGTCCTCCCATTCTGCCCATATCATTTTTTTCTCTTAGAGCTACCACCACTTTTGCTTTCTCAAGCGCTTGTTTGTACTCACCGAGATAGTAATATATTTTTGAAATTGTCAGAGCATCAATAATCTCATCCAAATCTTTTAAAGAGTAAGGCTCAAGATATGCCAAATACTTCTTGGCTTTTACTGCCTCATGGTGTTGTGCATAATAGAGTGCAAGTTTTTGTGCGATTTTTAAGATGTACTTCTCATTAAAACTCAAATTATCTATTTGCGAATCTGTTCCCATCTGCTTTCTTATCTGTGAGATCTTCATCCCAAGTGCTGCTTGCATCTTTGCCTGCATCTGCGCCATCATCTCATCTTGGGCACTCGTACTTTTTGTTGGTTTTTTTGCCGTTTTTGGAAGAGTTTTCAAAAACTTCATCAGTTTTACATCAAGTTCAAATCCTTTTTCTCTAGCTCCATAGTAATTATACAGACCTGCCATTTTATACTCGTAACGGACAAATTTCTGAGGCAGTCTGCCTTGAAAATGTTGCTCAAGAGCTATCGTTCCTTCATCAAGAATCTCTTCTAAATCACCCCTGTCAAAACAATCTTTATGCATCTCTACATCTTCAAAGACCCTATCAAGGTATGCTGTGTAGTTGTAGCGTTTCGTTGGTTGTGTCACATACTTTCTAAAAGACTCCAATACTCTTGAAGCATCACTACACATATCACCGCCACCCCCTCTTGGCACCTCTTCATACTCTGTGACATCATCTCTACACTCTGCTTTTACCTTTGCATCTTCTGCTTGAGCACATAAATCCTCTACATAGCTTTTAGGTGGTACACTGTAAGGAGACTCTACACTTGAAGCATGGATAATATTTGCAAGTTGGGCATAACTTGGACCAAACTCCTTGTCTGTGGCTATCGCTTCTTTAAAGTAGTATGTTGCTTTATAAAGATACTCTTTGGAGAGTGTTTCATCAAAAGCATGCGCAACATTTTTTACCTTGTTATTGAGTTGCTTCATCATTTGTACCAGTGCCGCCATATTTTGACCCTCTGCCTGCTTTGCTTTCATCTGTGCTAAAAGTTCTGCTTTGCCACCATTGTTCAAATGGTTCACTTTTGCTTTGGCATTGAGTTTTGTATCGACATAGGTGTAAAGCTCTTGCAAACCCTTTGCATAGTACTGCAATGCAATAAGTGAGTTTGGATTGTTGGCATAAAAATCATCCAAAGAGGCACCTGAGAGATTCTCAATTGTTTGCGTCATCCCATACCACTTGCGTGTAAATTCTTCAATAATTTGAGCATAAAACAGCTCTAATGTTTTTGTATAGTGTTTGTTTTGACTCTCTACCCACAATGTAACACGCAAGGTATCTCCATCAAGAAGATAACTTCCCCCAACAAGTAGTTCAATATCTCGCTCTTTGGCAAACGACTGTGCCTCCTCTTTGCTCATAGTGAAGAGTGTGGCAAACATAAGAGGATTTTCTTCATCATTTTGCAAACTGCTGATACTTACAAGCTCAAAGTCATCCAAACTTTTAATATCATCTTCGATAAGTTCCTCCAGTGCTATCCCTATCCATGGAGCACTTTGCTCTTTTGGCACAAGGGGAAGTACCAACGCTTTTGGTGAAGAGAAAAAACCAAAAAGGTTATGAGTAAAAACAAATAAAAATGCAAAAACAAAAACAATTTTTTTCATAGACTATTTTCCTTCAAGCAAGGTGTTAAGATTTTTTATATAAAGCTGTTTTTTGGTATCTTTGGCATAACGAAGCGCTTTTTCAAATAAGGAT
Source organism: Sulfurimonas sp. (assembly GCA_027068455.1). Taxonomy (GTDB): domain Bacteria; phylum Campylobacterota; class Campylobacteria; order Campylobacterales; family Sulfurimonadaceae; genus Sulfurimonas. The sequence goes on from JAMOSN010000093.1 coordinate 3,824, forward strand.
AGTTGTGAAGATGGATACTTTTGCATCAACATATCTTTAGAAATCACATCCACTATAAAGTCATACACCTTGATTCCATCTTCATATATCTCGACTCTGTTGTGTCGTGATTTATCTAAAAAATCTGTATCTATAGAGAGTGTTTTCTCATCTGCTTTTATAGCACTAGATGGCACTTCTTTGTTGTTTATCACTACTTTATACTCAGCATCCTCATCATAAAGGGGAATGGTGATAGCATCTACACTCTCTTTACCAACAACAAAATAGTTATACCCTCTTTTGACATTGTTGGTAGCACGGGAAGATGCTGCAATCACTATCTTCTCATCCTCTTTGAACCAATTGTCAAAAAAGTTACTCAAAAGCTTTTGTGCAACGGAGTTGTCTTTACACTCATGATGCACACGCAAGGTTTTCTTTGTTCTTACCTTAAGAACCTTAGGAGCTCCACACGGGTAGAAAAAGACCACTTTCCCTTTCCCATCCAACACAACTTGCGTGTTGTTGTTCACCTCACCGCTAAGGGGCAGTTTTGTATCGTTATGCATAATAGACACCTCCCCATACCCCTTATAAGTAATAGCATCGTTTGCCCATATTGAACTCACCATGACAATAAAAATTACTATCTTTCTCATCTGTTTCTCCTAATAAATTGTGAAATTAACTTCATAGCCTCATAAATACTAAAAACAAAAACCACTTTTTGATAATCGAGCCATATAGAGTAGTTTTCAAGTAAAAAGTACGATACAACAACACAAAAACTTGAAAATATTACAATCCCTATCGCTGCTAAGAGCTCCTCTTTACTCTCATCAAGTTCTGTTTTTTGTTTTAAATACTCAAAGCTGAGTGTAAAACTCATCCCAAGTAAAAAAGCTATCAAAAGATTTAAAGGGTAATAGCTCTTGATAACCCCATAATAAAACATGCTCATAATGCTGTTTGCATGGATGTAGATACCAGGCAGTACTCCTATGGGGGTGTTAAAAAAATCGTGTGAATCACTATCAACGCGACCAAGAAGCAATATCGCATCTACAAAATCATCATCAGAAGTTAAAAACTTCTCTAAAGATATCTTACTCAATCCACTGTAGTAAGAGTTTGCACCATCAAACTCTTTGTAGATGATAAGATTGGAAAAACTCTCATCTATCCACTTTTTTGGCTTTGACAGAGCCCAAATATCTCCCCCTGCCATCTCTTTATATAAAGCATAAGCAACACTCTCTTTTTGTTGGAGTGAGGTGTTGAAACTTTTTACACTTCTGTCTGATGTCGCCTCATACTCTACTGAGAGAATGGAGAGTTGCGTGTTATTGAGCTCTTTATATAAAGGAGCCGTTTTAAAAGAGGACAGAATCAGCTTTTTTTCTAAAGTGTTCAAGGTATGAAGCATAGCCCTGTCGGCTGAAGTGGGTGCTGTGGCATCGATGCAGCTGTAGCGGGCGATATCCAAATCTAAAAACAGCACTTTTGCGTCACTCTTTTCATACCGTTTGAGTATTTTTTCAATCATCTGTTTTGGCAAAGCATACCCATTGAGTTTATACTTTGCTACATCTTCATCAGTAATGGCAACAACATATACAGGGGTAGTGACAAGTTTATTTGGATCATATTTGAGAACCGATTTAATGGTATCGAGATAAAAATCTGTATCACTCACTTTTATGTTGGTAATATGAAAAACATCATTGACCATCACAAGTATAAAATACAATAATGCTACCCATAATCCCTGTTTGAAACTCTTTTGAAACATCATCACCACAATTTTTTTATGATAATTATAGTTAGTCTCATCTTAATTTTATTACAATACAGGCACAAATAATCAAAAAAGAG
>JAMOSN010000094.1 GCA_027068455.1 Sulfurimonas sp.
AAATCCAATTATTTTTTGTTGGGAAAATTATATCACTTTGTTACTAATATGTGGCTTGAAAATGAAGTTTTTAGAAATCTCTATGGGAAATAAAAAGAGTGGTGGGTTCTGAGTGACTCGAACACTCGACCGCTCGGTTATGAGCCGAGAGCTCTAACCAACTGAGCTAAGAACCCGTACCAGTTGTTGGTAGGTCGGAATTTTACAAGAAAGTTCCTTATAAAACCCTTTATACCTTTAATGTTTTTGGTGTTTTTATCCTATATGCTACTGCAAAAAGAAGTGGCACATAGATAAGATTTAACACTGTAGCCCAAGCGATACCAAATCCAAGTGATACTGCCATGGGTTGTAAAATCATAGCTTGACCTGATGCAAAAAAGATTAAAGTCAATAAACCAAGTACTGTTGTTAAAGATGTTAAAAGGATTGGTCTGAGCCTTGTTTTTGCTCTTTTCATCAACTCTTCTGTATCTCTTGCGTGTTTAATAAAATCAACCATTATAAGCCCATCATTGACAACAACACCAGAAAGACCTACAATACCGATAAGACCAGGCATAGTAAGATTAAGTCCCATCACCCAATGCCCTACATATACACCAAGTAATACAAGAGGTATTGTACTAACAACAATAAGAGACTTTTTAATGGAATCAAAAAGCCATACAAGAGTAATAAAGATCAAAAAGAGTGCTATCACCGCTGATTGCATCATCTCACGCTTGTTCTTATTATTCTCTTTTTCTTCACCTTTTATCTCTATCTCTATACCTTCATTTTCAATCTTTTGTAAAACAGGCTGCAGTAATTCCATCACTTCAGAGGATGTCATCAGCTTTTTATCGAGTGAAGCAAAAACACTTCTCACTCGTTTTCCATCCTCTTTTTTGAGTGTGACAAAACTTTGAATAAAATAAAAATCAGAAACATCTTTTACAAGCACAAACTGTTGCGTGTTAGGTACTTGCACCTCTATATGATTGAGAGAATCTATCTTTTTGTCAAAATCACTCTCAATACGGATTCTAAGCAGTCCTTTTTCATTGAAAAGTTTTCCATACTCCCCTTTGAGATAGTAAGCACGCAACTCATTAGAGAGTGTTTGTTCGTTAAATCCAAGTTGTTGTCCATATTTATTAACACGCAACTTCAACTCTTTTTCACCAAGTGTTGCATCATCTGAAATATTACTTACCCCTTTGATGGTAGAGAGTTTTTCCTCGATAAGCTTTAAATAAGGAACAACACTTTTGTCCTCTTTAGAACTAAGACCTATCTCAATATCATGTGCCACTACACCTGCACTAGGAACTTTGACAACCAACTCTTCAAACAAAGGCTTACCCTCTTCATCTGTTGCGTGTTGTATATCTTTGAGATAAATCTTGATATCTTTTTCTATCTCTTTTGCATCTCTTGTTCTGATTTTTACTTTTGAATCATACTCTATGGAGAGATAAGGGCTGATATATTTGTCAAAAAGGTTCTCAGGTGCTCTTTCATGCAAATCTATAAAAATATGGAAAAGATTTTCTCCAAGATCTGCTTTATTTTTATCATTCATTTTAAACCCAACAACAGAGGTAACAGAAGAAACATCCTCCTTATCAAGATTTTTTATCAAAATCTTCTCTAGTCGAGTGACTATCTTTTCTGTATCTTTGAGTTCATTGTTAATATTTACTTTTCCAGATACATAAATCTGCGTGTTATCAAACTCAGGAAAGAGCTGAAATTTGGAGTGTTGTATCATCACAAATGTTGCATAAAGGATGGTTATTATGATAAGAAAAAGAGAAAGGTGTTTGCGTCGAAAGAAAAAATGCAAAAGGATGCTGTACCCTTTATACATCTTATCCCAAAACCGTTTGGTAAAACTCCCCTCTTTGGAGACTTTTAAAAAGTCATGCGCATGAAGTGGCAAAAAATAAAATGCTTCAAAAAGTGATGAGAGCAGCAGTACTGTTATCATTACAGGGATGATTTTGATAAACATCCCCATCTCCCCCGTCATCAAAAGCATAGGCAAAAAGGCAAAAACAGTTGTCAATGTTGCCGTAAGCACTGCTGGAAACATCTCAGCCGCACCGTTAATGACAGCCTCTTTTCGCTCCATCCCCTCCTCTAAGTGTCTATAGATATTCTCAGCAACAACTATCGCTTCATCCACCAACATACCAAGGGCTATAAGCGCTCCCAACAAAGAGAGCATATTTAAACTGTCCCCCAAAAGTTCTGTAGCGATAAGCCCAATCATAAAACTCACAGGAATCCCAAGTGCCACCACAAAGGCAATACCACGGTTGATAAAAATCAACATCGCTAAAAACACAAGCATCAATCCAAAAGCGATGTTGGAAAAAACAGTATTTAAACGGTTTTTAATCCATACAGAAGTATCGGTATAGATACTGTACTCAAGGTTTGGATGGAGTTTTTTTTGTTCTTTAAGGAGTTCTCGAATATCTTTGACAAGCTGTATTGCATTACCATTTTTACTTTTTGTGACATTGACAGAGATATTACGCTTACCGTTATAGTGGGAGAGTTCCACCTCATCACTGAGTTTAAATGCCACATCAGCTACATCACCTATACGAACACGCAATCCACCAACACTTATAATGGTATCTTCCACATCTTTTTTTGTTTTTTCTCCGTTATAAGTAGAGATATAGAGATGGTTCGCTTTTTCTTTGATAGTTCCTATAGGAAAGATAGAACTTATATTACTGATAGCCTGCACAACCAAAGCAGGTTGTAAGCCATATGCTTTGATTTTTGCAACATTGAGCTTAATGGAGAGTTCCTCATCAGCATCACCACGAATGGTGATATCACTTAAGGCTTTCATTTTACTCAACTCACGTTTAAGTTCATCGGCACGCTCTAAAAGTTCTTCCTTGCTTGCATCACCAGAGAGTGCAATCAACACCAATGGAAAGGCATGTGTTTTTATATTGGCAACTGGCTCATTCATATCCGCTGGTAAATCTTTTTTAATGCTGCTGACAACATCTTTGACATCATTAAGTACCAAAATATTGTCAGAACCTGTTTTAATATCCGCACTGATGATAAACGAGCCGTTTTTTATACTACTTGTAATATCTTCAAGTTCGTTGATATTTTGCAGATCATCTTCGATATTTTGCACAGCCATCTTGTCCAAAATATCTGCCGATGTCCCAGCATAACCACCTTTGATAGTGATTTTATCCATATTCATCGGTGGAAAAATCTCTTTAGGGATATTGATATACGCAAAAATAGAGAGTAAAAAGATAAATATCAATAAAATATGGTTAAGTAACGGCTTTTCGATTGCAAAGCGTATAAAGTTTCGTATCAAGATTGATCCTTAAAAAAGTGTATCGAGAATTTGGTTTTTAAATTTGATAGATTCTACAGAAGCACTGATAAGTTTATTTTCCTCTTTTAGTGTTTCATACTCCACTTTGAGTTTTGCAATATCTCGACTTTTGTAGTAAATTTGTTGTGTAATATATATCTTTGGAAATGCAAATATCGCAACAAAGACCATAGCTAATAAAACACTAAGAAAATAGTTTACATCAAGCTTTTTCTTTGGTGCGACAATATCTTGCACCTCTTCTAAAAGTTCTACTTTAGCACTCATTGTCTTTATCCATTTGAAAAACACGCAACTTTGCACTTCTACTGCGCGCATTTTGTTTGAGTTCATCTGCTTGTGCCGTTACAGGCTTGCGTGTTAGAATCTTTCCTAGATTATGATTGTTCCCACACTCACATCGAAACGCTTCTGGTGGGCAGATACACGATTTTGACCATTTGACAAACTCCTGCTTTACAATTCTGTCTTCAAGGGAGTGAAATGATATTATGGCAACTTTGGCACATGGAGGGTGTACCTCTTTTATGGTTTGAAGCAACCCTTTGAGTTCCCCTAGTTCATCATTGACCTCAATACGGACAGCCTGCATCAATAATGTTGCAGGGTGTATTTTTTTCCCTCGTGGAAGATATGGAATCAATGCTTCACTTAACTCTTTTGATGAAACAAAAGGTCTTTTTTGCACAATAACAGAAGCAAGCTTTTTATAGTTACGTAACTCTCCATACTCTTTGAGAATATGTTCAAGCTCATTTTGGGAGTATTCATTCACCACAACTGAAGCACTCAGCGGAGCATCTTTATCCATCCTCATATCCAAAGTATCGCTCTCAAACGAAAAACCACGCTCTTTTTGGTCAAGTTGCAAGGATGAAACACCAATATCTGCCAAAATACCTTTGATCTCTTTTGGATCAACCTCTTGCAATATCTCCTTTATCACCTGAGAAAAACGCCCTTTTTTGATGCTAACTCTCTGACCATATTGAGAAAGTCTTTTTTTTGAGAAATCTATCGCTGTTTGATCTTGGTCAATACCTATGAGCTTTATATTTGGATTTGATTCAAGTATCATAGAGGAGTGTCCACCATATCCCAATGTACAGTCAATAATAATTCCCTCTTTTATATCTTGAAAAACATCTATAACCTCTCGATATAAGACTGGAATATGTGGAATATCTTGCAAACTAAGACCTCTTTGTTTTAATTTAATTCTCAATTATACAGCAAATTTGTAAAACAAAGAGTCTCTAATATAATTTAGCTTTAATTTTTTATACTGTATGATTTAAAACTTCGAAAAAAAGGGATATTTGCTATGTTAGAACTTTTTAATCTATACCAAAATGAAATCATTGCCGCTTTAGCCATTATACTTGTTATCGTACTCTATATCATTATAAAAAAGAAACAAAAAAAACCAACTGTAATAGATGATCCTTATGATACTGATGATACTGATGACATTATGGAGGATATTACACAACAAGCACCTCCACAAACAATTCAGGAGATTATCCCTAAAGAGGAAACAACACCAAAAGAGACGATTGCACAACCCTCTCCTAAACCACCACAAACTGCCATATCAAAGGCAATAAAAAAAGAGGTTCCTCCACATGGCAAAATCCATAAAGAGGATTTTAAAGAGTTTGCGAACAAGCGTATCTTACTTGCTGAAGACAACATCATTAACCAAAAAGTTATTTTGGGACTGCTTGCAGATAGTGATATGAATATTGTTGTTGCCAATGACGGCCAAGAGGTGCTTGATATCTTACAAAACGACACTAATTTTATGCTTATTTTAATGGATGCACATATGCCTCGTATCGACGGTTTTGAAGCAACACGCCAAATTCGTGCCAATCCTGCATATGACCATATCGCTGTTATTGCACTCAGTGGTGATACTGCAAGTGATGATATTAAAAAAATGTACGATTCTGGAATGGAAGGGCATTTAGAAAAACCTCTTAAAATGGATCTTCTTTATGATGTTCTTTATACATACAGCGACAATAATACTACGCCAATAGAAGAAGATGTAAAAGAGGATATTTCAGTACAAAAAGAGGCTGCTGTTCTTGACCCAGAAGATGGATTGGAAGTTTGTGGCAATGATAAAGCATTCTATGCAGAGATTTTAAATGAGTTTGTTCAAGACTATAATGACTCCTCTTTAAAACTACAGCAGTATATCAATAACAAAAACTTCGATGATGCAGATAAACTGCTACTTGATGTAGTTGGTATTACAGCAAATGTCGGAGCTAAAAAACTGCACAATACAGCACAAGCTTTAAAAACAGCACTCAAAGAGAATCCTGCACATATAAAAGATCTGTTTTTAGAATATCATAAAGACTTAAAAGATGTTTTTGCGGCAATCAGAGAGTATGTACAAAAGTAGATTTTGTACATACTTTAAAAAAAATACTTGAGTTTTTTTATGCGCCTAGCGCTTTTTTTACATTTTCATCAGCCATTGTGATGTTCCACTCTGGCTCCCAGACAACTTCCACCTCAACATCTTTGACATCAGGAAGTTTCTCAACTGCCTCTTTTACCCATTGTACGATCATTTGATGAAGTGGGCACGCCTTTGTTGAGAGTGTCATAGTTACTTTGACATTTCCCTCTTCATCAGCAACTGCATCATAAATAAGTCCCATCTCTACCAAATTAAATCCAACCTCTGGATCGATAACAGTTGAAATAGCACGAAAAAGTTCCTCTTTTGTATACATATTTTTTGTTCCTTTTATTTAAAATTTATCATGTAAAATACACTGCGTATAAATGCCAAAGCACCAACAACAAGAAACGATGCTCCAGCATGAAGGAGTTGCGTGTTTTGCAGTATAAGAGCCACAGCAACAACAATAACACCAAGAGCACTGAAAATAAATTGAGCTTCAGAGCTTTTTGGTGGTAACATATCTGCAAGCATTGGCACTTTTTGTTTCCCCACAAGTGGTGAAAAACGCTCAAACCATACCAAAAACGGAATAATCTTGTAGATATGCCCTGTAATGGCAAAAGCAAAAAGACCATACACTATAAGCCATCCTCCAGCCAATAACAACGGTTCGTAACTACTAAGAAAATACAAAGCAATAAGCACCAAAGCCGCTATAAGAGAGAGGTAGGCAAAAAAGAGTGATTTGACATAGATATCATTCTCTTTTCTCGCTCTTGTTTTGAAAATAGTATAGACCTGATAGAAATAGATTCCCATAGCAACTATTGACAGTAGATAACCTATATAGCTTACAATACTGCTAAATGAAAAAAGTGCATCAAGAAAAACTATCATAACACTTGTACTCATCATATAAAGAGCTACTTCTAAAGGTTTAAGTGAAAAACCATGTGAAAGACCAAACATTGGCAGCAGTACCACCGAGAGTCCCATCAGTGTGATACTGACATAACCACCTACAACAAAATAGATATGCGATGTAAGTAATGATGCGATATCTACATCAATCTCCCCCGCATATCCCAAAGCCATCACAAGCCCCACTATAATACCCATAAATAAAAAAGTGTTTGAAAGCAGAACACTAGTCATCACAATATTGAGCTTTTTTACTTGTTTCATCGTTAAAAATATCTCAACAACAAAAATCATCATTGAGATAAGCACTATCATACCACCATAGGGCAAAAGTGCAGGTGCATATAAAAACCCACCAATCATTAACAGTGTTCCTATTAACAAAAGTGGCCATATCGCATAAAACAACTCAACTGCAAAATGCCCAACTTCCAAGACTACAGGAACAAGCTGTGCCATTGCACCAAAGATAATCATCATAACAAAGCCAAGTAAAAAAAGATGAGCAAATGCAATGACGGTTGGATTCATAACAGAAAGACTCTCACCATCAAAACCAAAAAGAAAAACAGATGAAAAGAGATAAAAAAAACTCCCTATGATAAAAAAGGGAGCTATTAGCTTAAATGGTGGAGCAAAATCTTGGGAAATCTGAAACATAACTCACTTAGCCAGCACAGCTAGTTTGTGTTAAATCAGACTCATTAACGGCATCAGAGTTATAATGGAATGTAACTTTAACCAAACCATTATCTAACTCTTCAACCTCATGAATAACATCATTTTCAAGTTTGGAAAAAAGTCCACCTGGAGTTTTATGATTAATCATTACCAAAGTATCGTTAGTCCCTTTAATAAGTGCCAAACCACTCATAGCATTTACCATAGGATGAGGAGGTCCCTCTTTGGAAGTATCGAAGTAGTATGTACTTTGTCCATCTTTTTCAAGTTTGTAAAAATCTACAGTAGCACCTTCAACCTCAATTTTTTGTGCATCAGCTGGAATATTTGACATATCCTAATCCTTTAAAGTTATTTTTCTAGATTGTAATGCAGAAAAATAAAAACCATATTGATATACATCAATAATGAGAAGAAATATCATTCAAATAGGATAGTCAAAGACTCTTTATCAATGATTTTATAATTACTTCCCTCTTTTACCAAGAATCCTAGTTTTGTAAACTTCTTAAAAATACGTGAAAGTGTTTCTGGTGTCATATGAAGATACTGTGAGAGTTGATTGTGTTTCATACCCAAAGCATCATCATTTTCACAAATATATTTTGCCACTCTTGCTGTAGAATCAAGCACAATATTTAAAGCGATTACATCCTCCAAATACTTAATCTTTCGTGAAAGAGATTTGAAAAAATTAAGTGCTATATCTGGATTTGTCAAAAACTCCTTTTTAAAACGTATAAAGTCAATCTCTATAACACTTCCGTCACTCTCAAAACACGCAGATGCAGGATAAGGAATCCCCTCTAAAACTGCCATCTCTGCGACTAAGGTACCAGGTAAAAATCTATGAAGAATAATTTCATTATTTTTTGGATCCGTTTTATACACCTTCAGTGTTCCCGATGTTAATAATGTAAGATAACGAGGTTCATCTTTTTCATAAAAAAGCACCTCCCCTTTTGAAAAATTTCTTTTTCTCGCAATCGAAGCTAGAAGTTTCAACTCGTTCTTTGATAAGTTACCAAAACATTTTATATTACTTAACTCTTTTAAATCTTGCATTACCGAACCTGTCCACTTCCATAAATCTTAAATTTATATGTTGTGAGTCCCTCTATACCCATAGGACCACGAGCATGAAGTTTATTGGTACTAATACCCACTTCTGCACCAAAACCAAACGCTCCACCATCTGTAAAACGAGTTGAAGCGTTCACATACACAGCAGCAGCATCAATTCCATTTAAAAACTGTTCTGCTGAAGTGATATTTTCTGTGATTATAGCCTCAGAGTGTCCTGAGCCAAAACGAACTATATGCTCTATAGCACCCTCAACTCCGTCAACTACACGGATATTTAAGATATTTGCCAAATACTCCGTATCAAAATCTTCATCAGTTGCGTGTTGTACCTCTATAATAGACTGCGTGTTAGCACACCCTTTAAGCTCAGTATGTGCTGCATCAAAAGCCTCTTTTAGCATTGGCAATACTTTTTTTGCAATCGCTTCATCGACAAGAAGTGTCTCCATCGCATTACATACACCTGGGCGTTGTACTTTTGCATTGAGTGCTATTTTGATAGCATTGTCAATATTTGCATCTTTGTCTATATAGGTGTGGCACTGCCCTTTGTCATGTTTAACAACACTTACCGTTGCATGTTCACTAACATAACGGATAAGTCCTTCCCCACCACGAGGAATAATCAAGTCCACATACTTATCCATTTTAATCAGTTTAGCTACCCCTTCACGAGAGCTATCAGGTATTAAAGAAATAAGCTCACGAGGAAGATTGTTTTTCTCTAATGTTGCTTGCAACACTTCTGCTATGGCTTTATTGGAATATTCTGCTTCCTTACCACCCTTTAATACACAGACATTAGAACTTTTAAAACATAATGCTGCTGTATCACTTGTTACATTTGGACGAGACTCGTAAATGATACCAATGACACCTATCGGGATAGAAACCTTTTCTATCTTTAAACCATCTTCTGTTACCCAACCATCAAGCACACGTCCAACTGGCTCTTTAAGTGCTGCTATCTCCTCAATGGCAACTGCCATCGCATCAATCCGTTTTTCATCCAAAAAAAGTCTGTCCATCAAAGCTGACGAGAGATTATTATCTTTACCATTTTGCATATCAATAGCATTTGCTTCAAGTAAACCCATAGTATTTGCACGTAAAGCCTCTGCCATCTCTTTTAAGATTGTGTTCTTTTGCGCACCACTGAGAGTGTTTAAAACACGACTTGCATCTTTTGCTTTTTGTAAAAACTGCTCCATCTTTTTAGCCTTACATTTTTTAATGCTATAATACCACAAAAACATTTAGGAAACTTATGAAAACTATAACATTTATTGGAAATGGGAATATGGCGCTTAGTATCGCTAAGGGACTCAAAGATAATTACACAATTGAGATAGTTGGAAGAAGTATGCAAAAACTTGAAACCTTTGAACAAAAGCTCAAGTGTAAAGTTGATAAGTACCTCTTAAATGAGTATGATATAACAGATAAAACTGTCATTTTATGTGTAAAGCCTGCAAATGTAGAGGAGGTATCCACGCAGCTTCAAGGCAGAGCAAAAGTACTTTACTCTGTTTTAGCAGGTACTACACTAGAGAAACTTTCATCCCATTTTCATGCTCAGGCATTTGTACGCACTATGCCAAACTTGGCTGCAAGTGTAGGTGCTTCCATGACCACTCTTACAGGAGATGAAAACTATAAAGAGGAAGCTTTAAACCTTTTTAATGCAATCGGCACTACACGATGGCTTGGAAGTGAAAAAGAGATAGATATCGCTACAGCACTTGCAGGAAGCGGACCTGCATACTTGGCACTTATTGCAGAGGCTCTAGCAGATGGTGCGGTAAAACAGGGACTAAAACGTGATGATGCGATAGCTATCATGCGTGGTTTATTTGATGGTTTTGGTTCACTTATTCAAAATGAACACCCTGCCCTTTTAAAAGATGGTGTAATGAGTCCAGGAGGCACCACTGCTGCTGGATACAGTGCTCTCGAGGAAAAAGGTGTACGTGCTGCGTGTATCGATGCTATAGAACAAGCCTACACAAAAGCATTAGCACTCTCTTAAATCTAACAGCAATTTTATAGGATACACAAGTTTATAAAAACTTGAGTATCTCCTCTTCTATCTTCTCTTTTTCTATAATACTCTTTTGTGCTATCTCTTTAGAAAAAAGCTCTTGGATCATTGGGGGGATAGGAAGATTTGCTACTTTTGAGATAGATTTTAGTGCATCTATATCATGAGTATCAACTTCTCCTGTAAGTGCATTGGCAATGACAGGAGAGAACTTTGTCCACTCAGCAGTTGAATAGATGATAGACTTAATCTCTGGGTTTGAGCGAGTCTCATACGATTTCATACATGTTGCAGTATGAGGATCCATCAAATAACCATCATTTTCAAATGTCTCTTTGATATACTTTTTACCCTCATCACCACTACACCAATCAGCATCAAAACACGCTTGAAGTTTTGCAAGTTCATCAGAAGTAAGTTCATAGCAATGATGCTTCTCTAAATCCTCCATCAATGCACGGGTTCTTTGCTCACCAAAGAGGTCAAATAACACACGCTCAACATTGGATGACTTTAAAATATCCATCGCAGGAGAAGTTGTACTGACCACTTCAGAGTTACGAAGATCATACTTACCATCACGAATAAGGCGTGTTAGAACATTGTTCTCATTGGAAGAGATGATAATCTTCTCAACAGGAAGCCCCATCTTCCACGCATAGTAACCTCCGAGTGCATTCCCAAAATTGCCACTTGGAACATTTAAGTAAACTTTTTCACCCATAGTGATTGCATTTTGGCGTACAAGCTCTAAATATGAGTGGATATGATAAATGATTTGGAAAATGATACGACCAAAGTTCACAGAGTTTGCAGCTGAGAGTTTTGTATCTTTTTCTTGCAGTGCTTTTTTAAACGCTTCGCTTGCCAAAAGGCGTTTGAGTGCAGTTTGTGCATCATCAAAAACACCATGAATACCGATAACTTTTAAATTTGGTGCATCTTCAGTCACCATTTGCAAACGCTGAACATCACTTGTCCCACCATCTGGATATAAACACGCAACCTTTACATTGGCACGGTTTTTAAAAGTCTCTAAAGCTGCTGGACCAGTATCACCACTTGTCGCTGCTAAAATGAGATAATTTTCGTTGCGTGTTTGTGCAATAGAAGAGAGCACCACACCAAAAGGTTGCAATGCCATATCTTTAAATGCACGTGTTGGACCATGGTAGAGTTCACTTACATAAAGGTTATCTTTTACTTTCACAACTGGCACGGGATTTGATGGATCATCAAACTTATCATAGAGGTTCAGTGCTTCATCTATAACACTTCCATCAATATCAATCTCAAAACTCTCAAGCATATCTTTTGCCAACTCTTTATATGATGAGTTTTTGTGTTTTTCTAAAAATGCACTTCCAAGTTGAGGAAGTACCTCTGGTACATATAAACCGCCAAATGATGCGATTGGATCAAGGATTGCCTCTGAAAATGTCACTTTTGCAGGTTTGTTTGTATCGATTCCACGAGTTTGAATAAATTTCATAATCTTCTCTTGCATATAAATTTTTCGCGATTATACCTAAAACTACCTAAATAATCGTATAGGGTTTATATGATAACTCTTTTTCGTTACCTCAAAAACCAGTTCATCTTCGACACGACCGATGGTTGCACCTTTTTTCACTTTTTTCCCTTTACGTATGCCAGGAGCTATTTTTGAAAGATTGGCATAGACTGTATGGAGACCATTTTTATGTTCTACAATGACAATGTTGTTAAGCACTGCTGTCTTATCTGCATAGATCACTTTACCGTTAAAGACAGTTTTAACCTTTGCATTTGGCTTTTTAGGTTTTAGGGATATCGACTCATTAAAAATCTTAATCCCGTAAATCGGATCGATATAGGTTCCGTACTTTTTAGTGATGGTATAGCCATTAATTGGAGCTATCGTTTTTCTCCCTGTATATTTAATGGTTTTTAATGCCTGATAAGAGCTTCCGTGTTTTTTCACTTTTGGGAGATTTTCATCCAAATCAATCTGTTTTTTTGCAAATGCTGCTTTTTGCTCTTTTGCCTCTTTTGCTTTTTTTGCTTCATCAATTTTAATGATATTAAGCTGTGAAAGTGTTTGTTTGAGAGCATTTTGTTCACGAATGAGTTTTTTCAGCTCTCTTTTGTAAGATGCTTTGGCACGTTGGAGCTTTTGCAGTGCTTTTTTATTTTCTTTTTGAGTTTTTATAAGTTTTTTACGCTTTTTATCAATGGCTAGTATTGCACTCTCAAGCTCTTTTGCGTGTTTGTCTAAAAAATTTATATCTTTATTCATAGCAAAATATTTTTCACTCAGCTCATTGGCTTTTTGTTTGGACTCTTTAAGCATCGCTTTTAAAACTTCCAACTCGATCAACGAATCTTCATTTTTTGCATACGCTTCATCTAACACAACAGAGAGTGAAACACTTTTTGCTATAACAAACACCAAATCCTCTTCAAGTTTTTGTTGTCTCTCTTTTAAAGAAGATTGCGATTTTTTCAATAATGTAAGTTGTTTTTTATTTTCATTATAAACAAGCTCTTTCTCTTTTAGCTCTTTTTTGAGAGCTTTTAGATATTTATTTTGTTTACGAAGCTCTTTTTTTTGCTTTAAAATCGCTTTGGCTGTTTGTGTCATTTTTCTGTTAATATTTTTATAGTTTTTTGAGTATTTGGTAAGTTTTGAACTTGTTTTTTTAATCTTTTGGTCAATATTACCCTGTGCCAACACGCAACTGACACTAAGAAGTATAAAAAAAATAATACGATTCATCATACCTCTTCTTTATGTCCCAAAACTATCAAAGTTGCAAGTAACAATGAAACACTCATAGCGATACCAAGCATCGTTAAAAAATCGTATGTAGTATCAAAAACAACAACATTTATGCCTATATTTTCAAACTGTTCTGCAATCCATTTATTTGAAGATACATAAATAAAACTCACAAATGCAAGTGCTGATGCTATAAGAGCATCTACAATAGCAAGTCGAAACAGCACAGCTGAGCGTAACCATGTAGGGGCACCAAAAAGTCCCATAATGCTCATACGTTCATTATGTTGAAACTGCCAAATTCTTAACTCTTTAAAGATTAATAAAACCGTTACAACCAAAACACTTAAAGAAAAAACACTGACAACTGTTTTAAAAAGAAGCAAAAGTCTATATGTTCTATGATGTGTACCCTCAAAAGTTTCAACCTTCATTACAGAAGGAAGTTTTAAAAGTGTTGCTCTTATATTTTGCAACTCTTGAGGAGATGGATAATACTTGAGTTTAAGTTTATAAAATTTTGGAAGTGTTACTTTTAACAGTTCAGCATTTTTCTTGCTTATACCAGCATTTAAGCGTTTTATGACACCATCTGGAGATATCTCATCTATATGTGTTACCAATGAAACTTTCGTTTGTATTGTTTTTGGATCGATCGCTTTTTTACTTACAACAACAAGAGAATAGTTTTTTGCCAGATTTTCTTTATATGCATCGATAGAACGTTCTACTATAGTAAATATCTGCACAGAAAACAAAATACTCAAAAGAGCTATGACAAGAGAAAGATGATTTTTAAAGGATTTCACTTATATCTCCAAATTCTATATGGTAATGCTTATAATCAACACTCATCGTCTCAGGAATATGGTGCGTTACAACTATAACAGTAGTCCCTAACTGTTCATTAGCACCCTCTAAAAGGTTCCAAATCACTTGAGATGAATATTCATCAAGGTTTCCTGTTGGTTCATCAGCCAAAATCAGTATCGGGTTATGAGCCAAAGCTCTAGCCATAGCAACACGTTGCTGTTCACCCCCGCTGAGTTCTAAAGGGTATTTGCCTGCCTGATGTTTGAGTTTTACATGCTTGAGTAAAGAATCAACCTGATTTTGTGTTACTGTTTTTTCATATCCATTGATAATTAAAGGCAACATAATATTTTTCTCAATCGTCCACTCTTTGATAAGCTTATAATCTTGAAACACTATACCCAAATGGCGACGTAAGAAATTGAGCTTTTTATTTGAAACACCACTCAATTCAACACCACCAACAACCAAAGAACCCTCAACAGGTTTTAAAGCACCATAGAGTGACTTAAGCAGTGTAGATTTCCCACTACCACTGGCTCCTGTAATAAAAACAAAACTTCCAGAATCAACTGAAAAGTTTACCTTGTTGATAATCGTTTCCTCTTTAGAGTATGCTAATGATAAATTTTTGGCAATGATTACTTTATCCATTGAATACCTTATTTAACTCTTTATGCGCATGAAGATTTGCTTTGGAGCGTAGTGGTAATTCAGGGTAATAGGAAGCTTTTTCATCTTCTATCATTACATAAAGATGCTCAGGTCTGTCAAAGCTTCCCATTGAAACACGCAACATCACCCCTTTGTCAGTTTTATAAATACGCTCAAAATGGATAAAACCATCTTCAAAACGGATTGTTTTGTTATGAAGTGCCAGAAGATATTCTTGCGTTGATGTTATAGAATCAAAAGAGAAATCTCCTTCAATCTTTAACTCCTCAGACTCCTCATCATTAATCATAATCACATCATAAATATTTTTTTCCTGTTTTTTCCATCTATCTTCATACTTGGAACTCACTGCTATATCTTTGTTTTTATTGATATTGAGTGTTATCTTAGGAAATGCTATAAAAGTTTCATAGGAGTACGCATAATACTTTTCACTGTCTGTTCTAAGCTCCAGTGTACCACCAACCTTTAAAACTCTGCGAGACTCTTTAATGAAAGTAGTAGAGATAACACGGCGATGAGGCTTTTTATCCCAAGGAACTGGAAAATGAACATAGATTTTTCCAACAAGGTTCGATGGAACAAGTTCTAAAAAGAGGCGTGCATCATAATCAAGAACCAGTACATTATCAAGTTTTTGGATAACCACCTGTTTTAATACCTGTTCAATAGAGGGTCTGTGAATCTCTATACCTATAAAAAGTATATCAGGATTATTTGCAGCCTGGTGCAAAAGATGTCGCCCTGAACCAAAACCAACTTCAATATGAACCTCTTTATCTGTTGGAAATTCATGGGCAAAGTACTCTATTTTTTTCAAAGCATTTGCTTCTTTGAGGTGGACATTTTTTCCACCTTCAGGTACATTTGAGGCAACTACCTTTAAACCTGCTGCTTTAGCATATGCTAAAAGTGCTTTATGCACATTGTAAATAGAAGCTGGACGTGTCAGTTTATCTGTTTTTAAAAGTACCCTTTTTCCATCATCTTTAAGTAAAAGAAAAAAATCTTCACCTTCATAGCTTGTTGCAATGAGCTTTTCATCTTCACGAGCAGCATTGTTTGCTATAAAATGAAATGTTACATCATCAACTGTCGTTGGTAACTCTATAGTTTCAAATTTCTCAATATGTAAATGTGGCATTAAATCTCATTTAGTTCTAAATTTTCTACAGGTGTAATCACATCCGCCTGATCATCATTGGTTGGTTGTTCTGGTTTTGTATTTACAACCTCTTTTGTTTGTTGTTTAGGAGCTTTGATTATCTCATTGGACTCTGGTGTTTTGATGCTCACCTCAACACTTGGATTGGATCGAATCGAATTTTTATCAACACTGTATACAATATAGTTGTATGTAGCATCTGGATGGATATCTTTATCTATAAATCTATGCTCTTTGATCCCACTAAACTCTTTTGTTTTTGCATCAAACCAACCTGTTTTATAAGTACGTTTTACAATATAAGAGACCACTCTTGGATCATCATCTTTCCAAGCTATCTCAATAGCATTACCTAAAAGTTTTGCCTCGACAAGTGTTGGTGTTTGTGGTCTTGAAAGAGTCATCCCCATCACTGTGGTTTTTTCATATTCACTTTCAAGTCCATCTTTGTCCACAACACTTACTCTGTAAAAATAAGCTTTTCCATCTTCATCGATTTTATCTGTATAGTGGTTGTTAAAAAGTTTTGCTATAAGTTCATAACTTCCATCAACATCATCACTTCTGTAAAGATAATATCTGTAAAAATCTTTTTGTGTTGTATCCACCCAACTGATTTTGATCTCTTTTGGAAGATTTTTTGAAGCTGTTATATGTGTTACAGTTTTTGGTAACGGTTTTGTCACCGCTTTTACAATCTCAGAAGGTGTTGAAAGAATATTATCAAATGTTTTGACTCGGATTCTATATAAATAAACATGATTATCATCAAGGTCGCTGTCAATATACTCAGCATGTAAACGCCCGTGAAGTGTAGCGAGTTGTTCCCACTCTTTTGCTTCCAGAGCTCTTCTTTCAATAATGTAAGATTCTACCCTTTCATTGATATGGGGACGCCACAACAACTTCGCACTTCGTGGCATTCCACTTACAGAGTGTATCCACGCAACAGATTGCAGTACTGGCAAAGTATTGAGATCATAACTTCTGCTTTGTTTTGCCTCCGCATCTTTTGAGAATGCTTTAAAAGCGTATGTGTAGCGTGTATCTGGTTTTACGTTGTTATCAACATAATGTGTTTTAAATCTGTTTTCAATAGTATCATAAAATTTAAGCTCTTTTTGATTTTCATCTTCAGGAGAGCGTTTATAAACATAAATACCCTCCACACGGGCATCTTTGATACTTTTCCATTCAAAAGCAACACTGTTCATATCAGAGATAATACCTTTTTGTGTCAGTGTGACAACTGGTAGTGAGCTATCAATAATCACTTTCTCTTTTGGTTGTGGTGTTATACCGCCACAGCCACTAAGAATCAGTAGTGAAACTGTTGATAATATACTCAGGGTTAAGAACTTCATTTATAATCTCCAAATCAAATTTTTTCTCTATAAACTCTTGCATTATCTTATCAGGAGAAGCCCTGAAATAGAGTTTTTCTTGTGTACTAGGATGTATAAAATATATTACATATGCATGCAGCAAAATACGTTCCGTCTTCGGTGCCTGAGGAGATTTTGCATAGATATGATCTCCCAAGATATGACGATGTAAACTCTCCAAATGAACACGAATCTGATGAGTACGTCCAGTAAAGAGTTTACACGCTAAAAGCTGTAGCTTCTCATCCTCATTTTGTGCCAAATTTTTAAAAACAGTCTTGGCATATTTTCCATGTTCAAGTCCACATGCCATTTTGAGTCTATTATTTGCACTGCGTCCTATATTTGACTCTATAATTGTAACATCATCTTTTAAAGGAGGGGTAACAACTGCCAAATAATAGCGTCCCATACTCTTATCTTGCAGTTGCTTGGATAAAAACTCATGTGCTTCATTGTTTTTTGCAATCACCATTGCACCACTTGTACCCTTGTCGAGTCTGTGTACTATTCCGTGTCTTTCATCTCCACTTATGGTTGAGAGTCGTATCCCTTTATGTTTGAGCCAATCAACCAAAGTCGCCTCTTTGACACTTGGTGCGGGATGCACTGTTACTCCACTTGGCTTATTAATAACCAAAACATCTTCATCTTCATAAAGGATCTCAACATCAAAATCAACTTCTAAAGCCTCTTTTTGAGTAACTTCTGGAAAACTGACTTTAATTTTTTGTCCTGATTTTAATTTTACACCAGGTCTATTGACAAGTTTTTCTTCAACAAACACGCAATCACGTTTAATGAGCGTAGCTACCTGTGATCGGGTTTGGTTTAAAACCTCTGAGAGAAAAACATCGAGTCTCTGAGGCTCTTGGCATATATACTCTTGTGTATTTAACATTCTTTGATTCCTTTATGATACAATCTCATTCATATAGTATAAATTTATTTTGGAGTTATAAACTTGTGGAGATTTGATAAGAGTATTTTATCACAATTTGACTTTTTTTCCATCATTCTTATCATACCTTTGGTAATAACTTCCAACTGGCTTATTGCAGAAGCAGTTCCAGCCCTTGCACAAAAGCAACTTGCCTATGTTGGTGTTGCCTTTATCGCTTTTATTTTCGTATTTTTACTTCCTATTCGAAGAATGAGTTGGGTAATCCCTTTTATCTACTGGGGAAATATTATTTTGCTCCTTGGTGTTGAGTTTTTCGGACACGCAAGACTAGGGGCTAAACGTTGGATAGAGCTACCCTTTGTTCAAGCGACCATTCAACCCTCAGAGTTTGTCAAACCTGCACTTATATTGATGCTTGCTTACCTTATCCATAAAAATCCGCCACCTATTGGAGGATACCGACTCAAAGACTTCTTACGTCTTAGTGGTTATATTCTTTTACCATTTATCCTTATTGCCAAAGAACCAGATTTAGGAACAGCTTTGGTTTTACTGCTTATTGGGTATGGTATTTTGTTTTTTGTCGGAGTCTATTGGAAAATCATTGCCACTATTATAATCTCTATCCTTCTTATATCACCTTTGTTTTATAAGTATGGTCTTCATGATTACCAAAAAACACGCATTAAAGATTTCTTAAGTGAAAAACCATCTTATCATGTACAGCAATCCATCATTGCCATAGGTTCGGGTGGATGGACAGGGAAAAAGAAAGAGGAAGCCACACAAACACAAATGAAGTTTCTTCCCATCGCAACAAGTGACTTTATTTTTGCCTTTGTTGTTGAGCGTACAGGTTTTTTAGGAGCATTGGCACTCATTTTACTGTATGTTATTTTAATACTGCATCTTCTAAGTTTGGCAATTTTCAACAATGACTATTATATCAAAGTGGTCACTGTTGCAATCTCTTTTATGATTTTTATCTATATGGGGGTTAATATCTCTATGACCATAGGATATGCCCCCGTCGTTGGTGTTCCACTACCTATGTTTTCCTACGGAGGAAGCAGTTTCTTAAACTTTATGGTACTTTTTGCCATTATGCAAAATCTTATCACATTTCGATATAAAGATATGTACGACAGAAGTGGGACAAAAAGTTTTCTTTAATGAAGTTTTTTGCTATAATGAAAAAAATGTATATGTGGATAAAATTATGATGATAGATATTGATAAACAAACCTATGAACAACTCGATACAGAAATAAAAAAAACACATTACAATGCCAAACGATACAGTACTGTTTCAACATTTGGACTTTTATATTTTGAAGGTAATTTAGAAGAAAAAATGCTTCAAGAGTTTATGAGGCTCTCAGATTATTTTCTTAAACTTAATGATAACTACTACTTTCTAAGCTTTCACCATACAGATGAAAACGGTGCTATCAAAGCAGGTGAAAACCTCATCTTTAATCTTGATCAGTATCTTGGCAATAAAAGCTCCTATATCGCTGTGGATAGGATAGACACTACAGAATCAACACGCAGTACTATCAACAGACTCTACCAAATTCTTCAAGAAGCAAAAAAGCATAAAAACAACAGAGTTGAAGATGAAAATATTTTAAATGAATTGTATTAGAAGTGGTGCCGACACGAGGATTTGAACCCCGGGCCTGCTGATTACAAATCAGCTGCTCTAGCCAACTGAGCTATGTCGGCAAAGATTGTAAGAAACAAGCTTAATGAAAGGCTTGTTTTTGAATTAGCTGTGCTTAAGTTTTTAACGAAGCATACTTCAGTATGTGAGTTGAAAAATTAAGTGCAGATAATCAAAAAGAAGTGGCGCGGTGGACGAGACTCGAACTCGCGACCCCCTGCGTGACAGGCAGGTATTCTAACCAACTGAACTACCACCGCGTATATAATAAGTTTATTTTGATTTAGTTGTGCAAAAGGTTTTAGCGAAGCATAGTAAAACTATGTGAGCTGAAAGCTTCTGTGCAAATAAACAAAATATGGTGGGCACTACTGGACTCGAACCAGTGACATCTACCTTGTAAGGGTAGCGCTCTACCAACTGAGCTAAGCGCCCATTAAAATGGGAAATAAAACACCTATTATGGCGACCCCTAAAGGATTTGAACCTCTGTTACTACCATGAAGTGATAGTGTCCTTGGCCACTAGACGAAAGGGTCACTTTCTTCAATAACAAGGTTATTAAACAAATGGTGGGCACTACTGGACTCGAACCAGTGACATCTACCTTGTAAGGGTAGCGCTCTACCAACTGAGCTAAGCGCCCATCCAACAAAATGGCGCGGTGGACGAGACTCGAACTCGCGACCCCCTGCGTGACAGGCAGGTATTCTAACCAACTGAACTACCACCGCATATTTGTTAAATGGTGTCCCGTGATGGATTCGAACCATCGGCCACATCATTAAAAGTGACGTGCTCTACCAGCTGAGCTAACGAGACATTTTGTCTTCTCTTTGTTAAGAGGTCGAAATTATAGACAAATCATTTTTGAATGTCAAGTGATTTTGCAAAAAAATTAAAAAAAAGTTTCTTTATCGAGCAAAATCATCATTTTTACAGCATAATATGCACTTTGTTCTTGTATATAATTTCTATCACCTTCAAAAAAGCAACGCTCCTCTTTATGATCATTTTGTGTTCTAACACCTATATAAACTGTACCAACTGGTTTTTGTTCAGTTCCACCACTCTCACCTGCTATACCACTGATAGCCATCGCATAATCAGCATGACTAACACTGAGTGCTCCCTCACTCATCTCTTCAACCACCTCGGCACTCACTGCACCGTAAGATTCTAATACTTCTTCACTAACAGCAAGCCAGTTTTCTTTGAGTGAGTTTGAGTATGTTACCAAAGAACCATCGAGAATTTGTGATGCCCCATTATGCTTTGTAAAGAGATAACTTAACAAACCACCTGTACAACTCTCCGCAAATGTTACTTTCTTTGACTCTCTCGCAAGTAGTTCTATAATATACTCTATTATGTTTGAAGTTGCTATAAGTTTTTTTGGTAAAAGGTTCTTTGCTGCTTGAATAAAATTGTCTATCTCTCCATATTTACTACTGTGAATAGCAACACGCAACCAACCATCTACAACTTTTGTAAGTGTAAAATATACATTATATGTTTGTGCAATTGGTTGTAAAATATTTTCCAGTGTCGCTTTATCTTCTTCAAAGATATGAACACATTTTTCAATATTTGTATCTTCCAATAAAAGTTGAGGCATTTTTTGCGCTTCATCTATCTGTATAACATTAACCATAGCGTGTTTATAATGCAACAAATATGTTCTTTCATGAAATGCCACCACCTGAGAGGGAACAAGCATCCCATTTTGCAAAACCTGATTATCCCCTGTAACAGTAGAGATAACCTTACCAACTGTTGAAAAATTCTGCTTGGTGGAAACTATAATAATATTATTTTCAGTATGTAAAGATTCTTCAAGCTCTAAAAAAAGTGAATTGTCACTTTTTTTCAAAAACTTGAGCGAATCAAAAGTGTGAAACCTTTTTCTAATATTTCTAAGAATATATTCAGAAAAAGCATCGTTATATATAAAAGTATCTCCTATAAAAAGAATATGCAGTTTCATAATGGTTATCGCCTTTGTTTAGTGGTTTTATTTTTCTTATTATAGCAGTTTTATAAGGTTTTAAAACCATTATAGATATAATGCAAAACTTTTAAATATATTTTGG
The DNA here is from genome assembly GCA_027068455.1 of Sulfurimonas sp. GTDB lineage: Bacteria > Campylobacterota > Campylobacteria > Campylobacterales > Sulfurimonadaceae > Sulfurimonas. The sequence continues at coordinate 21,996 of JAMOSN010000094.1, forward strand.
GGCAAAGATGGACTACAAAGAGACACTACTTTTACCAACAACTACGTTTGCAATGCGTGGAAACTTAATCAATAATGAACCAAAGCGTTATGCTGCTTGGGATGAAAAAAATGTTTATCAAAAGATGAAACAAAACCGTATGGGTGCTGAGAGTTTTACACTCCATGACGGACCTCCTTATGCTAATGGACATATTCACATAGGACACGCTCTTAACAAAGTTCTCAAAGATATTATCATTAAACACAACTACTTTAACGGCAAGTCTGTCCGTTTTACACCAGGTTGGGATTGTCATGGACTGCCAATTGAACAACAGGTTGAGAAAAAACTTGGTGGCAAAAAGAAAAAAGAGCAACTTGAAACTGCCCAAATTCGCAAGCTTTGTCGCGAGCATGCTGCAAAATTTGTTGACATCCAAAGAGAAGAGTTTAAAACATTGGGGATTATCGCTGATTGGAACAAGCCTTATGTAACGATGGATTTTCGTTTTGAAGCCAACATATACAGAACACTTTGTGATGTTGCTAAAAAAGGGCTTCTTGTAGAGCGTAGCAAACCTGTTTTTTGGTCATGGGCAGAGAGAACTGCACTTGCAGAAGCAGAAGTTGAGTATGAGGATAAAGAGGACTACTCTATTTTTATCGCTTTTGAACTCAGTGATGAGGCAAAAGAAAAACTTGGCATCACAGGTAAAGCAGCTCCTGTTATTTGGACAACAACACCGTGGACGATTCCTGCAAATACAGGTATCTCTTTAAATCCTGAAGAAAAATATGTTCTTACAACTGATGGTTACATTGTAGCACGTGAACTTCTTAACTCTTTGGTAGAGAGTGGTGTTGTAAGTGGCTCAATCGCACAAGAGTTTGATGCAAAAGAGTTTGAAAACCTTATCGCTATCAACCCTCTTAACAAAAGAGAATCTCGAATAGTTCTCGGTGAGCATGTTTTAGTTGACAACGGTACAGGATGTGTTCACACAGCTCCAGGTCATGGTGAAGATGACTACCGTGTTGGACTTGTGTATGACTTAGAAGTTGTAATGCCAGTTGATGAAACTGGATGTTATGATGAGAGTGTTGTTGGTCTTGGTCTTATTCCAAACGGGGAAGATTTTATAGGTCGCCATATCTTTAAGTCAAACGAAGACCTGATTGAGCTTATGGGTGATGCAGTACTCAAAGTGGATAAATTTATCCACTCTTATCCACACTGTTGGAGAAGCCATACACCACTTATCTATCGTGCTACCAAACAATGGTTCATAAGTGTTGATGGAACACCTGAGGGTGAAGAAAAAACACTTCGTGAGATCGCACTTAGTGAAGTTGAAAAGACAAAGTTCATTCCTGAAACTGGTCGCAAACGCCTTACTTCTATGGTTGAAAACCGCCCTGACTGGTGTATCTCCCGTCAGCGTGACTGGGGTGTTCCTATCGCATTTTTCAGAGTAAAAGCTACTGGTGAAGTTCTTTTAGATGAAAAAGTTTTAAACTTTGTGGCGATGATTTTTGAGATGCAGGGAAGTGATGCATGGTATTCTATGGATATCGCACAGCTACTTTACCCTGGAAGCGGATACAAACCAGAAGAGCTGGAAAAAGTAACAGATATTTTAGATGTATGGTTTGATTCTGGTTCAACATGGAACTCTGTACTAAAATCTCGTAACTACGATGCAGGTAACTACCCAGCTGACCTTTATGTAGAGGGAAGTGACCAACACCGTGGATGGTTCCAGTCATCGCTCTTTTTATCAACTGCTGTGCAACATAAAGCACCTTACAAAGGAGTTCTCACTCACGGTTTTACGGTTGATGAAAAAGGTGAGAAGATGTCTAAATCAAAAGGCAATGTTATCGCACCCGAGAAAGTTCTCAAAGAATATGGAAGTGAAATTCTTCGTTTATGGGTTGCATCTTCTGATTATCAGGGAGATTTAAAGATTTCAAAAGGTATTTTAAAACAGACATCAGAAAGTTACAGAAAACTTAGAAACACATTTAGAATTATGCTTGCGAATATTAATGACCTAGAGAGTATTACTCCTGTAGAACAGATGGGTGATTTGGATAAATGGATACTTTCTGAAGCTAGTTGCGTGTTGGCAGAAGTGCATAAACAATTTAGTGAGTATAACTTTGTCAATGGGATGAACACACTTAACAATTTCATCGTCAATGAACTCAGTGGTATGTATATCGATATGACAAAAGACAATCTTTACTGTAATGCGCAAGACTCTGCGCGCCGCCGTGCAAGTCAAAGCGCAATGGCTATGATTACAAAAACGCTCCTTACTCTTATGGCACCGATTTTAACTTATACAACAGATGAGATTGTAGAGAATGCTCCAGCAGTTATCAAGCAAGATGCTGAGGATATTTTTGATATGACCTATGAAGCACTTGCAAGTGTTAATGCACCATTTGATGCTGAGTATTTAATCAAAGCTCGTGAAGGTTTTGGCAGTGTCGTAGATGGACTTAAAAAAGAAAAAATCATTAAATCAACTCTGGAGCTCATCATCTATACAGAGTCAAAAGCAGTACTTGAGATGAATACAACAGATGCTGAAGATTGGTTTGTAGTTTCTGGTATCTTTGAGGATAAACCTGAGGAAAATGAGCTTGGAAGCTTTAAAGTGGGTGAGGATACTTTTACCATAGCAAAAGCAACTGCACACAAATGTCCTCGTTGTTGGAAATATCAGGCTGCAAGTGAAGATACTTTATGTAAACGTTGTAGTGAGGTGGTAGGTGCCTAATTTTAGTGAACCTGTCACTTTCACTTTTATAGGGGTGAGTATTGCCCTTATATTTGCAGTTATTGGGGTGGGTATCTTTTTTGTTCAAAAATATAAATAGTACACAACGCTTTTTTTTCTTACTTCTTTACATCCTTACATTTACAAAAGAGACACAAGCAATTGAAAATGAGACTATAGGAGATGCACTCCTTCTTCTTATACCAACAGTTGCTTATGGATCAACACTCTATCTTGATGATACACAAGGAGAGTACCAATACTACAAATCCTTTGCAGCAAACTCTGTTGTAACATTAACTTTAAAATATGGAGTTAACAGAACAAGACCAAATGGGGAGCCTTACTCTTTTCCCTCTGGACACTCTTCTATCACCTTTCAATCTGCTTCTTTTATCCATTTCCGCTACGGTTTATCTTATGCGATACTTCCATATTTAGGAGCTGCTTTTACAGCTTACAGTAGAGTAGATGCAGATAAACATTATGTAAGTGATGTTATTGCTGGGGCATCAATAGGGATACTAAGCTCTTATCTTTTTACAAAAAAGTATAAAAACATCCAGATACAACCACTTTCATACAACAACTACTATGGATTAGTATTTTCAAAATCATTTTAATATTGACGCTTCTATTTCTAAACCATTGTATCTCTTTTCTATACACTATCCCACCCAAAAAATAAAAAACCACCAAATCTGGAAAGATAAACCTTTAATATGTTGGTTAAAATTATCAAAGTGTAGTAAAAAAATACTTACAAAATCAGTTTAGTTAATTGCTTTAATCACACAGCCTTTTATTTTTTTGCAAATTTATACCCTCTTATATTAAATAAATATTTGATATAATGAGCATAATAATTTTATCAATAGGAATTTTAGTGATTACATTAAAAGAAGCTCTCAACTTAAGTAAAGAAGATTTAAATAAATTTAAAAAAGAACTCAAAAACAAGATAGAAGAGAATAAAGAGCTCAATGCTTATATAGATGTGAACTCACAGGGTGATGGTGTACCTATTGCTATCAAAGACAATATACAGGTAAAAGAGTGGTCAGTGACTAGTGGAAGTAAAATTCTTCAAGGCTACATAGCTCCTTATAATGCAACAGTAATAGAGAAAATGCTTGAAGCTGGTCTTAGCCCATTTGGTCGTGTTAATATGGATGAGTTTGCTATGGGTTCTACTACAGAGTCAAGTTTTTATGGTAAAACACAAAATCCACACGCAAGTGAGAGAGTCCCAGGGGGGAGCAGTGGGGGAAGCGCTGCTGCTGTTGGTGCAGGTCTAGCCATAGCTGCACTTGGAAGTGATACTGGTGGATCTATTCGTCAGCCTGCTGCTTTTTGTGGCATCGTAGGGATGAAACCAACATACGGAAGAGTAAGCCGTTACGGTTTGGGAGCGTACGCTTCAAGTCTAGATCAAATAGGACCTATGACACAAAATGTAGAAGATGCGGCAATTCTTTATGACATTATCAGCGGAAGTGATCCAAAAGACTCTACCAATGCAATGCGTGATGAGAAAGTAACACCTAACCTAGATTCAACACGCAAGTTACGTGTTGCAGTACTGCCAAAATACATAGAGAATGCTTCTCAAGATGTCAAAAATGCGTATGCAAAAGCGATAGAAGCTTTAAAAAATGCAGGGCATGAGATTGTAGAAAAAGAGATGATGGATGCAAAATATGATATCTCAGCATACTACATCACAGCAACAGCAGAGGCAACAACAAACCTTGCACGTTATGACGGCATAAGATATGGAAACCGTGTTGAGGGGAAAAACCTTGAGGAGACCTACTACAAAACACGCAGCGAAGGATTTGGTGATGAAGTCAAACGCCGTATTTTACTTGGAAACTTTGTACTCTCTAGCGGATACTATGAAGCATACTATGTCAAAGCACAAAAAACACGCCATATCATCAAAGATGAGTATGCAAAAATATTTGAAGATGTTGACTTGATTCTCTCCCCTGTTGCACCAACTGTTGCACCAAAATTTGGGGAGCTTGCAAACCCTATGGATATGTATCTAAGTGACCTCTACACTATCAGTGTAAACCTTGCAGGTCTGCCAGCACTTTCACTTCCTATTATGAAAAACAGTGATGGACTTCCTGTTGGATTACAACTTATTGCATCAGCGTATGATGAACAAACACTCTTTGATGGAGCACTTTCTCTTGAAAGAGAAGTTGCATACAACTAAAAACTTTACCTCTTTTTAACCACAAAAGAGGTATAATGCAAAAATTTTACTAACTACTTATTCTGCAAAAGGACAGCCATGAAAATTCGTAAACGCGCACTCACATTTGAAGATGTACTCTTAGTACCTCAATACTCTGAAGTACTTCCTAAAGAGGTATCACTTGAAACAAAACTAACACGCAACATCACACTTAAAATTCCAATGGTTTCTGCTGCTATGGATACAGTAACAGAATACCGTGCTGCCATCGCCATGGCTAGACTTGGGGGAATAGGAATCATCCATAAAAATATGGATATCGAAACACAATGCAAACAAGTAAAAAAAGTGAAAAAATCTGAAAGTGGTATTATTATAGACCCTATTTTTGTTCACCCTGATGCAACACTTGCAGATGCAGAATCACTTATGAATGAGTTTAAAATCTCTGGTGTACCTGTAGTTGATGGTCATAACAAACTTCTTGGAATCCTTACAAACCGTGATATGAGATTTGAAAAAGATATGCGTAAACGTGCTGATGAAGTGATGACAAAAATGCCACTAATCACTGCAAAAAAAGGTATCAGCCTTGATGATGCAGCAGATATTATGCACAAAAACAAAATAGAAAAACTTCCAATCATTGATGATGAAGGATTTTTAAAAGGTCTTATCACTATTAAAGATATTAAAAAGCGTATAGAGTACCCTAATTCAAACAAAGATGCTTTTGGTCGTTTAGTTGTTGGTGCTGCCATTGGTGTTGGACAAATGGACAGAGCAAAAGCACTCGTTGATGCTGGAGCGGATGTCCTTGTACTTGACTCAGCTCATGGACACTCAAAAGGGATTTTAGATACTGTAAAAACTATTAAGGAATCTCTTGAAGTAGATGTTATTGCAGGAAATATAGCAACAGCAGAAGCAACAGAAGCGCTCATTGAAGCTGGAGCTGATGGTGTTAAAGTTGGTATAGGTCCTGGTTCTATTTGTACCACTAGAATCGTTGCAGGTGTTGGTGTACCTCAAATCAGTGCTATTGATGAGTGTGCAAGTGCAGCGCGCAAACATGGTGTCCCTGTTATCGCTGATGGTGGGATTAAATACTCTGGAGATATTGCAAAAGCACTTGCAGTAGGAGCTAGCTGTGTAATGGCGGGAAGCCTTTTAGCTGGTACAGAAGAATCACCTGGTGAGACTATTATGTTCCAAGGACGTCAATATAAATCATACCGTGGTATGGGTAGTATCGGTGCTATGCAAAAAGGGAGTAACGACAGATATTTCCAAGAAGGTACAGCAGCAGATAAACTTGTTCCTGAGGGGATTGAAGGTCGTGTACCATTCCGTGGTAGCATCGCAGGAATCGTTCATCAAATGATGGGTGGTCTTCGTTCTTCTATGGGTTACTGCGGAAGTGAAAGTATCGAAGCGTTCTGGGACAAAGCTGAATTTGTTGAGATTACATCAGCAGGTTTAAAAGAGTCTCACGTTCATGATGTTATCATCACACAAGAAGCGCCAAACTACCATGTCTAATCATGAAGTGAGATATGCGGGTTTTTGGATCCGCTTTATCGCTTCCTTTTTAGACACTCTTTTTCTTGCCCTGCCAGTGGGAATAGTCATTTACTTTGTAAGTGATGGCAACTGGTTTGACTTGGCTCAGTACCAACAAAACATGCAAATGGCACTCTCTGGCAATCCAAATGCACTCAATCATCAACCACAAACATCTTTTACTTGGGAACTTATATTTGAAATAAGTGTTTTGGTAGTCACTATCATATTTTGGGAAAAATGGCGTGGTGCTACCCCTGGAAAAAAGTTTGTTCACATTAGAGTAGTAGATGCCAAAACTTTTGGTGAGATCACCAATAAACAAGCCATCACCCGTTCACTAGGCTACATCCCATCCACCCTGCTCTTAGGCATAGGCTTTCTCATGGTAGCTTTTCGTAAAGACAAACGAGCATTGCATGATTTGCTTGCTGATACGGCTGTAGTTTATGGAGAATAAACAAGAAATCATCAATATTTTACTCTATTTATCTCTTTACTCCTTTAAGCAACATAATGTATTTTTATCAGGATATTTTCTAATTAAATGAACAAAATATTGTAAAAATATCCAAATAAACACAATAAAAATACACTTTTTTCTTAAGAATAATAACTGCTATTTTGTAAAAATATAAGTTTTATGTCTATTTGTCATATTTTTTCTATTCAATGAACATTTTATGTGTTTATTTATTTTGACAAAAAAGAGTTGCGTGTTCCGCTACGCTACACACAACAAAAGGCTGGTAGCACATTCAGGGCTCAGCTTCGCCGTTAGCATCACAGTATTACAAAAATATTACTTTAAGATAAATTATTCTATAATAAAAAGAAAAGCCGTTTTATAAGAAATAACTTAAACGACTAAAAAAATAGAGAAAAAACACGAGAAGTGTGTTTAATCTTTGAAGCACTCCATTTTTGGAGTGTTTTGAAGAT
>JAMOSN010000095.1 GCA_027068455.1 Sulfurimonas sp.
ATACTCATACTCTCATCCAAAGTATTTGCCCAAATCGGTGAGTGTTCCATCTCACACACACCTATAACACTCGTTGCGTGTTTGTTATAAAACATCTCTATGGCACCATCTATATCTTGTGCTGTTCGCAGCGGTGATGTAGGCTGCAGTAAAATAACAGCATCATACTTTTGCGTGAGCGTTTTAAGAGCATGTGTTACAACATCAATAGAGCGGCTTGTATCTTGGGCAAGCTCTTTTGGACGAATAAAGGGAGTTTGCGCTCCATACTTGCTTGCTACTGCCAAAATCTCTTCTGATTCAGAGCTCAAAATAACATCATCTATATATTTTGAGTTCTTTGCGGCCTCTATAGAGTAAGCTATAAGTGGTTTTCCTGCCAAATCCATCAGGTTTTTCTTTGGAAGTCGCTTACTTCCTCCGCGTGCTGGAATAATGGCAAGTATCTTTTTGTTTTTATACATTACATCCCTCCATCAAAAAGCAGACATTTTTTACATAAGTGACCATTAGGAAACTCACTCTTCTTATGCATTGCTCTTATCTCTTTAAAGGCCTTAGAGTTATAAATATCCATAAAATCATTCTCTAAAAGTGAACCGAAATTAACCTCATCAAAATAATCTTTACAACACAGCCCCAAAGTGCCATCAGAGTTAATATAGAGCTCTCTAAAAGGAATAGAACATTTTGCACTCGGTTGTTTTGTACTATCAACTTCAAACTTTGGTGTATAAGTAAGAGCATAGAGTGACACACCATCAATAAGGTCAAAATCTTTGCCAAAGAGCTCTCTAAAGCCCTCTTCTAGCTCCTCTTGACTCATATCTATCACTGAAGATAAAAAGAGTTTGAGTTGTGGATATTTCTCTTTTTTGAGTTTTAGAAGTGTTTTAAAGTTTGCTATAACTTTGTCAAAATCATCAACTTTATGCACCTCTTTGTAAGCCTCACGTGAAAGTGCATTAATAGAAAACTTTATGCTGTCCAATCCTGCTTCTATCACTTCAACAGCTTTTGCCTCATCCATCAAAGCACCGTTTGAACTGATATAGATATACCCTATACCAAACTCCTCTTTTGCACTGCGTACAATCTCGGTAAACTCTTTATTAACAAGTACCTCTCCCTTTGCCGAGAGTCCAAGTTCATCTGTTTCAACATATTGAAGAACATTTCTCATAACACGACGAAATTCATCTAAAGTTGTCTGATACTTAATAGTTCTTTCATCAGAATTTGAGCAAAAACTGCACTTATGATTGCAAAAGGTACAGATATCAAAGTTGAGCTTTTTTTTCATCTTTTTCATCATCTACTCTTGAAAAATTTCATAATAATCTTCTCTGGCCTGTTCCAACTCTTTTACCTGACCTATATCAAGCCAATATTCATGCACAGGAAAAGATAACGGTTTTTTATTTTTTTCAATCAATGTCTCAAACAGAGTCGGCATATCATAAAACTGATCTTTTGGAATATACTCCAACACTTCCGGTTCTAAAATATATATACCTGCATTCACATAATATCTCTGTGTTGGTTTTTCTACAATAGACTCTATCTCTCCATTTTTCTGATTAACAACCCCATAAGGGATTTGTTGTTCATATTCACGAACTCCCATTGTTGCAATAGCACTATTTTCTTGATGAAAATTTAAAAAATGTTCAAAATTAACATTAGTCAGTAAATCTCCATTCATTACAAAAAAGCTATCTACAAACTTCCCTTTCATTAAAGACAAAGCTCCTGCTGTCCCCATACGCTTATCTTCATAAATATACTCTATATGTACTCCAAAATCACTTCCATCTCCAAAATACTCTTGCACCATCTCAGCTTTATAATTAACACTTAAAATAATATTTGTAAAGCCATACTGCTTAAAGTTTAAGATTATAGTCTCCAATATAGGACGATTACCAACTTTAATCATCGGTTTTGGAATTTTCTTAGTCAATGGATGTAACCGCGTTCCAAGTCCACCTACCATTAAAACAATATAATTTGGTTTGCTTCCTGAAGTAAGGAGTATCTCTATATCTTCAATTCCAACAACTATTCCCTCTTTGTTTAAAACAGGAAGATGATATATTCTTTTACCAAGTGTTTTTGCTAAAATTTTCTCTTTTGACTCATTCACATATGCAACAAGAGGATTATACTGAATAATGGATTCTATACTAGAGGTAAGGGAGAGCCCTTTTAGAAGTCCACGACGAATATCCCCATCTGTCAATGTACCAACAAGCTTTCCCTCTTTATTAACAACAACAGCTATCTTCATAGCTCCAGTATCTATAGTCTGCATAGCTTCTTTAATCGTTGAATTTACGGCTAGTTTTATATTTTCTATATTTTTCATCTTTAATCTTTATACAATTTTCAAGAAAGCAAATCGACATTTCATAGATATATTGTATAATAAAATATCATTTACAAAGGATTTTTATGGAAAATCTGTCTATCGAGCAACAGGCACTACAAAATTTTCAAGAAAATATGCTTTTTTTTGAAAAAGAGGATTCTCACCTTTTTCAAAAAATATCAGCTCTTAACCTTGCTATAGAAAAAGGTTATCACAAAGAAAAGTATGCACTAGAGTATAAAGACAAAGGTTATTTTGATGTTTTAGAGATTGCAACAAATAAATACCTCTATACACAAGACTCTAACCAATATGCCAAAGATGCAGCAGCTTCTGTTGATTACAAAAAAGTAGATAATCTTTTTGAGACTTTTTATAACCTCTCTTTTGAGGAAGTCAATCCTAAAGATTTAGAAACAAAAGATGTTATAAAATACAGCTATTCAACAGTAGCATCACTTATCAATTACTCAAATAAACATGCAGCAAAAACACAAACAACAATGACAAAAATATATAAATTCATTTTTGTCGGGGTAGGGCTTGGTACACATATAACTGCTATTCATCAAAAAATCCTTTCTAATGTTTACCTTATTATAGAAGATGACTTAGAACTCTTTCGCCTCTCTTTATTTGTTACAAACTACAAAAACCTTACGCATAAAGGTGCAAAACTTTTCTTTAGTGTTTTTGATGAAGAGAGCGCATTTAAAAATCAAGTTCAAGCATTTTTATATGAACAGTTTATCTATAATCACTATATTAAATTTTTTCATATGCTTCATCACAATGAAGCAACACTCAAAAAAATCCAAAATATTATTGCAACACAAACCTATCTTACTTTTAACTACGCAGCACTAATGACTAGTTTGCTTCGTCCATTAGAATACATTAAAAACGGATATAAGATACTCGATTTAAATGCTTCCTATGAAGATACACCTCTTATGCAAAAACCTGTTTTACTTATTGGTGCTGGTCCATCTATGGAAAACAATCTTGAGTGGTTACAAAAAAACCATTCAAAATTCATCATTGTAATTGTCAGTGCTTTAATGTCTAAGTTTGAAGAACTGGGTATTAAACCTGATATTATCACACATATCCATGGTTTTTCAGATGCTATGCCTCATATAGAAAAAGTTAAAGATATGACATTTTTTGATGAAACTATTGAGCTCTTTGGAGGTATGAGTTATCCTGATTTTACAACAACTTTTAAACAAGAAAATGTCTATATTATAGAAGGTTCATCCCGTTATAAAGAAAATTTCGGCGGTATCACATCGTCAAATATCGGTTCTTTAAGTTATGGAATACTTCTTCATTTAAAAGCAAAAGAGATCTATCTTTTAGGGCTTGATTTTGCAACGGATCAACAAACAGGAGCAACCCATGCTTCAAGTCATGCACATACAAGAAAACTTGATTTAAATAAAGAACAACATTTAGAAGATGCTGTTGAGATTAAAAATGAAATCATAGAGGTCCAAGGAAACTTTCAAGAGAAGGTAACAACTTCTGTCCTTTTTGATGCAATGAGAAGAGAGTGTAATGCAATTTCAAACACCTATAAACTCCCTATAACTACTACTTACAACCTCAGTAATGGAGCCGCTATAGATGATACAAAACCTCTAAAACCAGATGAAGTTCCTACTCTTAAATATATTGACAAAAAACAACTTTACAAAGATTTACGAACAACATTCGATGAACGGAGTGAAAACTTTCTCAATACTACAGAGATGCACGATATTAGCCTTAGACTTACATACTATGACACAGTTATTGCCCGTTTGAAAAAACATCTTAAAACAAAACATCAAAATCTCAATCAATATCACTACAATCTTTTGGGAACATTTTATGATATTCTTTCTGAAGAAACTGAAGCAAAACATACATCTGATATGAACTTTATTATCACACTCTATTTGCAATTTGTCAGTGGATATATATTTGATCTGATTAATACAAAAGAGATTAAAAATGAAAAAAAACTTATTAAGCAGTTAGATGAAGTAATTATTCCTCAAATGATACGTGTAATACGCTACTTTAAAGATGAGATGGAGAAGATTGCAAAAGAGATAGAAGTAAAAGGATAAAAAATTATCCTTTTACCAAAAAGAATTACTATTGTAATAATTTCATAACATTTTGCTGAACAGCATTTGCCTGACTCATAGCATAAGAACCAGATTGTGCAAGTAGATTATGTTTAGAGAAGTTTGCACTCTCTGCTGCAAAATCAACATCACGAATCTGAGACTCAGCAGCTGTTACATTTACTTGAGTAACAGAGATATTTCTTACAGTTGATTCAAGTTGGTTTTGTGCAGCACCTAATGATGCTCTTAAGTTTGCAACAGTATTTAATGCACTATCCATCATAGAGATAATTGTCTCTGCTGATGCTTGTGATGTTAAACCTGCAATAGTATTTGCAAGAACCACCGCTGTATTCATATCTGAGATAGTTGTATCAGTTGTTTCATCTTTGTATGCACCAACATGAAATTTAAAAGTTACAGTACTTTCAAGTAGTGTTTTACCATTAAATTTTGTCTCATTTGCAATGTGATCAAGCTCAGACTGCAAACGTACCATCTCTTTACCTATATATGAACGAGATGCTGAATCTTGAGTATCATTGGCACCTTGAACTGCAAGTGTACGAATACGATTTAAGATGTTTGTGTACTCTTCAAGTGCTCCATCAGCTGTTTGAATAAGACCCATACCATCATTTGCATTTCTGATAGCCTGACCAAGTCCATTTGACTGTGCTGAAAGTTTGTTCGCGATAGAAAGACCAGATGAATCATCCGCTGCTTTGTTGATACGAAGACCTGAAGACAGAGAGGCAAGACTTTTATCCAAGCCAACATTATTTTTTGTTGCAAACATATGTGCATTCATAGCACCCACATTTGTATTAATTCTAAAGCCCATAGCTAACCCTTTTAATTGAATTTCAAAAAGATTTCAAGCAAAGACTATTCCATTTTTATTGTAAGAGCCTCATAATGTTTTGTTGGACTGCATTTGCCTGTGTCATGGCAAAAGAACCCGACTGCATAAGCAGGTTGAGTTTGGAGAAGTTTGCAC
>JAMOSN010000096.1 GCA_027068455.1 Sulfurimonas sp.
GGATGAAAACTTTGTTGTTTTGGAAGCTTTGCGCCACATTGACCTTTTTTCCTCTTTTCGGGAGGTACGTGTTGGGCAAAAACTGCTTGATGTTCCCCCTGCACCTTTTGAAGCAAAAGAGTATCCGCTTGAGGATGTAGAAGCGTTTTTGTATGGTGTGTATGAAAAAGAGCAGGCACAAAAACTCCAAACGCTTAAAAAACAAAAAATAAATCTTTTAGAAAAAAAGCTCAAAAAACTTCAAAAACTCTATGATAAACTAGAATCTGAAGAATCGCTGCTTCAAGAGGCACAAAAGTATGAGCATTATGGTAATTTGGTACTCTCCAATGTGCATCATATCAAACCATACTCCACCCGTCTTGAGCTTGATGATTATGATGGCTCCAAAGTTACTATAGAGTTGGATAAACCCTATGCGACACCCTTTATGATAAGTGAAATGTTTTTTGCCAAAAGCAAAAAAGCAAAACAAAGAGCAAAACATCTCCATATAGAAGAGGAATCACTACGTTCTAAAATCGAGCATTTACAACTTTTTATCCATACGGTTGCAGAAGCAAAAAGCATCGCAAAAATCGAGCTACTTTTTCCCAAACAGCAACAGGGGAAAAAGGTCAAAAAAGATGATTCGATAGAGACCTTTTTTATAGAGGGGTATAAAGTTCAGCTTGGAAAAAATGAAAAAGGAAACATCAAACTCCTTGAGAGTGCCCGTGCCAAAGATATATGGCTCCATTTAAAAGAGAGACCATCGACCCATGTGATTATAAAAACTGATAAACAGAGTCTGCCCGAACATATCATCAAAGCAGCCGCAAAATTGTGTGTAGAGTTTACAACCACTTCAAAAGATAGATTTTTGGTCGATTATACTCCAAGAAGAGAAGTAAGTATCCAAAACGGAGCAAATGTACTGTATAACAAATATAAAACGATAGAGGTTGATACTCGAGAATAAGAAGGATATGTTATGGCTGTTACACCACTAGGGAATGTTGTTGTTGTCAATCAGATGACACCTGCTGCTACATCCTTGCAAAATGCACACACAAATCGTGTTGATATCCAAAATTTTGCGGCTCAAGTTGCTGCCAATGAAAAAAAACGTGAGATTGAAGAGGTGCGCCCAACAGAGGAGAACCATAAAGTGGACCCTGACAGAGAACACCAAAGAGAAGAAGCAGATGAAGAACTCTCAGAACAATCTAAAAAGAAACGACAGGCACATCCTCCTCACTCTTTAGAAGATGAAGAGTCACATTCTACACATATATTAGATATTAAAGTCTAAACAAGTATAATCAGTTTTTAAAATAACTACAGGATTTTTTTATGGCTATATTTTCAGATAAAGAGCGTGTTGTAACAGGTTTTGCCCTTTTAGCTGGGGTCTTGTTTGTAGGGTTGATAGACAACTTTTTTCTTATGTGGCTTACTCTTGGAGGCGTATATATTCTAGCATTTCAAGAGGCGGTGAAACTCTTTGGTGTGCAAAAGGATGGATTGCTTCCTTATGCTTTTGGATTATGGCTGATTGCTGCGTTATATCCGTATGGGGATGATCTCTTTGTCCTTGCTGGTGTGGCGTATGCAAGTGCTGTTGCATACAACAAAGAGCTGAAGTGGGTTGATTTTCTCCCTTTTATCTACCCTACAGCGGGGATGCTTTTTATACTAACAATGTATGAAGAGTATGGTGTTATGGCACTTCTTTGGCTTTTAGCTGTAGTTGCATTGACAGATGTAGGTGCGTATGGCGTTGGCAAAAGTATAGGAAAAACACCGTTTTGTGAGACAAGTCCAAATAAAACTATGGAAGGTGTTGCAGGTGGGGTTGCTGTAGCAACACTTGGGGGGATGTTTTTTGGAACAAGTATCGTGGACTTGGGCGTGGCATTTCTTATCTCTTTCTTTGTAGCGGTGAGCTCTATATTTGGTGATCTGTTTGAGTCCTCTTTAAAGCGTGCTGCTGGAGTCAAAGACAGTGGAGATATCCTCCCTGGTCATGGAGGTGTGCTTGATAGAATTGATGGCTATCTTTTTGGAGCGATTGTGATGTTAGTGCTTCTTCGTGGTTTAGTGTAGTCTATGGCAAGAGTACAAAGTATCGTTTTATTAGGGAGTACAGGCTCTATTGGGGTCAATACCTTGGCTGTTGCCAAACGTTTTGGTATTGGGGTTGAGGTTCTTGTATGTGGGAGTAACATTACACTTCTCAATGAACAAATAGCACAACACAATCCTAAAAAAGTGGTGATAGCCAACAAAGAGGATGTTTATAAAGTAAACCATTCTTGCGTCTTAAGTGGTGAGGATGCCATCTTGCGTGTTATAGAGGAAGCAACTTCCCCTTTGATAGTCAATGCTCTTGTAGGGTTTTTGGGACTTCGACCAACGCTCAAAGCATTTGAATGTGGTAAAAAGGTAGCATTGGCAAACAAAGAGTCTTTGGTTGCGTGTGGTGCATTTATAGATACCAAAAATATTCAGCCTATTGACTCAGAACATTTTGGTTTGTGGTATTTGCTGCAAGAACGACCTGTACAAAGGATGGTTATTACTGCAAGTGGTGGTGCTTTTCGTGACTGGGATGTCGAAAAGTTACAACACGCAACGTTAGCAGATACCCAAAAACATCCAAACTGGTCGATGGGACAAAAGATTACCATAGACTCAGCAACTATGGTGAACAAGATGTTTGAACTCCTAGAAGCGAGATGGCTCTTTGGTGAGGGTGAGTATGATGCCATCATCGAGACAAAGTCACTCATTCATGCACTCATTGATTTTAAAGACGGTTCAACAACGGCACATTTTGCTCACGCAAGTATGCAACTTCCTATCGCATTTGCTCTTGATGAAGCGATGCAGGAGAAGATTTTAGAGCCTGTAGATCTGCTCAGTGTTGGTTCTTTGGAGTTTCGTGAGATAACAACACAAAAGTATCCTGTATGGGAGATTAAAAAAGATTTGCTTGAAAATCCAGAACTAGGTGTTGTTGTCAATGCTGCCAATGAAGTGGCGATTGAGCGTTTTATTAAAAAAGAGATAGGGTTTATGGATATAAGTCGTTTTATTATAGATACATATAGAAAATTTCAGAATAAACCAAAGAGTATTGATGATATTTTTCTCATTGATGAAGAAGTAAGAAAATATGCACAACAATTCTTTTTTAAATAGGCTAGTTTTATACATAACAGATCTCTCTACATTTAGACTTATTTTTTATATAACAGCAGGTGTATTACTTCTTTCTGTCCTTTTTGTTTATTTGTTTACTAAATTTTTTGATAAAGAATATAGTAGTTTTTTATTTATACTTTCTGTGATATTGCCTTTGATATTGAATCCTCTTGTTGTAGTATTGATAATGAAACTAGCAAAACATTTACATTACTATAAAACGTATCTTGAAAAGGAGATACGTAAGAATAAAGAGAAGGATCTTCTTTTATATGAACAGGCACGTTTTGCAGTGATGGGTGAGATGATGGCAAATATTTCACATCAATGGAAACAACCTCTCAATACGATAAACCTTGTGATTGTTTCTTCGAGGTTTTCAAATGAAAAGTCGTGTGAAGAGATTGAAAAAGCATTCGATACTATAGAAAATAATGTTGAATATCTGGCAAAGACAGTTGATGATTTTTTATCGTACTTTGATAAAAGAACGTATCAAGAACTCCGTTTTTTAGAAGAAATCACTACAGAGATTAGTAGTATCTCTTATGGACAGTTAAAACTCAATAAAATAAAGCTAAATTTTGAAAAACAAAATGAGCTTGAGAATCTCTTAATTGCTTCTTCGATTACACAGGTTTTGCTTAATTTGATTAACAATGCAAAAGATGCATTGGTTATGCAAAAAAAAGAGCATAGGGAAATTGTTGTTTCTTTTTATCTTCAAGATGATCATTTGATGGTAAAGTGTTGCGACAGTGGTGATGGTGTTTTACCAGAGATTCAAGAGAAGATATTTGAACCTTATTTTACCATCAAGCCAAAAAATCGTGGAACAGGGTTGGGATTATATATGTCAAAACAGATTATCTTTAATCTATTTAAGGGACGCCTTTATGTGGATGAAAAAAAACCTTCTTGTTTTGTTATTTTAATCCCTTTTGGAAAAAACTGTAAATTGGAGAAAAGATGATACTTAGTATAGAGAGTTCTTGTGATGATTCAGCAATCGCCATCACAGAGATAGCAACAAACAAACTTCTTTTTCATAAAAAGATTTCTCAAGAGATAGAGCACTCTGTATATGGCGGGGTTGTTCCAGAACTTGCGGCACGATTACATGCAGAAGCGCTGCCAAAGATTTTAGAGCAGTGTGAACCCTACTTTGACAAGCTTAAAGCAGTTGCTGTAACCTCAAGCCCTGGACTTGCTGTCACTCTTATAGAGGGGGTGACGATGGCAAAGGCTGTTGCTCTTGCTTTGGATCTGCCACTTATTGGAGTCAATCACTTAGTTGGGCATATCTACTCTTTGTTTATAGAAAAACCGACACAGTTTCCTTTAACGGTACTTTTGGTTTCTGGTGGGCACACGCAAGTTATGGAGGTAAAGAGTTTAACAGAGATTTATACTGTTGCCAAATCGATGGATGACAGTTTTGGAGAGAGTTTTGACAAGGTAGCCAAGATGATGGGACTTGGATATCCAGGGGGTCCACTGATAGAAAAGCTTGCCAAAGATGGTGATAGATTGGCATATAACTTTACAGTTCCTTTACATCAGTCCCCTTTAATCGCATTTTCCTACTCAGGGCTTAAAAATGCTGTCCGCTTGGCAGTTGAAGCTGCTGGGGATGATAAAGAGAAATACAAAGATATAGCAGCTTCTTTTGAACATATAGCAACCAAACATTTGACCATGAAGCTTAAAAAGTATTTTAAAACCCATCCTCCAAAAAGATTTGCCATTGTTGGTGGGGCGAGTGCGAACCTTTATTTAAGAGGTGAGATAGAAAAACTTTTGCAACCTTTTAATGCAGAGCTTCTTTTGAGTGAGTTGCAGTATTGTTCTGATAATGCCGCTATGATAGGGCGTGTTGCAGTTGATATGTATAAAGAGAAGATGTTTAGCTCTCTTGAGGAACTTGATATATCTCCAAGAAGCAAACTTTAAGATAGAAACTATTAAAATAGCTCTAATCTGAAGGATAGCCTATGCAGACAAAGCGCAAGTTTTTATCTATCATATCAAATGTTCTTTATGTCGGATGGACATTGTTAGTTGTTATAATCTTGGCTATTATTATCCATAGAAATTATAAATATGCCCAAAATATTGCTCTGCATGAGGCAAAAACAAGTCTCAATAAAGACCTTGCATACAGAAACTGGGTCGCATCGCATGGTGGTGTCTATGTGCCCGTTACCAAAAGAACACCACCTAATCCTTACCTTGCTCATATTAAAAACAGAGACTTTAGTGTAAATGGGCGTCAATATACTCTTA
>JAMOSN010000097.1 GCA_027068455.1 Sulfurimonas sp.
AATCCGTAAAGCAAAAGCAGCAGCCAAAGGCAATAAAACTGTTTTCCGCCAAAATATCCGTACAGAAAATGAGACAAAACAATGATACAAGAAGCACACAAGGCTTACACTGCTGGTGATTTTACAAAAGCATTTGAACTTTACACGCAACTAGCCAATGAGGGTAATGCTGATGCACAAACATCACTTGCATACATGTACCAAATGGCACAAGGGTGTCAAAAAGATGATGCAAAGGCCTTTGAACTCTACACTCAAGCAGCTCAAAAAAAACAACCCTACGCACTTTTTAATCTAGGAATCCTTTATGAAAATGGTTTAGGTGGTGCGCCTCATGATCTTTTTAAAGCACATGAACTCCATTTGGAAGCAGCAACTCGTGAAGTACCACCTGCTATGTATGAAGTTGCTCTTATGTTTGAACGTGGGCTAGGGTGTTTGCAAAACTATTCAGAAGCTGCCTTTTGGTATGAAGAGGCTGCAAAACGTGGACACTTAGAAGCGTTTAACAATCTTGGTGTTTTATATAAAGACGGCTTGGGTGTTGAGAGAAATGATGCAAAATGTTTTATCTGTTTTAAACGTGCAGCAGATGGTGGCTTAGCACAAGGGCTTTACAACCTTGGACTCTTATATGATCAAGGAATCGGATGTGAACAGGATAATGACAAAGCGCTTGAACTGTGTCGTAAAGCAGCATATGCAGGGCATGAAAAAGCAAAACAGATTATTCGCTCACTGCAAGAAGATGGAAAGATAGTTTTTTAGTATGTTTACAGGACTTATAAGAGAGATAGCAAAAGTCAAAAGCTTTGTCGGCTCTACACTTACAATAGTATCACAACATAAAGCCTCCCTTGGGGATTCTATCGCCATCAATGGAGCATGTCTTACTGTTGTGAAAGTGCATCATGATGGTTTTTCTGTTGAGCTCTCCCCAGAGAGTCAAAAGCTCTTAGCAATAGAAAATTATAAAGATGAAGTGCATATTGAACCTGCTATGATGATGGGTGATAGATTTGAGGGGCACATTGTTCAAGGGCATATTGATACCATTGGTGAGATAGAAGCGATCAAAAACAATGGAAACTCTTATGATGTTTTTATCAAAGTAGATAAAAAATTTATCCCCTACATCGTGCCAAAAGGCTCCATCACCATAGATGGAGTAAGCTTGACTGTCAATGATGTCAGTGATGAGAGCTTTCGCCTCACCATCATCCCACACACCATGAAAGAGACTCTGTTTAAAAACTATAAAAAAGGCTCACGTGTCAATGTTGAAACCGATATGTTCGCTCGCTATATTGCACATATACTCAAACACCAACAAGCACACACCTCCTCTTTAACATGGGATGAAGTAGATGCCATATCTTCTGCTTTTTAAGGCAAACCTATCAAGAACAGAATTTTAAAAGATATTTTTGGTCATAACAGTTTTCGACCCCTTCAAGAGGAGGGAGTCGATGCCATTTTAGAGGGTAAAGATCTGTTGATGATACTACCAACAGGTGGTGGAAAGTCTTTAGTGTATCAACTCCCTACTATGATGATGGATGGACTCACCATTGTTATCTCTCCCCTTATTGCTTTGATGCAAGATCAAGTAGCAGCGCTTCAGGCACAAAAGATAGCTGCATCTATGATAAGTTCTGCACAAAGTGCCCAAGAGGTGAGTGATGTTATTCAAAATGCAAAAGATGGTGTGCTCAAGTTCTTATACCTCTCCCCTGAGCGTCTGAACAATGGTTCGACACTCCAACTCCTTTTGCAACTTAACATAAATTTCTTTGTTATTGATGAAGCGCATTGTATCTCTCAGTGGGGGCATGAGTTTCGTGATGATTACAGAGCACTTGGAAACTTAAAAGAGTATTTTCCACACACTACTGTTGCCGCTTTTACAGCAACAAGTACCGATACAGTAACACACGATATTCTCCATCAGCTTCGACTCCACAATCCTGTTACGCTCAAAGGAAAGATATTTCGTAAAAATATCTTTATCTCAGCTGAGCGACGCATCACCAATGGCTACACGCAACTCAAAAACTTCCTTTTTCGTCATCAAAATGAAAGTGGTATCATCTATGTAAGCTCACGCAAAAAAGCTGAAGAGTTAAGCACTTTTTTAAACCAAAACGGCTACAAATCACTTCCCTATCATGCAGGGCTTCCACAACATGTCAGGGAGCAAAACTTTAAAATATTTGTCAATGATAAAATCAACATCATGGTAGCAACCATCGCTTTTGGGATGGGGATAGATAAGAGTGATATCCGTTTTGTAGTGCATATGAGCCTGCCAAAATCGCAAGAGAACTACTATCAGGAGATAGGACGTGCTGGACGTGATGGGGAAGATTCTGAAACCCTTTTACTCTTTAATGCCGGAGATATGGTACAACATAAACATTTTCTTCATGAGATACAAAATGAAGAGTACAAACACCATTTAGAGCAAAAACTTGACCAGATTTACAAATATGCCACAAGTGAAATCTGTTTTCACAAACAACTCGCCTCCTATTTTCACGATTCTATGGAAAGTTGTCAAGATCGTTGCGATAACTGTCTCAACTTTGATGCTGCAAGGCAAGATATAACCAAAGAGGCACAAATGATTCTCAGTGCTATCTATAAAACAAATCAAAGCTTTGGGAAAAACTATATCATCGACATTCTGCGAGGTTCAAAAGAACAAAAAATCTTAACTAACGGTGCCGATAAACTCTCAGTCTATAACATCGGAATACATCTAAGCAAAAAAGAGTGGTTTGTGATAGTAGAGCGACTCTTGGAACTACATATTGTACAACTTGGTGAATACAGTGTTTTACACCTCACACAAGATGCCATCAGTGTACTCAAGTCGCAAAAAAGTGTAGATATTAAAGCCTCACGACTCCAAATTGATACAAAAACAAAAAAGATTAAACAGGTTGAATCTTTTGATTATGATAAAGATCTCTTTGAAAAACTGCGTGAAAAAAGGGCCCAACTTGCAAGTGAAAAAGGTGTTCCAGCCTACATAATCTTTAATGATAAAACCCTCAAACATCTTGCCAATGAGATGCCAACAACCAAAGAGGAGATGCTTGAGGTCAATGGTGTGGGTGAAAAAAAGTTTGTCCAGTTTGGAGAGGCATTTTTAAAGGTGATAGAAGAGTTTTAAATATCTTTGTCATAGAAAGGTTGCGTGTTTGGATTACAGGTGATTTTGTGCTTCATATCAATCTCTTCATATCCATCTATTGGTTTGAAAGAAGCAAGTGTGGCATTCCTAAAAGACTCCCCCTTGTTGAGATAGATTCTAAAACCATTATAGTGTAGTGCCAAACGGGTTTTAAGTGCTGTGGAGTATGTTGTAAGAATGCCATCCTCTTTCATCGCTTTTTTTATATCTGCAAAATACTCCTGTGTCCATAAAACTGGATTTGCAGATGGGGAGAATGCATCCTGATACACTACATCAAAAAAATCCTCAAACTCTCCTACATACTCCCGTGCATCCCCTAAAAAAAGCTCTATGAAAAGATAATCATCCTCATACACACCTTTTTTTGAAAGTGTGTCTATAATAACACGCAGCCCCTCAAATTCTTTGGGATACTCAAAATGAATAAGAGAGGCAACAAGTACACTGTCAAGTTCAGGAGAGTAGATACGAAGCTTTATATCACTTGCGTGTTGTTGATAATAGAGAATTGTTGCAAGTGTATTAAACCCTAGTCCATAACATATATCTAAAATAGTAACACTTTTTTTTCCCTGTATATGTTTAAATGCTGGAATGACATGCTTATAAAGAGATTCTGAAAGTGCTCCATCTTTAGTAGAATGGTAATGCTCATCATACTCTTTGGAGTATGCAGTACATGAACCATCTTCACTGCGTGTTAGCGTATGGAGTTCATCATTAAAATCATTTTTTTTCATTTGATTTCTCTTCTTTTTTTCTAAAAGCACTTGGACGTATTTTATCTGAAAACTTCACTAAAAAACCACTAATGACTCCTCCACCTGGAAGTATCCATAAAAAAGATAAAAAAGTCATCCTTCCCAAATCACTTACCTGCTCTATCGCTTTTTTGTACTCTTTGTTTTTAATGTGTTTTGGAATTTCTTTAGTTTCAAGATATTCCTGTTTTAAACCATGATGCAATTTTTTAACAAATCTTTTTATTTTCTTTTTCATATTTATACGACTATAACCCATTACCAAGCATAAGGAACTTCTTCTATAAGTTGTATATAGACCTTGTTGGTGTTATAAACTGCCAAGTTTTCTTTGTAGGCATTTGATAGTAAAAAATCTATCTTATTTTTTATCATCGAGATGAGTTCAAGTCTCATAGATGTAGCAAATTTTTTAAGTGCTGATTTGTCCATAGTTGGTTCTCCTAAAATTTCTTATACTCTAAATGCACTGACTTCACATCAAATTGGTCATCATAGCCTAAAAGTATTTTTAGGTCATTGAGTGCTTTTATGACATCTGAACGAGACATTCTCTTCTTGCTATACTTTGGATTGGATTTGATGCTCTCACCTATTCTTCTGTGGTGGCATATATCATTACGAGCATTTCTAACTATTGAAAACAGTCCTTTTACTAAACCTTTGTTATGATACTTTGGCTTACCATCTTTGGTTAAAATTTTAGTAGAGTGAAGTTTGTCTTGAAAGACATTACCAAATCTTGAGCCATTGAGATATACCAGTTCTAATGTTCCAAAAGAGATGCTATTTAAGGCTTTTGATGGTTTGTCTATCTGTTGCATTGTAGGTGTTTGAAACTCAGTTAAATCATACATTATAGAGTGTTGGTGCCATTTGTCACCATATACTTTAATCATTTTATGATTTATGTAGGTTCTTAAAAATGCTTCAAACTGACTAATTTGAATATACATAAAGTAGTATTGATTTGTTATCTTATTGACTTCATCAATATACTGTTGAAGAGTGTATTGACCATTTATTGAGGGTATTGTTTTATTATAAATGAGTGCATTAACTGCATCTTCTAAAATAAACTTCTCTTTTTGAGTTACAAGTTTAAGTGCTATCTCTTTTTCATCATCATTTTTAGGAACAATGTTATTTGCTATGAGTATATTTTTGTAATGTTTATTGTTCATTTTGCATTCTTATGGTATAATTCATCAACTCCTCAAAGGGTGCCGAATCGTTCAAGATATTTGGCTGTATCAACTTCGAGTTGAAACCCTTTGGGATTATTCTTATCCTCATTTTACTATAACCCATTACCCCACATATGCATCTTCTTGGCCATAATAAGTTCATACCCTTCTAAGACATCAA
>JAMOSN010000098.1 GCA_027068455.1 Sulfurimonas sp.
GTTTCTTACCAACATTGAAAAACTGATAAAAAAAGATATACCAAAAGTATGGCTCAAAGGTTTCAAACCAGACCCAAGCATCAAAGCAGAACCTATTAATATGGGTGGAGGCAGAGGTCGTGGCGGAAATAGAAGTGGGGGTAATTCACGCAA
Source organism: Sulfurimonas sp. (assembly GCA_027068455.1). Taxonomy (GTDB): domain Bacteria; phylum Campylobacterota; class Campylobacteria; order Campylobacterales; family Sulfurimonadaceae; genus Sulfurimonas. The sequence continues at coordinate 154 of JAMOSN010000098.1, forward strand.
TCGTTCAAGAAATGCTCGCAGTGGATCTTCAAGAAGAAGTGTAAGGGTGTAGTTGCCTAAGCACTCAACTCTTTTTGTAACATCATCTTAATGAGTGACTGGTAAGGAATATCAAGAGCATTTGCTTTTGTTTTTAATTTAAACAGCATATCTTCTGGAAGTCTCAAAGAGATAGTTTTTGTACTTTTTTTTAAATTTGGCATTTTTGCAAAACTTGCTTTCTCCCAGTCAAGATACTCTGTACTATCCTCTTTTTCCCAAAACTCTCTCTCTTCATCTAAAGTTTTAAAAGTCGGTATTTTTTTTAGCTTTTTCATAGATGGTTTTCTCCTTTTTTGTCATTTTTCTTGCACTTATAGCTCGTATTTTATTTTCTCTTTTCGTAAAAGCTACAAAAAGCCCTATATCACTATCTGTCCTGCCTAAGCAGTAACATCGTTCTTCTTCGTGAGAGTGTTTTGTGTCTTGGAGTAGAAGGAGTGGTTCATTAAAAAAAACTTCTTCTATCTCCCACCAACTAACGCCATGTTTTTTCTCATTTTTGTAAATGTTGCCATTATCCCAGTCAAATCCGTCAAGATCATTAAGATTTATACACCCATAAGCCACACTTACTCCTGATTTTGTATATGCTCATTATATGCTTTTTAGTTTTTTTTGTCAATATAATTTGAAAAAGGGAAAGTGTTTTGGATAATCAGAGGAATAAAATTTTGATAAAAACTTTTAAAGATTTTTCACACACTCTTTAAAAAGTTCACCACGCTGGGCATAAGAGCTAAACTCATCCAAACTTGCAGCAGCAGGGGAGAGGAGGGCTGCCTCCTCTTGTGTGAGTTGCGTGTTTATCTGCTGCACTGCATCTTGGAGGTTTCTACACACTAAACATTCTATATTATATTCTTTTGAGAGTTTTTCAAGTTTGTTTTTATTACTTCCTATGGCATATACACGCAACCTTTTTGTGTGTAAAAAATCAAAGAGTTCATCTAAATCAACCCCTTTGTCATCACCGCCTAAAATGAGGTGTATAAACTTCTCTTCATACCTTGCAACGGCTGCTTTGGTGGCATCGAGGTTGGTTGCTTTGGTGTCGTTGACCCACAGACGCCCTTGTGGATCAAAAAACTCCTCTTGACGGTGTGGGTCAAGGGTGAAACTGTTGATAGTCTCATACGCTATGCGGTTATGAAGAAGCTTATCGACTCCCATTGCCAAAAGGGCATCCATTAAAAAAGCACCTTTGAACTTGACTCTCTCTTGCTCTATACCAAAGAGTTGTGCCAAATCATCTACATCCTCATAACACAAAAGCTGTGCTTGTGTTGGTGTGTTTTGGTAGGCTTTTGGGATGATCGCTATTGCATTTTCTTTCATCATACCAAGGGGTTTGAGTTTGGCATTGACATACTCCTCCATACTCCCATGCCAGCTTAAATGGTCAGGGGAGAGTGGAAGCAGTACATAAATATCGGGAGTTGCGTGTTTGGTGTAATGCATCGTAAAAGAACTGGTCTCAAGTATCCATATCGGTGCATCTTGTGGAAGCTTTCCAAGGGGTGTGCCGATGTTACCCCCTGCAACTGCGCCTTTGTCATCTAAAAGATGTTGCATCATCTGTGTTGTGGTTGTTTTGCCATTTGTACCGCTTATCCAAATCGTAAAAGGTTGCGTGTTGGCAAAGAAATCGTATTCGCTTATAAGATTGTGTGCCTTTTTGATAAGTGGGTGATGTGGCGGTATCCCAGGGGATGGAATCTCTAGTGTAGAGAGTGTGGCATCAAACATAGCTGATGGTTTGATGGTGTACCCGTTGTCATCTTGATACACCTCTTGCGTGTTGTCATCAAAAAAAACAACATCTTTAAGATGGGGCGCTATTGCTTTGGTGGTGATACCGTAACCAAAAAGGGATGTGTGTTGTTTATTCATAAGCTAGCCACTCTTTTGCTGTATTTTTGAGTGCATCAGGATTTTCTGAAGCAAAGAATTGGAGTTGCGTGTTTTCATATTTGTAACTAAAATCAAAGTTGTTTTGCAGATACTCCACTATGGCATCTCCAGAGTGGATGAGTTGCGTGTTATTGTGAAAATATGCTGCTATCTCTGAAGCGATAAGGGGGAAATGAGTACACCCTAAAATGATGGCATCGGGGTGTGGCAGATCTTTAAAGTAGTGTTTGAGTGTTGCATGGAGTACTTCATCTTTGATGTTTTCTTCAACAAGTGGGACAAAAAGGGGTGTTGCATGTGGGATGAGATTGTCAAATCCAAGTGAATGCAGACCCTTTTCGTATGCCTTTGAAGCGATGGTTGCTTTGGTACCAAGAATGAGTATGTTGCTCTCTTTAGATTTTAGGGCATTGCGTGTTGCAAGCACGCCAGCTTCCACAACACCTACAACAGGGCAACTTGCACTCTCTTGCATTTCACTAAGGGCATAAGCACTTACACTGTTACACGCAACTACGATGAGGTCAAGTTCAAAGTTTTTGAAAAACTCTACTGCTTCTATGCCGTAACGAATGATAGTGTTTTTATCTTTAGAGCCATACGGCACACGAGCAGTATCTCCAAAGTAGATAATCTCTTCAAAGAGCTGATGGTGTAGAAGTGATTTGACAACTGTTAAACCACCGATACCGCTGTCAAATACACCAACTTTCATCTATTTATCTGTGTTCATACTTTCTAAAAATTCTGCGTTGGTAGCTTTTTTACCCATAGTGTTGTAGATAAATTTAAGTGCTTCAATCTCATTATCTTGTTTATGAAGCATTTGACGAAGGATAAATACTTTTTGAAGCGTCTCTTTACCGATAAGAAGTTCATCTTTACGAGTACCAGATTTAAGAATGTCAATAGCTGGGAATATACGTCTGTCTGCAATTTTTCTATCAAGAACCACTTCCATATTACCCGTACCTTTGAACTCTTCAAAGATCACTTCATCCATACGGCTTCCTGTATCAACAAGTGCAGTTGCGATGATAGTTAAACTCCCACCATTTTCGATGTTACGTGCTGCACCAAAGAAGCGTTTTGGTTTATGTAGTGCATTGGCATCAACACCACCTGAGAGTACTTTACCACTTGAAGGTGTGACAGTATTATAAGCACGCGCAAGACGTGTTATAGAATCAAGTAAAATTACAACATCACGCCCAAGCTCAACACGACGTTTTGCTTTTTCTATTACCATCTCAGCCACTTTTACATGGTTTTTTGCAGGCATATCAAAAGTGGAACTATATACTTCCCCTTTGACACTACGCTCCATATCTGTTACCTCTTCAGGACGCTCATCAACAAGTAAAACCATCAAATCAACTTCAAGATGGTTTGCTGTGATACCGTGCGCTATCTCTTTTAAAAGTTCTGTTTTACCACTTCTTGGAGGTGCTACGATAAGTCCACGCTGCCCTTTACCGATAGGGGAGAAAAGATCCATCATACGACCAGTAAGACCATCTTCACGATACTCTAACTTGAGTTGTTCCTGCGGATAAAGTGGTGTAAGGTTGTCAAAAAGCGGACGCTTTTTGCTCTCTTCAGGTGGAAGGGAGTTGACTGCTTCTATCTTGATGAGGGCATAATAGCGCTCCTGATCTTTTGGTGGACGTACCTGACCTGTGACCACATCTCCGTTACGAAGTGCAAAGCGTTTGATTTGCGTGTTGGAAACATACGCATCATTGATAGATTCATTAAACGATTTATCAATAGAACGGATAAAACCGTAACCATCTTGCATAATCTCCAAAATACCACTAAAGAGGATATAACCACCTTGAGCAGTTTGTGCTTTTAAAATTTCAAAGATAACATCTTGACGTTTGAGCTCATTTGGATGTTCAACACCAAGCTCTGTTGCAATATTAACAAGCTCTTCAATGCTCTTAGTACGAAGCTCTTCTACACTAGAGCCTTTTACGGGAGTGTGTGTTCGTTTAGCGCTGTTGTTGTTTTTGTTATTTTGATTGTTTTTATTGTTAGAATTTTTTGTATTTCTACGAGGTTGTGAAGAAGTATTTTCGCTCATATGGTATAACTGCCTTAACTTTTTGGGATTTTAAAATGTGAGAAAGATGTAAAGATACCTTGCATATCTTTTCTGATGGCGGTATTTTACAATAAGTTTGTTTCAATTGTCAAGTTTTTACCCTTTTAAAGTATTGATGGAGTCAACAACCGTTGAGATATTGACTCTTGCGATTTTGAGTGTTTCTTGTGTGCGTTCTGCAAGTTTTCTTACTTCATCGGCAACTACGGCAAATCCACGACCGTGTTTGAAGTTTTTCTAAAGAGTGTTCATGTGCACTTAAAGATGTCATATAGTACAGAGCCATTTTCTCTTCAGGCTGTAGTTGTGAAGCAACAGCATCTATCTTGCGTGTGACATTGTCAAAGCTCTCCTCTACAGAAGAAGCAAATAGAGTAGTATAAGTTAAAATATAAGTATCAGCAAATGTTTCATAAAGAAAAAAAGCATTTTTTATTCCAATAATAATATATAATCATATTTTTTTATGAAAAACTGTTATCTCTTTTATCACCGAACTTTCCGTTAAACATAAAAGTGTAAAATACACTATGGATAAAAAATATACAATATTGGTAACAAATGATGATGGTTATGAAGCAAATGGTTTACACGCTTTAATAGAGGCTCTTCAAGCACTTGAAGATGTGCGTGTTGTTGTGGTTGCCCCTGCAAATGAAAAGTCAGCATGTGGGCACTCTTTAACTCTTACACGTCCGCTCCGTTTTATCGGTGTGGATGATGATTTTTTCAAACTAGATGATGGTACACCGAGTGACTGTGTTTATCTTGCATTAAGTACGATGTTTGAAGATCAAAAGCCTGACCTGCTTGTTAGTGGCATAAACAGAGGCTCCAACATGGGTGAAGATATCACCTACAGCGGTACGGCTGCGGGTGCGATGGAGGGAGTTTTGCACGATATCCCCTCTATCGCTATTTCACAGGTGATGGATTTTACAGACCCCTCAGGTGACTTTACTTTGGCACAAAAAACAATCCAAAAAATTATCACGCAAATAAGAGAAAAAAATTTCCCCTTGCCAAAAAGGGAGTTTTTAAACATCAACATACCTCCAAACACGCAA
>JAMOSN010000099.1 GCA_027068455.1 Sulfurimonas sp.
GATTTACCAACACCACCTTTACCAGAACTTACCATTAAGAAGTTTTTTACTTGCGGAGCGATATTTTTACCACGAGAAGAAGATTCTCTTGGCATAACAGGAGCTTTGATATTGATAGCTACACTCTTTGCACCTGCACGTTTAAGTTCCTCTGTAGCTTCATCTTTAATTTGTTGTGCGACTTCAGGTGCACTTGAAGTGATATCAATAGTAACACTTACATCCTCACCATTAATAGCGATATCTTTTACAAAACCAAACGTTACGATATCTTTGGTAAAACCTGGATACATAACTTTTGACAATGCTGATTTTACAATTTCTTCAGTCATATTATTTTATTCCTTTAATTTATTTTATAAATTTAAGGGAACCATTTTCCCCTCATAATAAACGGTATCTGAAGTAATTCAGCTACCTACGTTAACACTGGGTTTTACCCCGAGGGCACTTACGCCTTAGGCAGGAAGCCCAAAGCACTAGTGCTTTTCATATAAAATGTTATTTTCAAATCGTATCATATCTAAATAAGACAAATATTGTCTTATTTAAAATCAAGTTTTTGAAAAATTTAATTTAAACTAATAAAGCAGCCTCTTCTTTAGCCTCTTTTGCTTTTGCATCTGCTGCTATCTGTGCTATAGCATCAGGATTATCCATTATCTCCTGAGTGATTTTATAAGAACAGAACTTTGGTCCACACATAGAACAAAACTCTGCTTCTTTAAAAACATCCTGAGGAAGTGTTTCATCATGGTATTCACGTGCACGCTCACTATCAAGTGCCAGTTCAAACTGTTTTTCCCAGTCAAACGTATAACGGGCATCACTCATTGCATCATCAACATCACGTGCACCTTTACGACCACGAGCAATGTCAGCTGCGTGCGCTGCAATTTTATAAGCGATGATACCCTCACGAACATCATCAGCATTTGGAAGACCCAAATGCTCTTTTGGTGTTACATAACACAGCATACTAGCTCCATGCCATCCACCAACAGCAGCACCAATAGCAGAACTTATATGATCATACCCAGCAGCGATATCTGTGACAAGTGGTCCTAAGATGTAAAAAGGTGCTTCATGACAAAGCTCACGCTGAATCTTCATATTGCGTTCAATTTGATTGAGTGGAACATGCCCTGGACCCTCAATCATAACCTGAACATCTTTCTCCCATGCACGAAGTGTAAGTTCACCAAGAACTTTAAGCTCACCGAGTTGTGCATCATCCGAAGCATCTGCCAAACAACCAGGACGAAGAGAATCACCAAGAGATAAAGCAACATCATATTTACGACAAATATCTAAAATATCATCAAATGCCGTATAGAAAGGGTTTTCTCTATGGTAGTGCATCATCCATGCAGCCATTAAGCTTCCACCACGAGATACAATTCCCATTTTACGCTTTGCAACTTTTGGCATAGTCTCTAACAAGAAACCTGCGTGTATAGTAAAATAACTCACACCTTGTTGTGCTTGACGCTCTAAAACCTCAAGCATAACATCAATAGTTAAATCCTCTATCTTATTGCCAACATCATGCAATATTTGATAGATAGGCACTGTCCCTATTGGAATCTTAGAGTTTTGAATAACTGCTTTACGAATCTCATCCAAATCACCACCCGTACTTAAATCCATTGCAGTATCTGCTTTATAGTGTTGGGATACCTGAATTTTTTCTATCTCACCTTGAACATCGGAAGCGATTGCAGAAGAACCTATATTTGCGTTGATTTTACATTTTGCTGCAAGACCTATTGCCATTGGCTCTAAATTTGTATGGTTTACATTGGCAGGAATAATCAACCTACCCCTTGCTATCTCACTACGAACGAGTTCAGGAGACAAATCTTCTATTTTTGCGACATATTCCATCTCTTGTGTAATGATGCCTTGTTTTGCGTAATACATTTGCGTTCTAACCGCATCGTTCTCACGCTCTTTTACCCATGAAGATCTCATATTTTCTCCTAATAATTTTCTAACTTATATTCTTTTCAATATGTATGATGGAAATATAATCAAATAAAGTTAAATGAATATTAAAGCCATTGCTTAGAATATGGAGTATATAAAAAGTTTAGCTCACTAAAGAGTCACTTTAAGGTTTCAAAAGCATTTGATGTGTATAATTTCGTAACACTTTAAAATTTCAGGAGTTTGTTTGTCTGATTTGACACTTATTTTGCTCTCTGCTGGTAGTTCTAGCCGTTTTTCTATGGATGTAAAAAAACAATGGCTGCGAATAGATCATAAGCCTTTGTGGCAATTTGTAGCAGATAATCTTGCCAAAGAGAAAATTTTTTCCAAAATTATTATAGTTGCTTCGAGTGAAGATATCATCTTTATGAAAAATTATGATTCATACCGTTTTGTAGAGGGTGGAGCTTCGCGTCAGGATTCATTAAAAAATGCTTTAGAAGATGTCACAACACAATATGTAATGGTGAGTGATATAGCACGTGCTTGCATTAGCAAAGATCTCCTCTTTCACATTATTGACGCAGCAGGAGAAGCAGACTCTATAGTTCCTTTCTTACATGTACATGACACTATAGTATATGATGATACAACTATAGACAGGACAAAGGTCAAAAGAATACAAACACCTCAACTCTCTTCTACCAAAACACTTAAAAAAGCCCTTCAAACAGATAAACACTATACAGATGAAAGCAGTGCTATTGTTGCTAACGGTGGAACACGCAAGTTTATTAAGGGTGATGAAGATGCTCATAAACTTACATATATACATGATCTTAACAAGCTACCATGTTTAGAGGCACCATCATCTGATATCCTTAGCGGTAACGGTTTTGATGTCCATGCATTTGATACAGAAGGTGATATGTGGCTGTGTGGTGTACAAATAGATTCAGAATTTGGATTTAAAGCTCACAGTGATGGAGATGTTGCTATCCATGCTCTCATTGATGCTCTCCTAGGAGCCAGTGGCATGGGTGACATAGGGATGCTTTTTCCTGATAATGATGACAGGTACAAAGGGATAGATTCTAAAAAACTTTTGGAAGTGGTTGTAAGGAAAATTTATAATTATGGGTTTATCATTATAAATGCAGATATCACTATTGCTGCTCAAAAACCTCGTATTGGCAAATACAAAAATCAAATGAGAGAAGTAATTGCAAAGATTTTACAAATAGACAAAGCACGTGTTAATGTCAAAGCAACTACAACTGAAAAGCTAGGCTTTATAGGGCGTGCAGAAGGTGTGGCTGTTATGGCTAATGCAAACTTAAAATATTTTAACTGGAAAATGATAGGATAATATGAAAATACTAATTATAGAAAATGAAGTTTATTTAGCGCAAAGCATAGCGACAAAACTTGGCGAGTTAGGACATATGTGTGAGATGTGTACCTCTACAAAAGATGCTATCCGAAGTAACAACTACGATGTTGTGTTGCTTTCGACAAATATAAATGGTCAAGATTTTAATCCTGTTATAGAGACCTTTAAGAAATCGATTGTTATTTTAATGGTTTCTTATATCTCAAACGACACTGTTTCAAAACCTCTTTCAGCTGGTGCAAAAGATTATATTCTTAAGCCGTTTATGATAGAAGAACTTGTCCGCAAGATTGATCATTATCAAGATTATGAAAGACTCAAAAAACGCAATGCTGCATATGAAAAATATCTGGCACATACATTTGAAAATACAAAACACAACCAAGATCTTCAAGATATAGAACTTCCCCTTTTTATAAGTTCCAATTTTCAAAAATACGCAGATGCTTTTGCTTTCGAATATGCACAGCAAGAGAACTTACCGCTACATTTTGTAACACTAAGTGATTCCAAAGCTCTAAGTGAAATAGAGAATCTTCCACAAAATTCACTTATCTATATTATCGATTTTCAAATGCTCAAAAAAAGTGATAAAACACTCTTTTTTGAATTGATAGAAGGGAAAAAAGCAATTGTAGTCAGTACAGATAGAATAGAAGGTATTAGCTATCCTGTAATAGAGATAAAAAGTGATAACAATGTTTTTGACAAAGGCGAAATCTTACCAATAGAAGATTATGTCAAATTTATTGTTCTTAATTATCAAGACAAATATCCAGATACAGAACTCTCCAAAAAACTTGGAATAAGCCGTAAAAGTTTATGGGAAAAACGAAAAAAATATGACATTATCAAGAAAAAATAAAACTTTATATATAGACAAAGAAGCGGCATCTGCATTAGAACTTGTAAGTGAAGGTCTCCTTTCTCCTGTGACCAAACTTATGAATGAAGCAGAATCTAAAGAAGTGCTAAGAACAGGGCTTATTAATAGAAAATCTTTTCCTTTTCCTTTTATTTTAGCACCCTCTGGTAAAAAGAATGAAGATATACTTGCTTCTTTAGAAAAAGGGGAAGAGGTTATTATATTATGTGATGGAGAAGAGTTTGCTACGTTGGTTGTTGATGAGACTTTCACCATCGATCCAAAAGAGCGTGTAAAGCATATTTACGGCACAGATGACCTCACCCATCCAGGTGTTATGACAACAATAAAAAGACTTGGAAAATGGGCAGTAAGTGGAGAATATAAACTTCTCAATAAAGTTCCAAATGAAAATATAAAGAAAATTCGACATGCTAAAGAGCTTGTCAATGCAAAACACACAACATCACTTGTAATGGCAGCTAATCCTCTTCATCGTGCACATGAAAGACTTATACGACAAACACTTGACACTACTGATTTACTTGTTATTTTTTTACTCAAGCCCTATGACAATACAAATCTAAGCTATGAAATTCGTAAAGAAGCTTTAGAGTTTTTCATTAACAACTTTTTACCAAAAAACCGTGTCGTTATCATCCCTCTTGAGAACAGCTATATATTTGCTGGTTATAATGAAATTATCATTGATGCGATTGTTGCAAAGAACTATGGTTGCGACAGATTAACTATTGGACGAAACCACGCTGGACTTGGAATGTTTTATGATTGCAACTCCAATAAATCTATAGTAGATAAAGTAACAGGTATCAATATTGAAATCACTGTTGCAAGTGAGTATGTGTATTGTGATCAATGTACAACTCTTGTAAGTAAAAATACATGCCCACACGGACAACATCACCAAATATCTTATCATGCTGATTCTATTTTAGAGCTTTTAGAAGCTGGTCTTTTACCACCCGCTGTGTTAGTACGAAAAGAGATTAGTGCTTTTATACTCTCAAAGCTTATTCCAAATAGATTTAAAAATCTTGAAAAACTCTATTATGACACTTTTCCTGTTAAAGGTTTACTTGAAGAGCATAGTGAAAAAGATTTTTATTTAGAACTTATGAAGCTCTATCAAACAACTTCACTTACATAAGGATAGTTATGAACTGGTTTTTTTTAACACTAGGATATTCTGGGCTCTCACCAAAAGCTCCAGGAACCGTTGGTACACTTGTATCTCTTCCACTTGGCGTACTGATACTTCTTTATCTTGACTCTACAACGCTATTTTTAGCAACTTTACTCATCTCTGTCATTGCAGTAAAAGTTATCAATAAATATGAAGAAGAAAGTGGTATCCATGACAATCAAAATATTGTTATAGATGAGCTTGCAGGAATGTGGTTTGCTTTAAGTGTTGCTCCTGCTGTTGGTGTAGCACCTGAAGCTGTATTTACTTTACAAAACGGCTTTTTGGTACAGGTTATACTCTCTTTTATTCTCTTTAGATATTTTGATATCACTAAACCTTCTATCATCGGGAGAATAGACCGCGAGGCACCTGGTGGGGTTGGTGTTATGGGAGATGATATTATTGCAGGATTTGCAGCAGGAATCTCCTCTGCTGCATTATGGCAAATCTATTTAAAACTTCAAACACTCCTTTGAGGTAATAATCTCTCTTGCGTGTTTGGTGTTTCATTATAGATGGAGAGTGACGGAAAAGCAAATTCTAAAGAGTTCTTTTCCAAAATCACCATAATTTTCTCCAGAACATCCTGTTTTGTTTTCAACCAATCTTCCCAATCAACAGACTTGGAAAAACAGTAAATTAAAATATTGATACTCGAATCAGAAAACTCATCCAAATAAACCAACAATGTCTTTTTTACCCCCTCTAAATCATCCGCAGAAACAAGTTTTGCAGTATAGCGTTTTGCACGGATGTGTTCATATTTTGTATCAGGTGTTGCAATATCAGGATGATTAAGAAGCATCTGTCGAATCTCATGGATTGCATTTTTAATATCTTCACGTTTAGAATCATATTTCACACCCAAACTTATTTTAATACGACGCCCCAATTTACGTTTATTCCAGTTTTTAATATCTTTTGCGGCAAAAGTTCCATTTGGAATAGCAATGAGAGCATTGTCAAAAGTTCTAATTGTCGTAACACGCAACCCTATCTCTACAACAGTTCCCTCTTTCCCGTCAATCTCTATCCAATCACCTTGAGAAAAAACATCACTAAAAAGGATAGAGAGCGTTCCAAAGAAGTTACTAATAGTATCTTTAGCTGCAAATGCAACAGCAAAACCACCAATACCAAGACCAGAGAGAACTGCTGTAAGATCCACACCTGCAAAATATAAAGCGATAAGCACGCCTATTATAATAATGAAAAAATTAACAATCTTAATACCCACATTAATAAGCTCATGTTTTACCTGCGTGTTCTTAACTTCATACTTACTAAGTTTAATGCCTGCTATTGTATTGATAATTTTATAAATCAACAGGGTAAAAAATGCTCCATAAATGATATCAAAAATACGTGAAACCACATCTACACTGCCAAAATCATTATAAACATAAATAATCATATTTATATTGATGACAATTATTAGCCACTCTATAGGTTTTTTTATTTCAGCAAAAATAATTTCAGAATATTTTGAATAAAAATCAAGCCCTAACAGATATTTTTCAAGTGCAACATACACAATAGTTCTTAAAAAATAGATACCAAAAATTAAAATAGCAATTATAAATATTTTAATAACATCTAAACCAATTTTATCCAAAAATGGATTGATTATTTTAACTATTGCCAAAGAGTTGATATACATTACAGGTGTTATAAGATGATATTTGGAGTATTTATTTAAACGATACATCTTATTTTTAAACTTATATATATAACTAATCATATCACTGTTAATATCAAGAAGAATATAATACTCTTTTATGTTCTCCTTCACTTTTTTCAAGACTTTAGAGGTCGTTTGCAGTGCAAGATACTCTTTATAATCTTTATTGTTAATTTTATAGATATCCTTTTGATTTTGAGTGATATATTTATTGAGTTGTTTATCAAACTCTTCAATACTTGGAGTATCCAAAGCCAAAAGTATATTTTTAATCATCCTATTTTGACTGCGAACTATCATATAGGACTTAATCTGTACCTCATCGCGAAGCACAGCATAAGTATTACCTGCTCTTTTATTAATACTCATAATCTTTTTAAGAGAAAAAATCTCTGAGTCAAACATTCGAAGGTGTTCCAAATAAGACTGCTTATTTGCCATGAGATGATTTAATGCTTCTTTGTATATCCTGTCTTGTTCCTCAACAAGCGTTTTAATCTCCTCTTGTGTTAGGTTTGCATCATTCATCTTCTTTTCAAGTACTATCTGCTTATCAATAAACTCAGAGTACTTCACTTTTGCATTTAAACCACTTCCAATAAAAAATATCAACAATAAAAGAAAAAAATGTAATGTTTTGATAGTCAATCCTTTTAAATACCTTCAGCAATCATAGCATCAGCTACTTTTTTAAATCCTGCAATATTTGCTCCATCTACATAATTACCCTCAACACCATAATCTTTAGCAGTCAAAGCAACCCTTTTACAGATCATGGTCATTGTCTCTTTAAGTTTAAAGTCAACCTTTTCAAAACTCCATTTACTCATAGAAGCATTTTGACTCATCTCAAACTCGCTGACAACAACCCCACCAGCATTGGCAGCTTTGGCAGGAGCAAAACATATTTTATGTGATTGCAAAAGCTCAATTGCCTGAGGAGTTGAAGGCATATTCGCACCCTCTGTAACACTCACGCATCCGTTAGCAATTAGATTTTGGGCATCTACTTCTGTAAGTTCATTCTGCGTAGCACATGGAAAAGCAGCATAACAAGGGATTTCCCACACTGCATGCCCCCCTTCTGGATACTCTGAAACAGGTGTATATTTTGCTTCTGTGTGCATCTGAACATACTCCTCTAAAGAGCCACGTTTTTTAAGCTTTATCTCTTTAAGAAGATCCAAATCAACTCCTCGTGAGTCATAAATAGTTCCATGAGAGTCACTACAAGAAACAACCATTGCTCCAATTTGTTGCAGTTTTTCTATAGCATGGAGAGCAACATTACCTGCACCACTTACGGTACAGACTTTACCATTTAAAGGCTCTTTGTTTTCTAGTTCCAACATTGTTTCGGTAAAATAAACAGCACCATATCCTGTTGCTTCAGGACGCATAAGTGAACCACCAAAGAAAAAAGGTTTCCCAGTTAAAACACCTTCATAAGTAGAAGTAATTTTCTTATATTCGCCATAAAGATATCCTATCTCTCTTGCTCCCACTCCAATATCTCCCGCTGGAACATCCATACGAGCACCTATATATTTATGAAGTTCAGTCATAAATGAAGAACAGAATTTCATTACTTCAAAATCACTCTTCCCTTTAGGATTAAAGTCACTTCCACCCTTTGCCCCACCGATAGGCAAACCTGTAAGGGAGTTTTTTAAAATCTGCTCAAAACCTAAAAATTTTAAAACTCCTTCATTAACTGTAGGATGAAAGCGCAGTCCACCCTTGTATGGTCCCAATGCATTATTAAACTGAACACGATATCCTGTATTTACCATTACATTATTATTGTCATCCAACCAAGTTACTTTAAATTTTATAATTCGATCTGGTACAATCAGTCTGTCCAAAATACCTAACTTTGTATAGATTGGGTCTGATTCTAATAAAGGCGCAATAGAGTAGATAACCTCTTCCATCGCTTGATAAAAAACGGCATTTTCAGCACAGTTACCGTTTTCAAACTTTCTAATTTCCTCTTGTGCTATTGACATATATTCCCCTCTACATTTATAACATCATTATATCACATCTATCATGGACAATATCTTACTTGCATAAATCCAAAAATTTTAGGCACATATCATTCCCAGTCACTATACTTTGACTTGGAGTGTTTCTCTTTTTTATAACGTCTGGCATTTTTACTTTTTTCTAATTGATTTGCACTGTATAAAATATCTTCTTTAATATCTTGGATATCCTTATGAGAATCTTTATACTGGATCATCTTTTTAACCTCTTTTTGCAGATCCTGTAACTCCCCTTTATACAAAGCAACCTCTTCTACACGCAACAAGAGTTTTAATCCGTTTTCTATCTTTTTTTTATATTTTTCATCTGTTAAATCTTGCGTGTTGGACAAATAAGAAATAATACTTTTATGAAATCTCTCCAACGCTCTGATATAACGTAGTCTATTTGCATTTTCAATCGCTTTTTTTGATGCTGCCATTGTTACCCTATTATTATTTTCTTTGTATAATTATACACTTTAATTTTGGAGATTTGTCTTGAAAAAAATATTTTTAACACTTTTATTTTTAAGTGTGTCCTTATTTGCTGAGTTAAAAAATGAGTATCTCTCACAAGAGTTACTAAACGCAAACATACCTATTGTAGATATTCGAACACCTGGAGAGTGGAAAGAAACAGGAATCTTAAAAGGTGCCATACCTATTATGTTCTTTCATCCTAATGGTTCTTATGATGCTCGTGGATTTTTACAAGAGCTCAACGCTAAAGTAGATACAAAAAAACCTTTTGCTCTTATTTGTCATACAGGAAACAGAACATCTATGATTGCTCCTTGGTTGTCAGAACAATTTGGATATAACATCATTAACCTCAAGGGTGGTATGGAGTATGCAACAAAAAAACTCAAACTAAAAACCGTACCCTATAGACCATAAGACAATTCTATGCCCAATTTTTTAAAATTTCTTTTCTATTTCATACTCCGTATCGTTATAACGATGGGAGTACTTAGTTTTCTTATATTTTTACTCTGGGGAATGTTATATCTGCTTTTTTATTAAAGAAGTGATTTTATAACATTACTCACACCCTGATGCAGATTATAGTTTGCAATTGGAAAGTCAAGGTTTTCATGCTCTAAATTAACTGTGTAGCGACTTAAGTAAGCACCCAAAGTACTTAAATCTATCTCTTCATATTTTGCACAATCTTCTTCAGATAACGAAGTACGCATAAGTTTTCCATCTACATTGGAACGTTGCAGCGTAAAAGCAAGTGTTTTCAGACTTAAAAAATCACTCCAATCTAAAAAAAGTTCAGGTGTTAATCTCTCAATTTTTTTCCCCTCAGGTGTAAAAAGAATTCCTTGATCTCTAAGCGGTATCAAAACAGAGAGAATCGCATCACTAAAGGGTACAACCTTATCTTTCCAAAAAGGTGATTCGTTGCGTGTTGCAAGCTCTTTTTCTATAATTTCTACTATCGCTTCCCTTGAAGCAGTTTCAAACATTGCATAAGTTTGTGGTTTCATAATAATTTTTCCGTTTTTATAAATAATTTCGACTTTGATAGTATATAATTTCATTTTTAAAAAGGAGATATATTTTGAAGTTAAATAAAAGTTTTATAACCAATCTTATAGCACTTATACTCGTTGGTCTTTCTTATATAGTCATAGGATTAAAAGACCCCCTTCTCTACAGTGGGCTTTTTGCTCTCTCAGGCGCACTGACAAATCAGCTAGCTATCCATATGCTCTTTGAAAAAGTACCTTTTTTGTATGGAAGTGGTGTTATAGAAAGTCGTTTTGAAGCTTTTAAAGAAGCCATTAAAAACCTTATGATGGAACAGTTTTTCACCAAAGAACAGCTTGAAGAGTTCTTTAAAAATGAAAACAAAAAAATAGATCTTGAACCTATTATCCAAGAAACAGATTTCTCACCCGCTTTTGATGCACTCTCAAAAACAGTAATGGAATCACCTTTTGGCGGGATGCTTGGTATGTTTGGAGGGGAAAGTGCTTTAGAGAATCTTCGTGAGCCATTTTCACAAAAGATGAAAGCTGCTGTTATAAAAATCGTCAATTCAGAAGTTTTTAACAGTACCTTACAACACCATATGCAAAGCTCATCACTCAACGATGATCTCCTAGCAACTATTGAAGGTGTTATTACAAAACGACTTGACGAACTTACTCCGTCTATGGTTAAAGAGATGGTTCAAAATCTCATACGTGAACATCTTGATTGGCTTGTTGTCTGGGGTGGTGTCTTTGGTGGACTAATAGGGCTTGTAAGTTCTTTTGTATTATAGAAGTTTACACAACTTCTATAGTCACTTCATCACCAACACGCAACACTTCACCACGTTTTATTTTAGCTCTCTTACGAGTTTCAACTTCACCGTTGCGTGTTACATATCCTTCTGCTATTATAAGTTTTGCTTCTGCCCCACTATCTACCAAGTCTAAAACTTTGAGGAGTTTGTAAAGCTCAATATATTCATCTAAAAGTGTAAATTGCATCAGCAATCCTTTTTTATTGGAATCATACCCAATAAATAGTATAATAATTATTATGAATGTAGGTTTTAACACTCGAAATATTATCGATTCCAACTATTTTGTCAAACTCAATGATAAAGAGATTCTCATCTATGAAGAGGATACCTCTCTCAAAAAAGAACTCTCTCCAGAAGCAAAGCAAAGAAAAGAGATAGAAAAAGAGCAAAAGCTTCAAGAGGAGAAAAAACAATCCAATCCCCAAGAACTTGATGAGAGTGAAAAAGAGTTAGTAAAAAAGCTACAATCACGGGATGCTGAAGTCAAAATGCATGAGAGTGCCCATCAAGCAGCAGGAGCAGGCGCTACAGGTGCAGCATCTTTTAGTTACCAACAAGGTCCTGATGGGAAAATGTATGCCATTGGTGGGGAAGTTTCCATCTCAATATCTAGTGGAGCTACACCTGAAGAAACCATAGCAAATGCCAGAAAAATAGCAGCTGCTGCTATGGCACCAGCAAGTCCCTCTGGGCAAGATTTCGCAGTAGCTTCGAGTGCTAAAGTGATGGAGATGAAAGCACTGCAACAACTACAAAAAGAGAAACAAAACGAAATAGAAGGTCAAAACAATTATAAAGAAAATGCCATCACTCTAGCTTAACAGCCATTGTGATTATTTTCAAGAGATTTTTCATCTATTATCTTTAATTTTTCTATTTTTTTAAGTTTTTTTATTGCATATTCTCTCTGTAAAGCGTCAGATTTTGATAAATTCTTTTCACAATAGACAAGTTTTACAGGGCGCCTTGCTTTTGTATATTTTGCACCTTTTAGAGTATGGTTATGTTCATATAATCTTCTTTTTATATCTGTAGTAATCCCCGTATATAAGCTATTATCACTACATTCAAGGATATAAACACTATAATGAGTTGTAGTATTTTTACTTTCTGTTTTCTCTTTTGACATACATAACTATAACATAACAAAAGTATCATAATGTAACAATTTACAAATAAATCACCAACTACTATTGTAAATAAAAAAAAGTTATATTATAATCAGATATTAATTTATCACAAAAGTATTATTATTTTTTGATATCTAGGACAAATAAATGGAAAAACATAAAATTATAATTGTAGAAGATGATGAGATAACTTCATTAAATTTGAATATGTCCTTACAAAAGCATGGGTATAGTGTCGTAGCAGTTTGTGGTAATGCCATTCAAGCAAAGAACAAAATAGCAACACATAATCCTGATGTGGTTATTATTGATATCTCTCTTCAAGAGAGCAACGATGGTATAGAATTGGCAAAGAGCATCAAGCAAAAGTATAATATACCTTTTATCTATCTCACATCATACAGTGATGATGATATTATTTCACAAGCAAAGCAAACTGAACCCTATGGATATATTGTGAAACCTTTTAATCCAAGTTCACTCCATGCTACTATTCAAATGGCACTTTTTAAATATCAGGTGGAAAATGAGCGTAAAGAGGATATAAACTCTTTAAAAGTTGACAAACTCAACTTAGAGAAGCTTCTATACTCAAAACGAACATCTGACAAACCTATTGTTCCTTTTGGTGGAGATTATCATCTTGACATTAGTATATGTGAAACTTTTTACAAGGGTAAAAAGATTAAACTAACCAAAAAAGAGAATGCATTTTTGAGACTTTTGGTCGCTCAACTTGGACTTGTTGTTACGTTTGAACAGGCGATGAATTATGTTTGGGATGAAAGTGGTGCTACTGAAAACAGTGTACGTACACTTGTATGGAGACTTCGAAACAAGCTAGAAACAGATATCATTAAAAATGCTTCAGGGATAGGCTACTATATAGAAGAATAATATTTATAACTATATGTAGCAACTACTCCTTTTATGTTACAATGAAATTATAGCCGTTCAAAAATATTAGTTTCAAATAGTTTCTTCATAAAAGATCACCATCCTTTTTGAAAAAGAGTATATATTTAATTTTGAGACAGAGGAACTCTTTTACAACACGCAACCTATAGCATAAAATCTAAAGAATTTTAATCGCTTCTATACGTTGTTTTATAGTTTCAAAAACAGTTTTATAATCGTAATCTTCAACACCATTTTTAGCATTGGACTCCATTTCACTGGCACTTTTTTGTAACTCTTCTATACGAAAATTACCACTTGAACCCTTAATACTGTGTGCTAAAAGTGCTATGTTTTTATAATCTCTTTGTATTATAGCTTCTTGAAGTTGTGGTAGTGTTTTATCCATCTTTTTTATAAAAAGCTTTAAAAGTATCAAAAGTTCATCTTGTGTCAGCATCAAATCTTTTGTTAATTTTTCAATATCCAAACCTTTGATAGATACCTCTTGCTCATTAGTTTCCAGCTGTTTATCAACATTATCTTCAACTTGTGGAGCAATGTATATATCAGCTTTCAAATAAGAACTAAAGACTCTTTCTAACTCTTTAAGAATAACTGGTTTTCCTAAGAAAGCATCAAAGCCACTTAATAACCCTCTCTCTTTGGCACCTTTAATGACATTGGCTGTCAATGCTGATATTGGAGTATGGCTTAACCCCTCTTGCTCTTCATACTCAATAATCTTTCCAACAGCCTCTATTCCATCCATTACAGGCATTTGTTCATCCATAAGTATGAGATCGTACTGCTTTTGCTTATAAAGATTCAAGGCTTCCAAACCATTGTATGCCAAATCAAATGTAAGCCCGTATTTCATAAGAATGATTTTGATAAGTTCTTGATTTGCTTCATTATCCTCTGCAATAAGGATATGTCCTTTAAATCTTTTAGATATCTGTTTATTATAAACTGCTATATCCTTTGCATTGATTAACTCATCAAAAGCTTTATGAATTTTTGCACAATAGATTGGAAAAGACAAGGAATTAATATGCCCATATTGATGATAATCATCATACTCTCTACTCATTAAAGCGATGAACATTTTATCTGATTTGTTAATAATCTGCTCTTTTAATACACTCTCTACTTCTTGGTGGATAAATATACAAACATCAAAATCTTCATCCAAAGTATCTATAATGGTTATATCCATATCAAACACTTTTGCATAACGGATAAAAGATTCATGTTTAAAGTTTATCTCTTTGTTTTGAGCATAAACTGCCATCTTTAGTTTTTGGAACTCTGCTATATCTTCTATCTCTTGACATTGAGCATCCTGTACTTCTATTGGTATCTCCATCCAAAAAGTACTTCCTTTACCAAACTCAGAACTAACATGAACACCACCACCCATAAGTTCAGCTAATTGGCTGGAAATCGAAAGCCCCAAACCTGTACCAGTTGTATGACTATGCTCACTGTATTGAGCCTGAGCAAAAGCAGTAAAGATATTTTCTATATCATCCTCACCTATACCTATACCATTATCTTTAACACTTATATGTAAAACCTGATGATCACAATTTGCCTCTACATGGATAATACCACCCTCAGGTGTAAATTTGATAGCATTACTTAAAAAGTTAGAAAGAATCTGTTTAATTCTCAGTACATCTCCATAAAGTTCTCTAGGAATCTTTGGATCTATAAAAGAAGTAATTGTGATATCTTTCGCATTGGCACTTGCTACAAAAAGCTCCATAGTATGACTTAACTCTTCATGCAACGAAAAAACTTTTGGTTCTATGGTAAACTCACCACTTCGTAGTTTGGAAAAATCTAAAATATCATTAATAATACTTAAAAGATTTTCCCCACTATTTAAAATAATATCTAAATAGTTACGATGTTTTTTTGAAATATCCTCATCTATTAAAAGGTTAACAAACCCCAAAATAGCATTAAGCGGTGTTCGTATCTCATGAGACATATTAGAGAGGAAATACTCTTTAGCCTGTGAAGCACGCAAAGCCTCTTGACGTGCATCAATCAGTTTTTGAAAGATTGTATCTGTATAAAACTTTAAAATACCACGGAAGTTTTTATCAAAGAGGTAAGAGATCTCATCAAAAAGCTCTTTGGAATTAAGTCCTGCATCATAGGAAAAGTCAATCATCGAACGACGAAAATGGCTGCATATCTCAAAAAGTTCATCAGCACTGATCTCTCGAAACTTTAGATATGCAAGCAACTCTTGCATAACAGGACAGTTGCCAACCTCTCTCTTCCTTGCAATTACACCCATAAAATAATCAAAAACACCACTTGCATATTTTGTAACAAAGTAGTCTTTATCGATTTGGTGCAGTTGTAAAATTTTCTTTGGAGAGTCATAAGATACCCACTGATTTAAAATAAGTTCTTTATTGTTTATAAAGATATCTTGCGTTTGAATGAGTGTTGGTATTTTATAAGTCATTTATCATCCCTTAGCTTGGGTTGATAAAGAAATACGAAGCTATCATAATAAGTGTCAATTTTATCAAAGCAATAACACATGTCCCAATAATGTTTCCTATTTGACAACTTGTACATGATGTATAAATTTTACCCTCATACTGTCCATAAAAGAAATAACCAATTGTCATACCCATAACAACGAAACTTCCATAAAGTTGATAGTTCCACATCTTTTCTAAAAGCTGCGTGTTATCAACAAAGAAAGAAGCAATAACAGGCAAAAGCATTACAATAAGAGCAATATTAATCCCTTTGAGTACATAATCTCTTTTAAAGGTTGTAGGGCAGTATTCATCATATCCAACATCAATGCCACCCTCTAACTGTGCTTCAAATTTTTCCTTCTCTTCTTTTGACATTTTTTGAATAAAAGTTGCTCCAAAGGTATAGTCAATTTTACGCTGAATCACAATAGCCATTTTACCTGTAGCCTGCATGGAGCAATCTTTCCCATTTCTGTCTTGATAGACAACACTGATTTTATTGTATCTTTGGATTTTTGCACTGTGATTTGGATAGTATGCTGTTTTTTCTTCTGTTGTCACTTTGTCACTGTGTGCAATAAGACGTGGATTGATCATCTCTATTAGTTCACCATTATCATCTTTGACAACGATAACATTAAAATAGTTTCCAATTTGAAAAGCAGCAAGTCCATCTAAATTATTTTCTTTTATAGTATCTTTAAGATCATCTATCAAAGAAAACAACTCTTCATCAAAGATTCTGACATCTGTAGCATATTTAACACTTAAGGGAGTGGGATACTGAATAATCTCTTTTACCATAATAAAACCTTCAATTGTGAATTTTAGAAGAAAGGGGGAAAGTTTAAAAGTTTTGGATTGCTCCAAAACTTTTAAATGAAATGAAAATTAGTGGCTCTTACCAACAACAATAATCATTTTAATATTAATCACTAAAAATCTGATAAACTGCCAAATCACACAAGTTCTCATTTTTCTAGCAAAAGCACCTGGTATCATAGTAAGACTAAACGCATCATTTTTCTGAAAGTTTACTTCTTCTTCTACTAATTTCTTTTCGCTCATGTTGTCTCCTTTTATTTTTTCTGCCTATTCTGGAATTAAAGTCCAGCCTGGATTAAGTTTTGCTTTGTAAATAAACAAGTGATGTAAGATATGTTTAATCCAGTGACCAGCAAGACCGATCTCACCAAATGTATAATCTGTATCACGACCAGTTCCAGGATATTTTTCAAAATCAGGAACAACAGGATAAACAGTCATTGCAGCAGCAGTACCGTTAAATATACCTTTACCAGCTGAAGCCACACATGCAGCACCCATCTCAGCCATAGAAGCTTCATGTAATTTAGCATCTTCACCTTTAGTCATTAAATCACATACTGAGTGAGCAACCGCTTTACCGATAATACCTGAAGGCATACCTGTTCTTGGTGGTGTAGGATTGATTGGAGTACCATTTGGTGAACTCATAGGCTTAGAGATAATGTGTGGTGGTGCAAAAGCAATACCAGCAGCAAACATATTTTTATATGTAGGGTTTTGGTATGTTCTTGGCCAGTCAGACGCTTTCCAGTTTTCATACGCACCTGCATTGTAGTTTGCATCAACTTTCATAAATCCGTTTGGAGCAAATACTGTGTCTGTAATATCTTCACCAGCTTTGTTGTAAGCTTTAAGACCAACACCAGCAAATGGTGGAATAAGCATAGCAAAATCAAATTCTTCTTCACCAGTTGTTCCATCAAGAAGCTCATACTCGATTTTTCCAGCATCAACTTTAGAAACGTGTGCACCGATCATCCACTCAACATCACGCTCAGCAAATAATGATTCAGCAAAAAGTTTAGAACTTACTACATAACCACCAACTTTCATATGAAGTCCACCCATACCGAAGTCACCAAGGAAAGACTCATTAGAGATCCACTTAATATCTGCCATTTCACGAACACCAGCTTTTTTCAGTTCATGTTCTATATTAAAAATATACTCAAAAGCAGCACCTTGACATGTACACATACCATGACCTGTACCGATAAGGAATTTTTGACGAGTTCCCGCTTTCATCTTCTCAATAGCTTCTTGAAGTTTTTCAGAAGCATGTACTGCGTGATCTGCTGTACAAACTGATACAGTATGCTCACCCAACTGACTTCCTTCACCTAAACCTGGAGTAGCACCGAAATTTAGTTTTGGACCAGTAGCATTTACTAAGTAGTCATACTCAATTGTTTCAGTTTGACCAGCTTTGTCTGCACTTGTATACTCAATAGTAACAAATGGCTTATCACTGTCTTCTTTCCCCTCTGGGTTAATAGAAACAGCTTTTGCCTGATGGTATGTAATACCAGCTTTAGCATATACAGGAGCTAAATCAAAAGTAACTTCCTCTTTAGTCATTTGACCAACACCAACCCAAATATTTGATGGAATCCAGTTCCATTTAGCATTTGGAGTAACTACCACAACTTCATGTTGTGAACCTAACCATTTTGCAGCGAATGTAGCTGTTGTATGACCAGCAACACCACCACCTAATACAACTAATCTTGCCATATAATTATCCTCTATTTCAAGTTCTAGGATATGTTATCAAAATTTTATCAAAATGTTATCACATATAATGATAAATTATTATTATGAAAAATATAATAAATGAATATAACATTCCATAAAGCCCTATAATAGGGCATCTTGTTTCATCCTCAAATAAAAAAACTAATTGTTTTTTAAAATTTTTCCAATTATTTCTGTAACATTTTTTGAAAGCGAGTGTGTAGAAACTACACGTTCTAGCTCATTTTTCATCAACTTTTTATTTTCAGAGTTCATTTTATTATAAATTTTAAAGGCACCAGCAAGTCCAGCAGCCATTTGAGGATTGATTTTATCTATATCTACTATTTTATTTATCACAAATCTATACCCACTTGCATCTTTAGCATGAAAATGTTTTTGGTTGCGTGTAAATGATCCAATCAATGCACGAACTAAATTTGGTACTTTCTCATCATAAACCTCATCTCTTTGTAAGTTCTCAATACGTTCTAAAATATCCTCTTTATCTGCTGATGCCAAAATAGCAAAATATTTGTTCATTACCAAAGTCTCATTTTTATATCTATTATAAAAATCTTCAAGTGACAGTTTTGCAAAATCAGAATCATAATGTTGCATAACATCCAAAGCCACTACCCTGTCTGTCATTGTAATACTTGTTTCATATTGAGCATGTGCCAAAAGTGCAATCTCTTTCTCTTTTAGTGATGAAAGTATAAGCAGTGCTCTGTTTTTAAGTGCTCTTTGTGCCATAGATACAGCATCTAAAGAATCATTGTTTGCAAAATGGTTTTTTTGGTAAATGGTTATTAGTTTTTCTTTATATACAGATGCCAATTTTTGAGTCAATCTCTCTTTTACATCATGTAAAATTTCAAAGTCAATCTCTTCTTGTTCTTGCATCAAAGCAGAAAGTGTTGGTAAAGCCAAAAGGAGTGCTTTGAGTGAAAGATCAACATTTGCATCCAACAAGCTACCGTATGCTTTCATAAATGCTCTATCAATATCTTCACCCTGCACCATTTTTTGCATCGTTGCCAAAGCAAATTTTTGTGCCGCTTCATACTGAATAAAACCATTTGTATCATACTGCATCAAAAAAGGGTAGTTTGGATTGTCCTGCTCAACTATGATAGGTGCTGAAAAATCTCTGTTTATTGAAAGAACTGGTTGCGTGTTTAAGTTTTCAAATACAAAACACTCCTCCTCTTTTGAGATAATAAGCATCTGATTTACTATCTCTGAGCCATCTTCATCCAAAAGAGCCATTTTAAGTGGATAGTAGTATGGCAACTGAACATTACCATCCACATCATCAGGGATTACTTGTTTTAGTGTTAAAGTATATTTTCCATCTTCAAAAGATTCACGTACACGCAACTTTGGTGTACCACTTTGATCGTACCATCGCTTAAACTGTACAAGATCAAACTCCCCATACTCTTTCATCGCCCATAAAAAGTCATCTACCGCTACAGCCATCCCATCAAACTTCTCAAAATACAAGTCTGTTGCTTTTCTATAGTTCTCTTCTCCTAAAAGGGTATGAAGCATACGGATAACCTCAGCGCCCTTTTCATATACTGTTGCTGTATAAAAGTTATTCATAGAGATATACGATTTTGGTTGAATCGGATGGCGTGTTAGTGAAGCATCCTCAACAAACTGTCTCTCACGCAATGCTCGGACATCCTCGATACGTTGTACCTCTTTGGAGTTCATATCTCCACTAAAGCACTGATCTCTAAATACAGTCAAACCCTCTTTGAGGGTGAGTTGAAACCAGTCACGACATGTGATACGATTCCCTGTCCAATTATGAAAATACTCATGTGCTATCACAGACTCTATCCCCATAAAGTTTGCATCGGTTGCAGTGTCTATATCTGCTAATACATAAGCTGAGTTAAAGATATTGAGCCCCTTGTTCTCCATCGCACCCATATTAAAACTATCTACTGCTACGATATTGTAAATATCTAAATCATACTCCCGTCCATACTTCTCTTCATCCCAGAGCATTGCGTGTTTGAGTGATCTCATTGCGTGTTGTGTCTTGGAGCCATTACCTTTATCAACATAGATATTAAGTTCAATCTCTTTGTTGTTCATAGTAGTAAAACTATCATTCACACACTCCAAATCACCTGCAACAAGTGCAAAAAGGTAGGATGGTTTTGGATGGGGATCGTGCCACGTGATGGCATGTCGTCCATCAAAACTCTCATGACACTGGTGTTTGTTTCCATTGCTAAGTAATATTGGATATTTTTCTTTATCTGCCACAACTGTAGTGGTAAAAACCGCCATCACATCTGGTCTGTCAAGGTATGGAGTGATACGACGAAACCCTTCAGGTTCACACTGGGTACAAAAAATATCTCCCGATTTGTATAGCCCCTCTAACTCTGTGTTGTTGTGAGGATAGATAACATTTTCAATAGTAAGTTCAAACGATGCAGGAACATCAAAAACCGTTACATTCTCCTTCTCTATACTATATTCTTCTTGGGTGAGTTCTTTGTCATTGAGTTGTATCTTTACAAGCTCTAGCTCTTGTGCATCTAGCATTAAGTTAGTAACATCACTCTTTTGTCGCACTATTTGCATAGTGTTTGTGACGATAGTTTTTTCTTCAAAAAGTTCAAAATGCAGTTGCACTTTTTCGATGGTAAAATCTGGTTGCGTGTAATCTTTTAAAAATTTTTCTTCTGTTATACTCATTGTGGTATGCTCCATTGAAAGTTGTGAAATAATTTGGTAAAAATAGTATCAAAAGATGCTTTAAGCTCTATTGACTCTTGCGTGTAGGGGTGGATAAAAGAGAGTTCTATGCAATGCAGCAGTAAACGGTGTACTCCATACTCTGCACGGATAAACTTGTTATGCTCCCCTCTTCCATATTTGGTATCACCTAAAATATGGTGTGAGATATGTTTCATATGGCGGCGAAGCTGGTGTTTACGCCCTGTTTTTGGAGTAAGCTCCACTAATGAATATCGTACCGTGTCATACTTGCCGACAGAAGCATCAAGTTGCACTTTTGCCAAAGGTTTGTAGTGGGTTTGTGCTTCTTGAGGTTCTTTGTATTTTGAGGCATCTTTATCACTAATCTTATCAAGTTTCTCTTTTAAAGGGTGATCAATCAACCCCTCCTCTTCTATATAACCACGCACCACAGCGATGTAGCGTTTGTGTATTGCGTGTTTTTTAAACTGTTCACTCATTAACCGTGCTGTATCACTCTCAAGAGCAAAAAGCAACACGCCACTTGTGGGCTTGTCAAGTCGATGGATAGGATAGACCCATTTTCCACCAAGCTGATCACGTAACATCTTCATTGCATAATATATCTCGTGCCTGTCTATCATAGACTTATGCACCAACAACCCACTTGGTTTGTTAATAGCTATAAGATATTGATCTTGATAGATAATTTGGAGTTGATAGTTTGCAAACATAACCTACCCGTCACGTTTGGTAGTTTTACGTTTTTTCTTCGCTGTTTTTAAAGCTTTGGCTGTGATTTTTTTCTCAGGTGACTTGTGTTTGACAAACTTTTTGGCTTCACGCTTGTGTTCTGATTTGAGTTTTACCTCATCAATATCTTTACGACGGATGTTTGGATCTGGCTCAAATCCCTCTACCACATCTTTTGGAATCTTTTGCCCTATCAGTTTTTCGATGTCACGAATCTCATACTTTTCATAAATATCTATAAGCGTTATCGCTTCCCCTTCTCGCCCTGCTCTTCCAGTTCGCCCAACTCTATGCACATAATCCTCAGGGATAGATGGCAGTTCATAGTTGATAACATACGGCAGATGCTCAATATCAAGACCACGTGAAGCGATGTCTGTTGCTATTAAAACACGCAACTTCTTCTCTTTAAACTGTTTGAGGGTTTTAAGGCGGTTTGCTTTTGTTTTGTCCCCATGGATAATGCCACACTTCAGCCCATCTTTTTGCAACTCCTCAAAAAGCTCATCGGCACTTGCTTTGGTACGGGTAAACACAAGAACCTGTTCAAAGTTGCGTGAGCCTATAAGGTAGGCTAAAAGAGCTGCTTTTTTATCTGTATCTACCTGATAAGCTATTTGGTTAATGGTATCTACTGTGGTGTTTTTCTTTGCCGTTTCGATGAAAGCGGGTTTGCGTAAGATAAGTTTGGAGAGTTTACGCACCTTGTCTGAAAAGGTAGCTGAAAACAGAAGGGTCTGATGTTTACGCGGTAGAAGTGGGTGAATCTCTCGTATATCTTTTGCAAAACCCATATCAAGCATTCTATCGGCTTCATCAAGGACAAACACCTCCACATCTTCCATATAAAGCCCCTGAAGCATATGCTCCATCAGTCGTCCTGGTGTTGCAATAATAATGTCAGTACCACAACGAAGTTTTCTTCTTTGTTTTTCAATATCTTTACCACCTAC
This sequence comes from Sulfurimonas sp., assembly GCA_027068455.1. Classification (GTDB taxonomy): domain Bacteria; phylum Campylobacterota; class Campylobacteria; order Campylobacterales; family Sulfurimonadaceae; genus Sulfurimonas. Next base: position 22,949 of record JAMOSN010000099.1, read on the forward strand.
TAAAATGGTGGTTTCTATATCCATATATTTTGAAAACCCCTGAATATCTTCATATATCTGAATAGAAAGCTCCCGTGTAGGAGAGAGGATAACCGCACGCACCCCTGCATTTTTATCACTCTTTTTAAGACGTTGTAAAATAGGAAGTGCAAATGCAGCAGTTTTACCAGTGCCTGTTTGTGCTGTTGCAAAAATATCTTTTTTTTGTAAAACCAGCGGTATCGCTCTTTTTTGTATAGTGGTAGGATTCTCATACCCTAAATCTTTTATGGCATCAAGCAAAGGCTTAAATACTCCTAGTTTTTCAAATGACATTTTATAACCTCGTAATAATATATGCAATTTTAACATAATATTTAGATTCCATTTTATTTATAAGCTAGGAACTGTTATAATCCATCACAAAAAAATTACAAATAAGTTACATATATGATAAGAAAAACACTAAAAAAAACTTCCCAACATAAAAAACTCAAAGAGTTTATTAAAAAATACAAAATTCCACCAGAATATTTGGCAACAAATCGTAAAATGATTTCTCGTGGTGTTTTGCTTGGACTTTTTATCGCCTTTATACCTATGCCTATGCAGATGGCAGCAGTACTTCTTTTTATGCCGTTTTTCCGTTTTAATGTTCCTGTTGCACTGGCAATGTGTTGGTTAAGCAATCCCATTACCATGCCACCAATGTATTATATGGAATATCTGACAGGTTCTTTTATTCTTGGAATAGAGCCAGAACCTGTAGAGATGACACTAGAATGGTTTAAAGATAATCTGGATAAGATTTTTATACCTCTTTATTTTGGAACAGCACTCTACTCTGTATTTGGTTCTCTTACAGCCTACTGGGCAGTAAATCATTTTTGGAAAGGCTCTGTTCACAAAGAGAGAAAAAGAGGGAAAAAGAAAAGATAGTTAACGTAAAAAGTTAATGGTATCTACTTGCGTAAAATAGTACACAATAGCGGCTATCCATAAAACCAAAATAATAATATGCTTGATTAAAAAAGAGCTTTTGTTTGTTTTATGTCGCAGTATATACATCGCAAAACTTGCCCCGATAAATCCACCAAAAACACTCAATGTATGAAGTTCCCTTTCACTGATACGACGTTTTTTCACCTTTGCCAAATGTTTGTCATACCAAAACATCACAAAGGTAAAAATATTGATACCCACTATATAGTACGCTAAAAGTTTTTGTATCACTTTTTCATACTCCACACCATAAATCCGATGCCAACCACCAAAAATGGGATACTAAGCATCTGTCCAGCACTCAGCACCATATCAGCCGTATAGTCAGCCTGTTTTGTTTTTACAAACTCTATAGCAAAACGGGCAGAAAATACCAAAGTCAAAAACAATCCAAAGATAAATCCAACTTTGATTTTTTCCCTTTTTGTTTTGTATATCCAAAAAAGTAAAAAGAAGATAAACAGATAGGCAAACGCCTCATAAAGCTGTGTCGGATGGCGTGGTAAATCATCAATACGACTAAATATAATTCCCCAAGAGCTTTGTGTAGGGATACCCACAATCTCAGAGTTCATAAAGTTCCCCATACGAACAAAAAAACCAAAAAGTGCTGTAGGAATAACAAGCCTGTCTATGAGCCATAAAAAATCAAACTTATACTTGCGTGTTCCTATATAAAGGGCAATGATAGCACCAAGCCCACCACCGTGACTTGCAAGTCCACCCTCCCAGACAGCAAAGATTTTCATAGGGTGTGCGAGATAGAAATCAGGCTCATAAAAAAAACAGTGCCCAAGTCTGGCACCCACAACGATACCAACAACTGTATAGAGAAAAAGAGGCTCTATCACACTTTCATCTTTATGTTCAAGTTTAAAAGCCCATTTCATAAACTCCAAACCAGAAAGGATAGCAGTGGCAAAAAGGATACCATACCAATACACATGCAAAGGTCCAAAGGAGAGTGCTACAGGACTTACATCCCAGACAAAATGCTCCATTATTCCTCTCTTAACGCATCAGCTATAAGCTCTATAGGGTTTTTAAACACTGTTTCAACCCCTGCATAGTTCATACTTGCATTGATTTGCATACGACACGCAGAGCACTCAGCACTTACAATCTCAGCCTCAGTTTCTTTAATCATTGCCGCTTTTGGAACCCCTGCCGCTTTGGCAAAATGATACTTTTCTGATTGCATCGTTACTCCACCAAATCCACAACATGCATTAGGATCACTCATCTCCACTATTTTATAGTTTTGACGCACAAGATTACGCGGTTCTTCATGAATTCCCTGCATCTTTCTTGCATGGCACGGATCATGGTAGGTGACAATTTTGGTATTTTTCTTTTTCTCAGCCAAGATTTTTTCCAAGTCTGTATGATGTTGCAGCCATTCTGTCGCCATATATACTTTTTTCATAACCGCTCTAGCACGTTCCTGCCACTCAGGCTGGTCATGAAAATAGTGTTCATAGTCGATTTTAAGCATCGCTGAACATGTAGCTTCTGGGACAATGATAGCTTCCACATCATCGGCAAACTTTTCAAAGTATTCTATGTTAAACTTCGCATTATGATCTACTGTATCAAAATCCCCAGTAAAGTAAGCAGGTGCTGAACAACATTTTTGGCTCTTTGCCAAAAAAGCATCTATCTCTAACACCTTTAAAATCTCCAAAAGTGATTCACCGATATTTTTATAGTTATAATTTCCTAAACAGCCAATAAAAATCGCTACTTTTCTTTTTCCACCGTTGTTGATATTTTCTCTATGAGAATTCAAAAATGACTTGCGTGTCAATGATGGTAAAAGTCTATCTGTTTTTATCATTGGCAACTCAAAGCGTGATGTCATAGAATTGATATCTTTTTGTATCTTAAAGCCACATGTTTGAAATGCCCATCCAAGTTTAAATGCTATATCATTAAGCCATCTATGACGCAGTAAAAGGAAAAACGCTTTTTTATACCAAGCGATGCCATACTTGCGTGCTATATCAGCACGAGCCTGTTCTATAATCATATCAGTAGGGAGTGATTTTGGACACACATCGACACAATTTGTACATAAAAAACAACTCTCAAATATATCTTTGGCTGTTTTATCCAGTTCCAAATTCCCACGTTTATATGCACCTAAGAGGTCAATAAATCCACGAGGAGATGTAACCTCATCCGCATTAACATTATGGATAGTACATACTGGAATACACTTTCCACACTTGACACAATCGTCAGCTATTTTATCAAACGCAAAAATATCTTCAGGTTTTTTATCTATTAAAGTCTCTTCCATCTATACCCTACACTGTTTTTGAAAATGTTTTAGAACTGCTTGCGTGTTTAGCCATGTAAGCATCAAAAGGCATCGCAATATTTCTAATAAGTAATGTTCCTGTTTGAGAACACGCAATATGTTTTGCATCCATAGTGATAAGTTCCTCTTCCACAAAAGGTTGCAGCACTTCTATAGCATCGCAAAAGTATTCTTGAAAGTCTATATCAAAAAGTTTCTCAAAACGCTCTATATCAAGCTTAAAGTTACTCATAAGCTCCATAATAACATACTGGCGAATCATATCATCATCACTAAGCATCACACCACGCTCAAACGGTAGTTTTCCTGCATCTATAGCCTCTTCATAACTAGCCATATCTTTAAAGTTCTGCGCATAGTAATCAACCCCTTCACCAATGGAAGTAAGCCCAATCCCTATGAGGTCTGCACCCCCTTTGGTTGTATAGCCTTGGAAGTTTCTGTGAAGCTCCCCTTTTTCAATCGCTTGAAAAAGCTCATCCTCAGGTTTTGCAAAATGATCCATACCAATCATTTTATAACCGTTATTTGTTAAAAAATCTATAGTGTACTGCATAATCTGCAACTTTTCATCTGGTCGTGGAAGTGTTGTTTCATCTATTTTACGCATAGTTTTTTTCAACCAAGGCACATGCGCATAGTTAAATACTGCAAAGCGATCAGGGTTGAGAGTAAGTGCAAGAGAAAGTGTTTCTTTAAATGTTTCTAACGTCTGATATGGAAGTCCATATATTAAATCTACATTAACACTTTTCATCTTATATTTACGTGCCAAATCCATCGCTTCTTTTGTAATGTTATACGGCTGTACACGATGTACTGCGTGTTGTACTTTTTCATTAAAATCCTGAATACCAAAACTTACACGGTTAAAACCATGTTTGGAAAGTACTTTCATTTGTGCATCATCAATATGTCGTGGATCTATTTCACAGCTAATCTCTGCATCTTTTGCAAAATTTTTAAAATATTTTTTAATCTCTTTAATAATTATATCAAGCTGTTTTGCAGTGTAAAAAGTTGGTGTCCCTCCACCAAAGTGCATCTGAATCACTTCTCTTTTTGTATTGAGATGTTTTGAAAGGATTTTAAGTTCACGTTTAAGGTAATCCATGTAACGAACCATTTTATCCTCTTTAGAGGTAAAAACCACATTACATCCACAGAAATAACACGCATTTTTACAAAATGGTAAATGGAAATAAAGGCTCAATGGTCTTTTTTTATCTTGAGATTCCAGTTTTTTCAAATAGTCATCATATTTAAAATCATCACTAAACTCTAAAGCTGTTGGGTAAGATGTGTAGCGCGGTCCAGGTTTGGAGTACTTTGTAAATTTTGCAAAATCTAATTCCATGGCGTGTTATCCTAATATGTTGATTTATAATAGTTATATTCTCGTGATTATCTCTAAAAAGTGTTGAAGAATTGATAAAGATACAAATTTACTTTTTCAATTCCCCTGCCAACCTTTTATAAACATTAGAATTTTCTAAAAGTTGC
>JAMOSN010000100.1 GCA_027068455.1 Sulfurimonas sp.
TTGCAATGGTATGGAGGTTTGGATGGAGAGCAATCTTAACATCAACTGTTCTGCTGGCATCTCTAGTGAAAAAAATGCTACACCTTTACCTTGGAGGATAAGGTTGTTCACGGTGTTTAAAATAAAACTGGTTTTACCCATTGCTGGTCTTGCTGCGATGATGACAAGATCCCCTTTACCAAAACCTGTTGTCATTTTATTAAGCTCTTTAAAACCAGTATCAACTCCTACAAGTACAGAGTTTCCACGAGCTTTCATCTCTTTAATGTACTCCATCGTATCGAAGGTCATTTTTGGAGAGTCTTTGAAGTCACTTGTTTGGTTGTCTTGGGTGATTTCGTAGAGTTTTTTCTCTACAATATCAACCACTTCAGCTGAGGGAAGCTCCTCCTCTACTGTTACTCTTTTTATCTCTGTTGTAAGGGTTAAAAGATGGCGTTTGAGTGACTTGTCTTTAATCTCATCCACATACGCTTTTGTGTTTGAGATTGGATTAGCTGCTAAAATCTCCAAAAGAACCTGCTCATCAAACTTCTTCATTCTGTTAAGCTCTTTTTTGATAAACTCTTCATCAATAGGCTGGTCTTTTTGTAAGAGTAAAAGCATCGCTTTAAAGATATCTTGGTGCGCTGGAAGATAAAAATCTTCCACTTTTAAAATAACACTCAGTTCATCAAACTGGCTGGGCTCAAAGATGATGGAGCTTAAAATAGAACGCTCAAAGGCGAGGTTGTAGAGATTATCTTGCATCATGGAACTCTTTTTGTAGATTTTTTAAATAATTTTTTAGTTCAGTGTCTTGATTTTTAAGATCATAATATAGGGTGGTTTCAAAAGCTTCATCGAGATTATATATTGCAATAATAATTTGTTTCAAATCATTTTGAAGCTGATCAAGTTTGGTATGTATAACATCCCATACCTCATCTTCATTAATTCCAAAATAACCATGAGCAACAATGTTTCTAAAATCGACTATCTGTCTAAAATATTTTGGTGAAACTTGACAGAACTCTTTATTCAGTAGTAAGTTTTTGATTGCCTCTCCTATAATTTCAAGTTGTCTTATTGTTGCATCCCAATGGAGAGAATCATGAAGTAGTTCTTGTGCATTTACAAAAGGGGAGACATAGTTTTTTATTTTAAAAATTGCAATATAGATATCAACTAAAAAAAGTTCAACATCTCGTTTTTTAGACATAGAGTATATCCTTTTGAATACGTCGTTTATAAAATTCTCTCATACTGTCTAAATAACCAATATCAATTTTAACATGAAATGCATCTTCTAAAAAATCTTGAAGATCAGATTTAAGAAAGAAATCTTTTTTTGAAGTTTCTATAACTATATCAATATCACTTTGTGCAGTTGCCTCATCTCTGGCATAACTTCCAAAAAGACCAATTTTTGTAACATAATATTTTTCTTTTAATAACTGTTTGTTTTCTCTTAAAAAGTCTAAAATTTTCTCTTTAGTCACTGCAAATCCTCTTGTGGTTTTTATATATTTTAGCATAATTTTTAGAATAGACTTCTTGCATAACTCCTATATGACTCAACATATTATAGAGAGTTTTAATCAAGGCAGATGTTCTCAAGCGTAGCTGAAGCTACGGTTGGGGTTATCTAACGTAGAGTAAAGCTCTCTATAATATGCCCAAAGGGAGAGCTAATAAGTAGCAATCTTGCACAAAAAAATATTTTCACCTTAGCTACGGCTAGGCTGAAAAATTTGTTTTGCACAATCTTACCACTTCTTAGCTCTTTGAGACTTATAGGAGTTATGCAAGAAGTCTAATAAATTTTTAAGTAAATTTTAATTTTTTTTAATAGGATGTAAATACTTGTCTTTTTTAGAAATTAACTTTGTTGAATCTCTGTCTTAAATATTTAGGCTATTATTTTATTCATTATTTGCCATTTTTTCCACTTCACTCACAAACTTATCGACTAACTCTTTTTCATCAAGATTAGCTACAACTTCCCCTTTTACCATCACAAGCCCTTTGCCTTTGCCATAAGCGATGGCAACATCTGCGTGCGCAGCTTCTCCAATGGCATTGACTACACAACCCATAACACTTACATTAAGAGGTGCTGTAATGTGTTTGGTGCGCTTTTCAATCTCTGCTACTGCACTTACTAAATCAGCTTCGATGCGTCCACATGTTGGGCAAGAGATGATATTAAGTCCCTCTTTGGCTGCACCACTATCTTTAAGGATTGCTTTTCCAACCTTAATCTCCTCTTCAAGCTCCCCAGTGATACTAACACGCAAGGTATCACCTATGCCATCGAGTAAAAGTGTACCAAGTCCTATGGAACTTTTAACTGTTGCATGAAAGATAGTGCCTGCTTCTGTAACACCTAAGTGAAAAGGGTAGTTGTTTTTTGGGCGAAGCATTCTATATGCATCAACTGTTCTTTGAACATCGCTTGCTTTGAGGCTGATTTTGATATCATCAAATCCTAAATCTTCTAAGAACTTAATGTTGTATTCTGCACTTGCAACCATCGCTTCAGCTGTCGGTCCGTATCTGTTGTCGAACTCTTTTTCCAAACTTCCAGCATTGACACCTATACGGATAGGTAAGTTACGCTCTTGACATGCTTTGACTATCTCTTTGATTTTTGTTTTGTCACTGATATTTCCAGGGTTAAATCGGATACAGTCAACAGATTCAGCAGCGATAAGGGCAAGCTTGTAGTTAAAGTGGATATCGGCAACAAGCGGTAAAGAGATTTGTTCTTTTATGCTTTTAAGAGCCAATGCATCTTCCATATCTGGAACAGCAACACGTACTATGTCACATCCTGCAAAATGCAGGCGATTTATCTGCTCAACAGTAGCGGCAACATCGTGGGTATTGGAGTAGGTCATTGACTGAACAGAGATAGGAGCATCTCCACCAACAGCTACATCACCTACGTATATTTTTTTTGTTGGGTATCTATTTATCATAAAAAGATTTTAACCTCTTTGGGATAAAAGAGTGTTTAATCAGGAGGTATAATTTTTTTTCTTTTGAGTTGTAAAGTTATAGTTGGAAAATCGAATCCTCTGAATAACTCGAGAAAGTCGTGATACAGCACTATATAAAGCATACACTCCAACAATACCTAAAAGTGACAGAGATAAAAGCGTCGTACCAAAAAGTTTGGTATAAATATAAGAAACTTCAAAAATGACAATAATCTCAAATAAAAAGAATAAGTATGGAATAACTATACTGTTTTTACGTCTCTCTTTTGTACTCATCATTTATACTCACATTATTTAATTGATAGAGTTTAACACTAGAATTCTTGTATGAATCTTAAAAAATGGATTATAAAATAAAAATAATATTTTTATTACATTTTTCCACAAAATGAGACAATAATAATATAAGCACCCAAAAAGTGTGATATGGATGCTTGAAAAATTTAAAATTTAAAATCTAAGTTCGTATATACATAGCGCCCTGGTTCATTGAGAAGCATGTTCTCTCCACCTGCTGTTACTAGTGTGAGATCAACGTAGGTATTACTTCTTGCATAAGTAATATTAAACATATTATTTACACCCAGAGTAAAGTCAAACTTTTTATTTACGGCATGTTTTATTTTTGCATTCATAACTGCCCAGCCTGCGAGTTCCTGTTCACCGTTATCGTTGTCTATATCGCTCCATCGTTTGCTTGCTTGAACCTCAAGTGTTGCGAGTGAATGGTTGGCATACTCATAGTTGAGTGCTGCATTTGCTCGTAGTGGTGCAATATCTGCTAGATTTGTATTTGTCTGACCTGCGAGGGCATGGTCTTTTTTGCCACGTTTATAAGAAGCTCCCATATCAAGTGTTATATCATCACTAACATAATAGCTGCCACTAATTTCGCCACCATAGATTTTTGCATCTATATTTTCAAAAATATTTGTTACTTTGTTTGCGTTGATATAGATGTAGTCTTTTAAATCAGAGTAAAAAACTTTGATTTTGAGTTTAAAGTAGTCATTATCACTCTCAAATCCTGCATCAATCTCTCTGTTTGTTGTTTGTTTTAAGTTTGGGGTACCTTTAAGTCCTCCTTTTTGAAAATAAAGTTCTCTTCCATCTGGAACACGAGAAGCAGTTCCCACACCTAAAAAGAGTTTGTTATCACCGCTTAGTGCATAGCTTGTAAATATATTTGCCCCAAGTGAGTTGTAGCTGTTTGATTGATGGTTAGCATTGTCATCCTCTACTTTTGAGTGGTCATAGCGTACTCCAGCTTTCATACTCAATGCTCCATAAACTTTTTCAAGTTCAGCAAAAAGAGCACGGTTTTTTGTCAAGGCATGGTCTATGCTCTTTCCAAGAACTGCTCCACTTACATTATTTGTGTACTCACCTTTCCATGTTCTTTTGCTGCCATCAAGTCCAAGCAAAAATTTGTAAGAGTTGATTTCAAAATTGTTTTTCAGTTTGATCCCTTGCATGGTTGTCCACATATGGTTTGTTTTATTCATCGCAGGATTTATAGCAGCTTTTTTTCTATACTCTGTACTCATAGGATGATCAACATCCGAGTAATAGTACTGCAAGTTTACATTTTTGTAAATCTTTGAGATGTTTTTAATATCATATGATACGGAGTAGATGTTTGAATCATCCAAGATAGCATCCATACCTGTATTTGGGTACATTATATTGTCACTTCTATTGGCTGTTGCACTTAGACGAAGCTCTTGATTTTTAGCGGTTGTTATAAACGCTTTGGCATTGATTGATTTTTTCTTATAAGCCTGCATATCATGGTAGTTTGCCTGATAGGCATTTCCTGCAGCGGCTGAGTGTCCATTTGCGATGTATCTATCTAGCTGTTGTGCTAGAGTGTCTCCATTACCATCTTTATATTGGTCACTTGATTCCATAGAAGCTGTTACTAAAAGGCGTAAAAAATCATTCCCACCACTTGCTGTAGCGCCAAACTTTTTATAGTTCCATGCACCAAAGCCAAGATTGAGCTGTGGTTTAAAATCTTTTGTAGGCTTTTTGGTTTTTATCTTAATTCCACCGCTAAGATTACCGTATGTGGTGACATCGTAAGGACCTTCTGTAACTTCGATGGTCTCAATCTGATTGGCAAGTACGTGAGAGACTGGTGGGTCCATTCTGTTTGGGCAAGCTCCACAAACTTTTGTTCCATCTACTTCTACTGCGATATTGTCACGTTTTTGACCACGAATAATTACATCGTTTGCAATACCGCTTCTACGTGACATATCAATACTAGGTACCGATGTGCTAAGTGCTGTTGCAACATCGGCTGAAGTTTGTGCATTTTGTGCTACTTCAGTGATTGTTGTAGATTCAACTGAGATTGGTGAGAGTGTAATTTCTGTTGCGTAGAGTGAAGATATCACAACTAATGAAAGGGGAATAATCTTTTTCATAAATATAACCTTAAGATAAAATAGTAATTAGAGGTATTATAAAAAAGAAGTATTACAATAGTGTTAAGTATTGATTATTACCATGGATGTGATTCTTTGTAAATTTATAACCTTGTTATATTAAGTATTAATTGATTACAATACATAAGAAAATAGTTTGTGTCAATTTTAGAATAAAAAAGGGTAAAGTAGTGACTACGATAGAAAAAAGTAAAAAAATTTTCATAATAGCTCTTGGTTTTGGACTTGCAACATATCTTATAATGAGTGGGATTGCAATATTGGATCAAGAGAGTTCATCACAAGAAAAAAATACTCATAAAGTACCTGAAAACGGATGAAAACCCCTCGAAATTTTATAGTAAAATTTGCTTATTTTTTAGATGCCTCAACCAAGTATAACAGTATAAAAACTTTTTTTTACAACCTTTTAGAAAATGACAACTATCCATATAAAAAATATTTTGACTTTTTTATGATATTTGTTATCTTAAGCAGTGTGACATTGCTTGTTATAGATGTAAAACATCATGTGCCAAAATGGCTGGATGCTTTAGACCTTTATTTTGTAACAACTGTTTTTGTTGTTGAGTATATTCTGAGAATGTGGGTTTACAGTGATGTTCATAAAATAGTTATAGAGGAGTATGAGGAGGCTTTGTTCTTTTCAAAATCCTTGAAAACATCGACATTACTTAAAAAGATATTCAAGGATAAGTGGGAGTATATTACCACACCATCTGCCATTATTGACCTTATAGCGATATTGCCAAGCTACAGAGGTTTAAGAGTGTTGCGTGTTTTGGTGCTTTTTCGCGCTTTTAAAATGCTTCGTTATACCAAAAGTCTTACAAGCTTTTTAGAGGTCTTGAAAAACAAAAAGTTTGAGCTTATCACCCTTTTGACACTTTCTGGTTTTTTCATTTTTATCGCAGGGATTATGTTGTATGTTTTTGAAGGAAACAACCAAAATCCAAATATCAAAAACCTTTTTGACTCTTTTTACTGGGCGCTTATCACCATCTCTACTGTTGGGTATGGAGATATCTCCCCTGTTACACCAGAGGGTCGGGTGGTTACGATGCTTATCATCTTTACAGGTATCGGGTTAATCTCATTTGCAACTTCTATCATTGTTTCCTCTTTTAGTGAGCGTCTTACGATGCTTCGAGAAGATAGAATTGTGCAACATTTAAGTAAGAAAGAGAGTATTACTGTTATTTGTGGTTTTGGGCTTTTGGGGCGTTTGGTTGCTAAAGAGCTGGAGCGTGAGGGGGTTGCCTTTGTTGTGATAGAAAAAGATGAAAACCTCGCAGAGATGGCTTATGGTATGGGGTATAAAGCGATATGTGCCGATGCAACGAGTGAGAAGGTGTTTTCGCAACTTAAAATCAAAACCAATATCTCTCATGTACTCTGTCTTACTTCTGATGATATTGTTAACATTTTTATCGCTGTCAATGTAAAAAGCTTAAATCCAAATGTTCATGTATCGGCTCGTTGTAGTGATGAAGAGGTAGCACAAAAGATGTACTTTGCCAATGTAGATCAGGTGATTATGCCAGAAGAGATAGCAGGAATGATGGCTGCTGTCTATGAGGGTGAGCCTGTTGCCTTTGAAGTGCTGCTCTCTATAGTTGATCAAAAAGATAAGATTCAGATGGATGAGATAGAGATAACACCACAGAGTTTTGGTGATGGAAAAAAACTCCAAGAGGTAGAGATTGAGGCGATGAGAGTGATTCTTCTTGGTGTACTTCGTAACTGTAAAACCAAAGATTCTGAATTTATTTTCAATCCGAGTGATGATTTTATTTTAAGAGCAGGGGACAATCTTGTGTGCATAGGGCATGTAACAGCTATTAGTAACCTCAAAAGGAAGATGCAATGAGTGGAAAAATCATCATTTTTGGATTTGGTTCCTTTGGTCGCCATCTGTATAAACATCTCTCAGGTTTGAATAAAGAGGTGATTGTAGTGGTTGACAGTAAAAATTATGATGCTACCATACCAAGTGAGATAGTGCCTCGTCAAATCAACATCAAACACAATGATGATATAACAGCACTGGATATCGATGCGAAAAAGGATGTGGTGTACTGTGCTATGAATAAAACAGCGCATAACCTTTTTTTGGTGCTTTCACTTAAAACACTCTATCGTGACATTTCTATTATTGCAATCTCAAACTCATTTGAAAATGCAAGAAAACTTAAATATGCAGGGGCAACAAATGTGATAGATCTTTACGAAGCAACTTCGAGAAGATTTGTAAATATGCTTACCAAGCCTGCAGTGACAAAAGCGGTTGATGAGATTATCTACAAAGAGAATGATTTAAAAATGGCTGAGATAGTTCTTCCTAAAGACTCATCAATAGATACCAAACTCTTAAGTGAGATAGATTTTAAAAAACATGGCATAGTTCTTATTGCTATTATAGATAAAGAGATGGGGGATGAACTCTCTTTTATTGACCATAGAATAGATCATAAGCTCGATGGTGGAGACATTCTTGTTGTGGTCGCGAAAAAAGATGATTTGGAGAGGTTTGTGAGTTTTTTGCATAGTTAGATAACTTCTTTGTGTTATAATACTTATATGAGTAAAATTGACGAGAAGAAAGAGTATATAGGTCTTTTGAAATCTTACATGAGTATTATTGTTGCATTTATACTCGCTATTGGTGCTGGTGTTTCAAAACTTTATTTAGCACAGGATATCAATTTGTTATTTTGGATTGGTATCTGTTTTATTGTTGGTTTTATGTTTATCTTTTTGCTTATTGCAAAAAAGGTGCATAAAGAGATTGAACTTTTACGAGATATGAAGGATTAAATATGGATGCAGGAACTATTGGCATTATCATTGCTGCTGCTAGTGTTTTCTTTGGATTAAGTTATGGCGCTTATGAAATACTAAGTATAGATACAGAGAGTTAGGTATTTATACCTACCCCTTTTGCAAACTGCATCGTTACACAATGAAGTGAACCGTGTTGGCGAAGAAGTACAGAACAGTCTATGGGTACAACCTTGCGTGTTGGAAATGTTTTTTTAAAAATCTCTACCGCTTCTACATCCTCTTTAACACCATACACAGGGACCAAAATACCACCGTTTACAAATAAAAAGTTTGCATAGGTAGCAGGAAGTCGCTCTTGATCATAATAGATAGCTTCTGGCATAGGTAAAGGGATGAGTGTATAGTTGCGTGTTGAGGCAATCTTTTGGAGTTCTCGCTCCATTTTTGCAAGCTCCTCGTAATGCTCATCTTGCGTGTTGTTACATTGTAGATACATAATGGTATCTTTAGAAACAAAACGTGTAAGGGTATCTATGTGAGAGTCGGTATCATCACCGCTGAGATAGCCATGATGGAGATAAAGTACCTCTTTTGCGCCAAAAAACTCTTTAAGCTTTTGTGTTCTCTCCTCAGCTAAAAGGTGAGGGTTACGGTTGGTGTTGAACATACATGCAGCAGTTGTAAGTAAAATACCCTCTCCATCACTCTCAATACCACCACCCTCTAGTACAAAATCTATATGTTTTACTTGCGTGTTGTAGTACTTTTTGAGATGCTGTGTCAGAAGATTGTCTTTAGTTGCTTCAAATTTATCACCCCACGCACTAAAGGTAAAGTCATATAAAACCACTTTGCCATCTTCACAGACACTCAAAGCAGAGCAATCTCTTGCCCATGTATCATCTGTTTCATACTCTACAAAGACAATGTTTTCTTTTTTGTGAAAAAACTTTTGAACCTCTTGCGTGTTGGCACACACTACTAAACATTTTTGAAACTCGGCTATGGCATTGATAATGGCAACAAAACACTCCTGCGCCTCTTTGAGGTAGGGTTTCCAGTCGGTGGCTGCGTGTGGAAAGATGATTTGGGTGAAACTTTGTTCCTCAAACTCTGCTATTAGTCGTTTCATTGGTATAATTCCTTATGGCGTATATCACATTAAATAAAAAACATTTTTTTCATAATCTTGACATTATTACAAATCAAACTAAAAGCAAAGATAAAATAGCCCTTGTTTTAAAAGACAATGCTTATGGTCACGGACTCTTGGAAATCGCTTTTATGGCAAAAGAGTATGGCATAAAAAAAGCGGTTGTTCGTTGTGAAGTTGAAGCGCAGATGGTAAAGGGATATTTTGATACTATTTTGGTTTTAGCCCATATCCCACAAAAAGCTGATGCAAAAATATCTTACACCATTAATGATATCACTACAATCAAAGAGTTCCCAAAACATACAAAAGTACAACTCAAAGTAGATACTGGGATGAATCGCAACGGTATAGAGATGGATGAGATGGAAGAAGCGTTTGTTCAAATTGCTCTGTATGAACTTTCTCTTGAGGCTGTTTTTACACACCATAGCAGTGCCGATGAATTTAGCGATACTTTTACAATGCAAAAGCAAAATTTTCATAAAGTAAAGCAACACGCAAGAGTGTTGGCACAAAAATATAAGATGCAAGAGTTGGCATTTCACTCATGTAATTCAGCCGCACTTTTTAGAACAGAGGATTTTGATGAGGATATGGCTCGTATCGGTATTGGGGCGTATGGGTGTTTGGTTATGCCACAAGAGTTTGATATACCACCACTAAAACCTGTTTTGTCACTCTATGCAAATAAACTCTCTACACGAGTGTTGCAAGAGGATGAGTGTGTAGGATACAGTGCCACGTATCAAGCTAAGAGTGTATGTTGTGTAAGTAATTATGATGTAGGGTATGCAGATGGTTTTATGAGAAGCTGTTCTAACCATTATGTAACACCTGAGGGTGTTGATATTGCAGGTCGTATCTCTATGGATAACAGCTCTTTTTTAAGTGATGCAGAGGAGTTATTGATTTTTAATGATGCCAAAGAGGTTGCAAAGTTTGCAGATACCATCGCTTATGAGGTGCTTACATCATTGAAAAACTATATAACACGCAAGATTGTTTAAGGCAGAACTCTGCGAGAGTGGTAATATTTTGCTCTCCAGTAAGGATTGTGGATATTAGAGATGGTGACCCCATATTTTGTCGAAGCGTGGATAAAATCTCCATCTTTATAGTAAATACCGCTGTGGAGTGTATTGGGTGCGGTTTTAAAAAAGAGTAAATCTCCAGCTTGAAGCTCACTTTTGGGTATAGGGTACCCAACACGCAACTGCTCTTTTGTTGTGCGTGGCAGTTGTAATCCAAAAGCTTGAAAAAATATATTTTGTACCAAGGCAGAGCAGTCAACGCCATTTTTATCTGTCCCTCCATAGCAGTAAGGTATTGCCTTCCATTTTTGATACTCTTGATACAAAATCTGTGCTAAAAAATCGGTTTTGTTAAACTGTTTGGGATTTGTGTGTTGTTTATAGGGTTTTGGTGGCTTTAAAGAGATTGTTTTTTTATAGCCAGTATTGCGTGTACTGCATGAAGCAAGAAACAAGATGATCCAAATAGCAAGAGGAACAATGCGCATTGTTAAGAGTTTATTTTTACAATGGCGCTTGGAAATGCAACTCCGTCAATTCCTAAAAGAGCCATCGGCTCGATCTCATCCTCATTTTCGATATGCACAACTATTTTGGCATCAAAAAGATAGTTTTCTGCAATATTCTGTGCTGTTTTTGCCAACTCTTTTGGAACAAAAATATAAGAAGCCTGCAAAGATGCCCCATAGATGAGTTCAGTAATGGTAGCTACATTAAGGGCAAATCTGATTTTGTTCGTTTGTAAATACTCTATAATGTCCAAGTTACTTTCTTGAAACTCTACATATATGGGAGCATTGGGTGGAGTATGAAGTAGTGCATCACTATCAAGTATATGAAAAAAAGTTTCATTTTTGATAAATCTATGACCAAAAAGAAGCATTATTTTGCCTTTATAACACACTCACGACTACAATAGTAGTGACCGTTACTCAAGATAGATTCCTCGATGGAAACATAAACGCCACAGCTTTCACACTCTATCATATCATCAACCTGAGGTTGTTCTTTCTTTTTTTGTGTTTTTGACTTTGGTTTTGATTCAAGAGGTTTTTTCTTGATAAACATAAAGTAAACTATGGCAATAACGCCGATCACAAGAAGTAGTTTGAGTATCATAAGGTTTCTCCAAGTAGTAGATAATGTCTGTTGTTTGTTTCGATAACTTTATAGTGGATATCTTTAAGTGAGGCTTTGTCTATCTCATCAAACACTTTCTCCCCTTTATAAAAAAGAAGTAAAGAGTTTTCATCACGGAAGTTTTTGCTTAACTCTAAAAGCAGTTGCGTGTCTGTAACAGCACGGGATGTAATAAGGTCAAATCTTTGTGGCGGCAACTCTTGTACTCTTTTTTTCACTACCGTAACATTCTCAAGTTTTAAAGCAGCTTTGATAAACTGTAAAAAACTTGCTCGTTTGGTTAAAGGTTCAACAAGTGTAACTTGCGTGTTAGGAAGACCAAACGCGAGTATCATTCCAGGAAAACCTGCTCCAGTTCCTATATCCATCAGTGTTGTAACAGGTGGTAAAAAACTTAATGGGAAAATAGCATCATAAATAAATCCATTGAGGGTGTTATTATCTTTTGCACCAGTAAGATTGTGAATTTTGTTCCATTTATGAAGATGCTCTTTATATTGTTGCACTTTATAAAAAAAATCATCTGGTAAGACAATCGCATCGTTTTGTAGTGTTGCTTTTAAATCCAATAAAATATCCTCATTTAAAAAGGATATTTTACCCTAAAAACTGTTTTTATGAAAATAGTTTTTTCATAAGAGAGAAAAATGTTTTAAAAAGCCCTTTATTTCCGACTAAATCGTTAATCATTTCATCATAAGTGATCCCTTTTTCTTCAAAGTAACCTCGAAGATAACGCTCACTTGCTTCCATTCCACCATCTTTTTCTATCTCTAAAAGTTTTTTATAAATAGGTTCGATTGCTTCAACAGCTTTTTTTGGTGCTGCCTTTCTAAATGCTGTATAAGAGATGATTTCGTTGGTGATAGGATCTTTTTTCGCTTCAAACTCTGTAACAACCCAGTAGTAACTTCCATCTTTTGCTAGATTCTTAACGACAGCCATAATATTTTGCCCTTGTTTGATGCGATCCCACATCATTTTGAAAACAATTTTTGGCATATCAGGATGGCGTATAATAGAGTGTGGTTTACCTAAAAGTTCAGCTTCAGTGTAACCTGATATCTCAACAAAGTAATCATTTCCGTATTCTATAACACCTTTTGGGTCGGTTTTTGATACAATATAGCGTTTTGGATCCAAAACAATTTCGTGATCTATAGGTGTTGGGTGTGTCATCGGGTACATCCTTGGATAAAGAATTTATGTTACATTATATAGTATTCTTTATTAAACTTATGTAATAATAACAAACTTATGAGTAAAAAAGTGAGAGTATTTTCACAAAAAAGGTGAGATATGGGTAAGAGTGATATTTTAAAATCCTTAGAAGATGCAAAAAAACTCCATCAAGAACAGATGCTTAAAATTGAAAAAGCGATTGAGGGTAAAGATATTGAAAATCCTCCTAAACTTGGTAAAATGGAATGTGGCTGTGGTTCATGGTTTTATAGTAACAAAGAGTATATGATTTCTATACTTGGGTTGCAACTTTTTGAACGTCTTGATAAGATGCATGAAGCATGGCATTTGGAGTATGCTAAAATTTATAATATTTTATTTGCCAAAAAGAAAAAAGGATTGTTCTCAAAACTTTTGGGAAATAAGATAGATCCTTTAGAGATGGATAAAGTGAAACTTTACTATAAAGATCTTGGTGATATAACAGATGAACTTCTTCACGTAGTAGATGCAGCTATAAGAAGAGTTGGTGCATTAAGTGAGAGTAAGTTTTAAAAGTTTTGTCATCTCATCTGCGGGTATTGGTTTTGAATAATAATACCCTTGAACATAATAACATCCGTTTTGGAGTAAAAAGTTTTTTTGCTCCTGAGTCTCAACACCTTCTGCAATAAGTTTAAGATTAAGACTTTTTCCAAGTGCAATAATCGCTTTTGTGATGGCAATATCATCTTCATCATCTGGTAAGTCTCGAATAAAAGACTGATCGATTTTAAGTTTGTCAAGTGGGAGTTTTTTCAGATAAGATAGAGAAGAATATCCTGTTCCAAAATCATCGATAGCTATATCGATACCTAGCTCATTAATATGAAGTAGTTTTTTTATGGATGCATTGGGATTGTTCATCACCTCTCCCTCTGTAACTTCAAGTTCCAACCATTGTGGATTAAAATGTATTGTATCTATGAGTTGTTCTAATTTTTCGATGAAATCATCTCGATTGAGCTGCTTCATAGAAAGATTTAAAGAGAGTTTCCCTGGATGAAGTCCATCTTTGTACCACTGCGCAAACTGTAGCATCGCTTTTTTCATCACAATTTTATCAATATCGACAATCAGTCCAGTATCTTCAGCTATAGGGATAAATTTGTAGGGTTGGATCAATCCCTCTCTAGGATGTAGCCATCTTACAAGTGCTTCCATTCCGATAAGTTTGTTTTGTTGTGCATCGTATTGAGGTTGAAAATAAACGATAAACTCTTCTTCTTTAATGGCACTTCTAAGATTGTTTTCTATAAGAAC
The DNA here is from genome assembly GCA_027068455.1 of Sulfurimonas sp. GTDB lineage: Bacteria > Campylobacterota > Campylobacteria > Campylobacterales > Sulfurimonadaceae > Sulfurimonas. The sequence goes on from JAMOSN010000100.1 coordinate 14,033, forward strand.
TCTCTCAAGTGCAAGCTGTGTCATCTCTGAAGAGTAAAATTGGTAATCGTTTCGTCCTTCATCTTTTGCTTTGTACATTGCAGTATCTGCATATTTAATCAAATCATCTGCAAGATTTGTATCATCAGGATAGATACTAATTCCAATACTAGAAGAGATATAGAGTGTATGTCTGCCAACTATAACAGGTTCATTAAGAATAGAATTGATTTTTTGAGCTATCTTAGCAGCATTTTGGGGAGTTTTGATGTTTTTTAGAATGATAGTAAATTCATCTCCCCCAAGACGTGAAAGTGTATCCTCCTCCCGTATCATTTTTTGTAAACGTTTTGCTACCTCGATAAGTACTTCATCACCGATATGATGCCCTAGAGAATCGTTAATCTTTTTAAACTGATCAAGATCGATAAACAAAAGTGCAAATTTTTCACCATTGCGTTTTGAGTGGACAATTGCCTGAGATAGTCTTTCTTTAAAAAGAGTCCTGTTTGGAAGGGTTGTTAAGAGGTCATGGAAAGCATGATAGTGCAATAGTTTTGTTTGTTCTTCTAAAAGTTTTTGCGTGTGTTTTTGCTCAGTAATGTCTTGAATATAGCCAATATACCCTTCTATCGCACCAAAATTATCTCGTAAAACACTCAAAGACATATCACAAATAATCTCCTGATTGTCTTTTGTAATCATCAATACCTCTTCGTCTATTTTACCTTTTGCAGTGTTGATGTGACTAAAAAGAGATTCGATAGAGTTTTCATTGTTTTGTGAGTAAAGTATTTGGATTTTCTTCCCTATCATCTCCTCGGCAGTGTATCCAAAAAGTTTACTGCTGCCTTGATTCCAGCTTCTTATAATTCCATCTGTATCTGTTGAGATAACAGAATCATGGATATTTTCAAGTACTTTGGCCTGTTTTTTATATTCTAGTTCAAGCTCTATAGATTGGGATATATCAGTATCAAAAAGCACATATGCAGGTTGACCTTGATAGTTAACTGTATGGATGAAAGATTGGACATGATAGAAAGAACCATCTTTGCGTTGGTGAAGAGTACGATTAAGAGTGTGACCAGTGACAGAAAGAAGTGTTTGAAGTCGCTGGATTTCATTTTCATCAAGATAAGGATTGATATCTCTTGTACTCATATTAAGAAGTTCTTGTGATGTGTAGCCCAGTGCATCACAGGCACCTTTGTTGACATAAAGATACTTAAGCGTGTCACGATGGATAATATAAATTTCATTAGAGGATCGCTCAAGTATTTCAGATAACTCTTTTGCGTGTTCTTGGAGTTTTGTATATTGTGTGATATCTTGTGTTGTACCAATCATCTTGTCTGGATGATTATTTTCATCAAGGATAATTTGGGCATTGACAAGGATGTGGATTATTTTACCATCACGACGTTTAGATTTACCTATAAAGCTTTGAGGTTGGAGTGTTTGTATCCCTTTTTCTATCGCTTTATGAGCAACTTCATGATATTCAGGTAGCAACATGTCAAAAAAAGTATGAAGTCCTATCTTTTCCTCTTTAGGAACTTGATAGATCTCATAACTACGCTCAGACCAAACAGACTTTTTTGTTTTTAAATCAACTTCCCAACTACCGAGTTTGGCAATTGCTTCAAGTTGACGAAGAGCATTTTCTCTGGCTTTGAGCTTTTTGAGTGCAGTATGGATGTCATCTTTTTTTAAATCAATAGGCATAGGTTTTCACTTCACATTATAAAAGATGTCCCATTTTATCTTTTTTAACCTGAAGATATTCACTGTTGTGTTTATTCGGTTCTATGATAATGGGGATGCGTTTAACAATCTCTACATCATTGATAGAGTTTATTTTATCGGGATTGTTTGTTAAAAGTTTTATCTTTTTTATACCAAAATGATGCAATATAAAAGTAACTATCTCATAGGTTCGCTCATCTGCTGCAAAACCGAGTTGATGATTTGCTTCTATTGTATTTAAGCCTTTATCCTGAAGTGCATAGGCATTTATTTTATTTAAAAGTCCAATATTACGCCCCTCTTGACGAAGATAAATTACCATTCCATCAGTTTCATTAGCTAATGAGAGTGCGTATTCTAATTGGTCACGACAGTCACATTTAAGGCTGCCTATGGCATCACCTGTAAGACACTCTGAGTGAACCCGAACAATAGGTACTTCTGCAAGGTTCTTAGAGAAGATGACAAGATGTTCTTTTTCATGTTCTTTAAAAGCTTTGACTTGAAAGTCTCCAAAACGAGAGGGTAAATTTGCAATATCTGATATCGTTATATTCATTCATTAATCTTTAAAAGGGTAAAATATTTAAATCAAAATAATTATAGCAAAAAAAAGGTTTAACAATGTTTCAAAGATTTCGTCGTACCCGTTTAAACAAGCATCTTCGTGCTTTGGTCCGTGAGACACACGTAACTACAGATGATTTTATCTATCCACTTTTTATAAGAAGTGGAGAGGGGATTAAAACAGAGGTTGCATCGATGCCTGGTGTGTATCAGATGAGTATTGATGTTGCCGTTAAAGAGTGTGAAGAACTTAAAAAATTAGGATTGTATTCTATCATACTTTTTGGTATTCCTGATGTAAAAGACTCTATAGGAAGTGATGCACTTTGTGAACATGGCATCATCGCAACTGCTGTGCGTGAGATAAAAAAAGCCCATTCTGATATGTTTGTGGTGACTGACTTGTGTTTTTGTGAATATACAGACCATGGACACTGTGGCATTATCGATGAGGAGCAGGAAACTGTCAATAATGATGCCACTTTGGATATCTCTGGACAACAGGCTATCATTCATGCACAAGCAGGAGCTGATATGATAGCACCAAGTGGTATGATGGATGGAATTATTGAAACGCTTCGAGAAGCACTCGATGGTGCAGGGTATGAGAATCTGCCGATTATGGCGTACTCTACAAAATTTGCTTCAGGGTATTATGGTCCGTTTCGTGATGTAGCTGAATCAACACCAAGCTTTGGTGATAGAGCATCTTACCAGATGGATCCTGCAAACCGCCGTGAAGCAGTAGCAGAGAGTATAAGTGATGAGGCACAAGGAGCTGATATCTTAATGGTTAAACCAGCTCTTGCTTACCTTGATATAGTTCGTGAGATCAAAGACAATACAACAAAACCGATGGCAGTTTATAATGTAAGTGGTGAGTATGCGATGTTGAAGTTTGCAGGGATGAATAATCTTATCGACTATGAACGAGTTGTGATGGAGACTATGATAAGTTTTAAACGTGCAGGTGCTGATATAATTATCTCTTATCACGCAAAAGAAGTAGCAAAATGGTTAAAAAGAAGTTAGTTTAAAGAAAACTATAATAAAATAGGGATTAACAAAAAAATTAGGATAAAAAAGTGAGACATTTTTTAACACTCAAAGATTATACAAAAGAAGAGATTTTAGAGATTATAAATCTAGGTCTTAAGATAAAAAAAGATTTAAAAGCAGGAATTTACAACAAAGAGCTTGAAAATAAAACATTGGCTATGATTTTTGAAAAAAGCTCAACACGAACTCGAGTGAGCTTTGAAACAGGGATGTTTCAACTTGGTGGTCATGCACTTTTTCTTTCAAACCGTGATATCCATTTAGGGCGTGGTGAGCCTGTTAAAGATACAGCACGTGTTATATCATCGATGTGTGATATGGTGATGATACGAACTTACGAACACAGTATGATTGAAGAGTTTGCATCTTATTCCAAAGTTCCTGTTATTAATGGTTTGACAGATTCTTATCACCCTGTACAGCTTTTAGCTGATTATATGACAATGATTGAGTATGGTGTGGCTGAGAATGCTGTTGTTGCTTACATTGGTGATGGAAACAATATGACATCTTCTTGGTTAATGCTTGCTGCAAAACTTGGATTTGAGTTGCGTGTTGCAACACCAGTTGGATATGAAGTGGATGAGGCAGTCCTTCGTGATGCTTTAGATATGGCAAAAGAGAGTGGGGCGGTCATTAAGGTGATGAACGATCCAAAAGAGGCTGTTCGTGGAGCAACTGTTGTGACAACCGATACATGGGCTTCTATGGGACAAGAGGATGAAAAAGAGCAGCGTATCAAAGATTTTAACGGTTATATGGTTGATGGTCTTATGATGTGTTTAGCACATAAAAATGCAAAATTCTTACACTGTTTACCAGCATACCGTGGGCAGGAAGTAAGTGAAGAGGTATTAGAACAACACGCAGACATCGTTTTTAGTGAAGCAGAAAATCGTCTTCATGCTCAAAAAGGTTTGATAGTTTGGCTTGATAAACAAAGAAGATAAGCGTTATGAAAATACTTTTAATGTTTATAATGGGTTTTAGTTATGTTTATGCTGCAAAAGTTGTAGATGTTGGTAAGAGATTTAAAAGTTCCAGTAGTTGTAAAGTATGTCATAAGCGCATAGTGGATGAATGGTCACAATCGTGGCATGCTAAGAGTCATTTTGCAAATGATGAATATTTTAAAAAAAGTTTAGAGTATGTGAGTCGTAAATCACGTAAAAGTTTAAATGCTCTTAAAGTACAGTGTGCTACCTGTCATAACCCACGTATCTCTGTGACAAGTACAGATGAATCGTATGAGATTGCTGCAGTTATGGGACTCAACAAAGATGATGTAGTTGATAAAGCAGTAAATGATGATACGATTAGTGAAGGTATCAACTGTGTAGTGTGTCATAATATTGATAAGATTCATGATGAATATGATGCGAGTAAACGTGGTATAAACAGAGTAGAGTGGACGGAATCTGGAACAATGACTGGTCCTTTTAAAGATGTTCGATCTCCGTATCACAAGACTAAACACCATGATTTTATGGATAAAGAACCAAATAAACTCTGTTTTGTCTGTCATGCAAACGATAAAAGCCTCAAAGGTGTGGTCTTTACCAATATGGAAAAAGAGTACAAGAAAAAAGGTTCTCCTTCTTGTGTAGAGTGTCATATGGGTAAAAAAAGATGGGATGTGGCAGCTACATATCAATTTAATGGAAAAGCAAAAAAACGTAATGTACGTCATCATGGATTTGCAGGTGCGCATGTTGCTTCTATGTGGAAAGATGCTTTAAAACTTAAACTAGCTACGAAGAGTAAGAATCTTATTATCGCTATTTATAATCCTCAACCCCATAATCTTCCTTCAGGATTTGGTGCAAGAGAGATTATTGTCAATGTTGCATATATGAATGGTTCAAAAATATTAAAAGAGGATAATATCTCACTCACAAGACATTATACAAGAAAGCGTAACAGAGTGACAATTCCACATTTAGCAATAAAACAGACAAAAGATACATCTATTCCTGCAAAAGGGAAAAAAGTTCTTAAAGTAAAGAAAGTTGATGGTGCCAAAAAGGTAAAAGTAACACTTTATTATCGTTTAGTGAATGATGATGTAAGAAATCTCTTGAAGCTAAAAGATGAGATTTGGTCTAAAAAGTATTTTATAACTTCTAAAACATTTCAATTATAAATAAATGGAAGGTTGGTTTTTAAAACCAACCTTTTGAATCTTCAAGAACAGCATGGTTTACACTGTTATATGCTTTGATGATAAGTTCAATAAGCTCTGTACCTTTTTCAAAATACTCATCTGCATCAACCTGTTCTGGATGTTTTACAAGTTTTTTCTCTGCAAGATATGTGTACTCTTTTACTGTTTTATCAATAGCAGCAACTTCAGCCGAAAGAGTGTTTGGCAATTTATTTGAGTAACTGGCAGTTAATTTGCTCATTTGTTCAAGTAGTGTGGTGTTTAGTCTTTTAACTTCACTAGAGAGAGCATAAACTTTTTCAATATCACTTTTTGTTACTTCATTTTTTGCTGCTAAACCTGCGCCAAATCCACGTAAACGACCAACATATTCAGTAAGTGGAAGCATTGTCTCCATCATGATACTAGAAGCTTCTTTACCAAAGTCATTAAGCTGTTTTGCCGTTCTTTGGTTTACTGTTTGTGCAAGCATTAAAATCTCTTCTATCTGTTCTGTGTATGCTTCAAACACTTCAGGTGCCTGTTTCTTAAATGCTTTGCGGTTGAGCTTAATCAAAGCTTTTGAAATAGAACTGGCTCTGTTGTTAATAACAGGATCTGCAGCCAAAGCGGTTGATTCCATCTTACCAATAGCTTTTTTCATATCACTTCTAGTACTGTAAATCAGTAGAAGTGTTTCTGTATTACCATTAAGGTAAGAGTTTGTTAAACCTCTTGTCTTTTGTGTTGCAATAAGTAAATCTTTTAGATTACTTATATAGACACTACTGTCTTCTTGAGACTCATTACTAAACAATGATTTTGCTTCTAAGTTAAATATTAGAAACATTATAAGTAAAAGTATACGCACATTTATCCTTTTTGTTTTTATGTGTTGAATTTATAGCAGACTTTAGATAAAAAGTGAATAAATAGTGACTTCTTTAATATTTTATACCACTAAGTGTTCTGATTTTATCCATCATTGGCATTGCAATCTCTTTTGCTTTGGTTGCACCACTATGTAAAATCTCTCTTACTTCATCTTGATGGTTCATATAATATTCCCGTTTTTCTCTATAAGGTCTAAAATATTCCCAAATGATTTCATGAAGATAGAGCTTAAAATGACCATGCCCTTCGCCACCTCTTTTGTAACGCTCTTGAAGTTCTATACACTCATTTTCATTTAAAAAGAGTTTTGCCATATTGTATACATTACAACTTTCATACTCTTTGGGCTCCTCCATAGGTACGTTTTCTGTAACGATTTTTTTGATTGTTTTGAGCTGTTTTTTCTCTTCGCCAAAGATATTTACAGTATTTTTATAGCTTTTGGACATTTTTTGTCCGTCTGTTCCTGGAACAGTAGCTACATTTTCTTCAACTTTAAACTCTGGGAGTTTTAAAATATCACCATATTCATTATTGAACTTTTGTGCTATATCTCTTGCTATCTCTACATGTTGAATCTGGTCTTTTCCTACAGGGACAACATCTGGAGAATAGAGTAAAATATCTGCTGCCATAAGTACTGGATAAGAGAATAAAGAGTGGTTTGCATGGATACCTTTTGCAACTTTGTCTTTATAACTGTGTGCTCGTTCTAAAAGTCCCATAGGGGTAAAAGCAGATAAGATCCAGTAAAGTTCCAGTACCTCTTTGACATCTGATTGTACCCAAAATGTTGCTTTCTCTGGGTCAATACCAAGGCTTAAAAAATCTGTTGCTGTTTGCATGGTAAGCTTTGCCAAATCAGCACCACCGTTGCCACTGCTCATGGCATGATAATTTGCTATAAATGCAAAAGTGTCATTCTCTTTTTGTGCATCTACCATCTGTTTGATAGAACCAAAATAGTTTCCAATATGTAAATCACCTGAGGGTTGGATACCTGTTAATACTCTCATTCAATAATTTCCTAAAATTTTTAGGTGTATTATACCAATCTCAGCATTATTTTGTTATTATATAAGTAAACATAAAGAGGTGAATAACCTCTTATTTAAAGGATTTATGATGATAGTACAAATTCGTGCAAAAGATGTAACATTAAATGATGACAAAAAAGCGCATATTGAAGCTGGTATAGAAAAATTTAAAAAATATTCATTGGATATTACAAGAGTTAACTGTATTGTAGCGGCTGAAAAACATGGTGTATTGGTTGAGTTTGAGATTCATGTAGCACATACTGCTCCAATTATTATTAGTGAAAGAGATGAAGAGTTGGATGCTGCTATTGATATAGCCGTAGATCGTGCAACAAAAGCATTACGTCGTTTACATGATAAAGTAACAGACCATAAAGCTCCATCTTTAAAAGAGTTGGAAGTTAATTAAAAAAACTTCTTCTTAACTATCAGGCACCTTTGCCTGATATATATTTACTTGAAACACTTATTAAAGGTTTAATCTTCTTGAAATTTTTATTATCATTTTTTTTATTTACCTCTTTGCTTCTTTCTCAAGATCTCTATTCATTGCGTGTTGCATATGGAAAATCAACAAAAAGTAATTTGGGTAATGTTTTAATCGAAGATATTACATCTGATGGTAGTTATCTGTGAATTATTTTAAGGTTTTTGATGAAAAACTTCATTTTGGATTTGGAGAAGGTGGTGCTGAAGTAAGTGATGATAATACTTCAAAATATTTGAACTATTTAGATATAAGTTTGGATGTTGATATAGGAAAGTTGTTTGCAAAAAAAGCTCGAGGGTACATATGTCGGTTGGTTGATTAAACACCGCTCAGGTATCTACGGACTTATCAATGATGTCAAGCATGGTGGGTCCAACTACAATTGCTTGATGATAGAAAAAAAGTTTTAAAGGATAGAATATGTATGAATGGATACTTTGGTTTCATGTGATTTCGTTTATCTCCTGGTTTGCAGTTTTGTTTTATCTTCCGCGACTCTATGTGTATCATGCTGAAAATATTGAGAACAAAGGGTTTGTTGAGGTTGTGAAAATTCAAGAGTTCAAACTTTTTAAATATATCGGTGTTCCCTCTATGTGGGCTACAGTGATTAGTGGAAGTGTACTTATCTACATGGGTGGATGGATGAGTGCTCCATGGCTGCATGCTAAATTACTTTTTATTGTTTTTCTAATTGTATATTTTTATTCTATGGAAAAATACAGAAAAGAGTTTGCAGAAGACAGATGCACAAAAAGTGGTAAGTTCTTTCGTGTTTATAATGAAGTACCAACCATCTTGATGCTTTTTATTGTCGCGATGGTTGTTTTAAAACCTTTTTCATAAGAAAGGTTATTGTTTTTGCTCCTCTTCTTTCATCTTTTTTAAAAAATAGATGCTTAGAAGTGTGAGAGCTAATCCTCCAACAATGAAAGTAATTGCTAAAGCCATTTTATCTTTCTCCTTTTTTCTTTGCTTTAAAAAGTAGTGGTGTTCCTGTGAAATCAAACGCTTCACGCAGCTTGTTTGTAAGGTAGCGCCTATAGGTAAAGTGCAGACCTTTTGGTTTGTTCATAATGATAGCTATTTTTGGTGGACGTGTCTCATACTGTGTAGCATAGTAGATACGAATCACCTGTCCACTCACACTTGGTAAGGTATGGCGACGAAGCGCACGCTCAATGACCTCATTGAGTTTTGAAGTTGGGATACGTTGCGAGTAGTTTTCGTTCACCTCTAATATGATGTCATGAAGCTTGTCAACGCGTTGTCCTGAGAGTGCCGAGAGTGTAATAATGGGAGCATAAGCTAAGAACTTAAATCTCTCTCGTACCTCTTTGATGATCTCATCGTGACGTTGTTTGTCTGCTTTATCCCATTTATTTAGAACAATGATACATGCAAGGTAGTTACTATCAACCAAACCTGCTATTTTTTCATCCAAATCTAAAAACGGTTCACTTGCATCTAAAACCACAAGTGCCATATTTGCATTTTCGAGCATCTCTGTTGTACGCATAAGGGCATATTTTTCAATCCCTACAATACGACCGCGACGACGAAGCCCTGCTGTATCTACGAAAGTAAGTTGCTTTCCATTGTAGTCAATTGTTTCATCAATAGGATCAATCGTTGTTCCTGCAACACTACTAACAACTGAGCGCTCTTCCCCTAGAAGTGCATTTAAAAGGGAACTTTTACCGACATTGGTACGCCCAATAATGGCGATTTTGATATGGTTTTCATCCTCTGGGTCATACTCTTTGATGCGGTCATTATTTCCAAAGATGGAGTCATTATCAACCTCTTCATCATCATCTTCATCCCAATAATAAAAACCATCATCCTCATCATCATGTTCATACTGAGAAAAGAACTCCTCATCACTGAGCTCTTCTTCCTCCTCTTGGACAACCTCCACTTCATCTTCCTCTTTAATGATGGCATCTTCTGGAAGCTTGTCGTAAATCCAATCAATAAGCTCTACGGTGTTACGGTTATGTGAAACAGAAATACCAAAAATATCACCTGTTCCAAACTCATAGTAGTCCCAAAGCTTCTCTTTCATTTTGTCATTATCGATTTTATTGACTACAAGAGCAATATCTTTTCCCATCGATTGAAGCTCATAAAAAAGCTTTTTGTCTTCATCTTCAGGGATACCTTTGCCATCGACCATATATAAAATGATATCCGCAGCATAGGCAGCTTTTAAACTCATCTCTTTGATTTTGTCAAAAAGCTCACACCCTTTGTCAAGTCCACCTGTATCGAGAAGTTGTGCTTCTTTGTCTTTAATGATGGCAATTTTACGTTTGACATCACGAGTTGTACCAGCCAAATCAGAGGTGATGGCATCGCGTTTTTTCACAAGTCTATTAAAAAGGGAGCTTTTACCCACATTTGGACGACCTATAATGGCGATTTTTTTGAGTTTTGACATAGATGTGCCTTAAAGTTTTTTTGCAATTATAGCTAAATATATGAGATAAAAAGAAATCTCCCTGTAAAAGGGAGAGTTGTGAGGATTTGTTTGTTAGTTAGAAGGGAATTCTTTATCTAATGCTTCTAGTGCTTGTTTAGACTGAAATTGTTGCCAAAGAGCGTTATCATCTTTAAAGCTTGATGCAGCAGATTTAACTGCTTTTTTTACCTCTTTGTTTACACTCTCTTGAGGGACAGTTACAAGCATGTAAATAGCTCCTGATGGTGCTTCCCAGTAGTCAACTGCTTTAGAACCTTTTAGTGCGACATTTGCAACCTGCTTTGTTACTGCAGTTGTAACTTTATCAACTGTTTCAGCACTTCCATTTCCAGTAGCACGAGTAAAACCTTCCATTTTATCTTTTACCTGTGTTTTGATTTGTTGTGCCAAATCACTACGACCATTCATAAGTGCAACACGTCTCATATGTGCAATTCCTGCTGCTGATTTTTCAGCGACACCAACACCGGCATAGTATCCTTCCACTTCTGGAATACAAGCCCACATAGGCGCTTTTGTATTTTCTATTTTACAGCCACCAATCTGGACTGCTTTGTTTGGTTGTGATGGTTGCGCCTCTTTTTGAGAACACGCAGTAATAGCACTGACAACCAATAATGATAATGCAATTTTTGAAATTGTTTGAAACATTTTTTATCCTTATACGGGTATTGATGCTGTATAATAACATAAAATATATAAAAAGGGATAATGTGAAACAATACTACTCGTATGAAGATTTTCGAGATGATACCCGTAAACTTATAGCGAAAGTAAAACCTTTTGAACCTGAAGCAGTTGTAACGATAGCGCGAGGTGGATACACACTTTCACATGCAATAACAGAAGGATTACATATACGAAATCTTCAAAGTGTTAGAACTGAACTTTATGATAATGAGACCAAAAGGGAAAACATAACGATGTATGGAAGTTGTGAGCTCGAAGGTAAAGAGCGTGTTTTGGTTGTAGATGATATTTCAGATAGTGGTGAAACACTTATGCATGTTATGGCATACCTAAAAGAAACCTTTCCTCAAATAGAGTTTAAGATTGCAACACTGTTTTATAAAAAAACATCCAAGTGCATACCAGATTTTTATGTCAATGAAGCAACTACGTGGATAGAGTTTTTTTGGGAGAAAGATTTTATCTATGATGAGGGTGAACTTTCGTAAAATCTGTTTCATAAATATAGGTGGCAATATCTTCTAAAACCTCTTTTTCGTAAGCGAGTTGAGGCATAAGACCATGTTTGGCAATTTCATCTTGCATAATGGAATGCTCTTCATTGGGTCGGAGTACCCATTTAGACATATAATGTACAAACTCCTTCTTATCGCTAAATGCATTTTTGTATGCTTGGCGTACTTTCATTATGGAAGGTGCTGATTTATCGACTGTTTCATAATGACAGGTTACACAGTTTCCATGAAACAACAGCGCTCCCATCTCATTGGCAGAGAGTTGAAACACGCAATATACTAGTAAGAAAAGTTGTCTCATCTTTTTATCCTCTTACCTTTTTTATCATCTCATATGCAGCATTTATCTCTTGTGTTTTTAGTGTAGCTTCCTTGATATAGTTTTCATCTTTGTTTTGTGATTTGATAATATCAGGATGGTACTGACGTACAAGTTTTCTATAGGCTTTTTTGATAGTATTCATATCATCCTCTGCTGAAACTCCTAAAATTTTGTAGGCATCTTCAAGCGTTTGTTTGGGTTGCGTGTTGTGCATCATCTTCTCAAACTGATCAAATATCGCATGGTATGCCTGAGGGTCAAACGCTAAAGACTCAGCAATAAGCGCTAAAATCTCCTCTTCACTTTGACTTACCTCTCCATCGGCAAAAGCAAGCTGGATCAAAAAGCCCATAAACTGCTGCTGCATCGCTTTGTTACGTTTGATGGCATGCCCTAGCTCTTGAGCAATGGCTTGCGTGTTGGAAGTGATGTTTTTTTCTTCGTTAAAAATCTGTTTTAAAATATCTTTGGTTTTGGCAGGCTCTGGAAAAACACTTGAGATATCATCAAACATATTGCCTATAAGTTCAGCTTCAAGAGCATCAACACGCCCGTCTGCTTTGGCTACTTTTGCCACAAGTGCAACAAAGAGTCCAAGTTCACTTCTTTTTAAACTCTCATAAGAGATGGAAAAATTTTTTAGACTCTCTTTTGAAAACGCTTCATAGCGTGAATAACTTTTAAATATATAGTAAAAAACAGCTCCAAGAAGGAGAAAAAGTATAATATTACCCATTTGGTTCCTTTATAAAATGAATAGCTGTATTATACAGATACAAAGAAAATCAAAAGTATCTTCTAAAATGATACAATTTGCTTTATGAAACACTTTTTACAACTAAACAAAGGCGTACAGTATATGCTTATCGCCTCTTTTACCTTTGCCATTATGGGTGCATTTGCCAAGCTTGCCGCACAGCATATGAGCTCACTTGAAGTGGTCTTTTTTAGAAATATCGCAGGAGTGATTCTTATCGGCATTGCCATCTTAAAAAAGCCGATGACGCATCAGGGCGGCAAGCCTTTTTTGCTCTTTTTTCGAGGACTGATGGGCTTTGTGGCTCTTCTTGCCTTTTTTTACAATATCGCACATATTTCACTGGGTGATGCGATGACCTATTCAAAG
>JAMOSN010000101.1 GCA_027068455.1 Sulfurimonas sp.
ATTCCATCTCAAGTGCCAAAGGGAAGTAATGGCATTAAAGTCGATTCAGTATAAGGGGCATACTTTCGATATAAGTTATGAGATTATTCATCCAAAAGAGCAAGTAGATATTATCATTTTGCATGGATGGGGAAGTAACAAAGAGTTGATGAAAAAATCTTTTTCCCCTTACATGAAAGGTTTTCGACATATCTATGTAGATTTACCAGGTTTTGGAAAATCGACTTGTTCTGTAGCACTTGATTCAGCAGATGTTGCAAGAATTGTTGAACTTCTTATCGTACATCTCAATGCTCAAAAAGATATTGTTTTAGGACACTCTTTTGGTGGCAAGGTTGCTTTGCTGCTAGAGCCAAATTTACTGGTTCTTGTAGCGAGTGCGGGTATTTATGTTCCAAAATCTTTATCTATCCGTACAAAAATTGCTGTTTTTAAACTTTTTAAACTTCTTGGCTTGACACAGCTTAGAGAGCTTTTTGTTGCTGATGATGCTAAAAAGCTCTCCAAACCTATGTATGAAACATTCAAAACAGTAGTGAATGAAGATATGAGTGATGAGTTTGCACATTATCAAAAGAAAGCTTTGCTTTTTTGGGGTAGGGATGACACCGCTACACCACTTAGCTCTGCTAAAAAGATTCAAGAACTCATCAGTGATGCTACTTTGTATGAATATGAGGGAGATCATTACTTTTTTATGCAACACGCAGCAGATATCTCACAAAAAATAGAACAAACATTTTTAAACTCACTAGGAAAATAGATGCAAGATTATGAAACACTTTTAGCTTTTAGTATCAATGTTGTTTTTGTTATAACTCTTGGTTGGTACCTTATTACCAACTTGCAATGGTATGACTATAAACTCTCTCGTGTAGTGTTAAAACACCATAAACCCCATTGGCATATTTTTTATTTTATTATCCCTTTTATTGCTTACTATACAACAGGGAAGTTTTTTGCTATTTTCTTCTTGTTTGCTTATTTGCCTGCTATCATTATTTGGTATAAAAAGCTTGACAAAAAACTAGTACTTACATGGAGAGTAAAACGTTTTCTTATCTTACTTGTTGGGCTGACACTTTTTCAGGATATGTTATGTACTTTAAAAGATGCATGCGCAACGTATGGTGTGTTTATGCCTTTGGCGATGGCATATATAGGTTCAACACTTATAGAAAAGTTTTTGTTTCGGGTCTATAAAAAAGAGGCAAAGAAAAAACTTGATTCAATGGATAATCTGGAGATTGTTGCCATCACTGGAAGCTATGGAAAAACAAGCATCAAAAATTTTGTAGCACAGATTTTAGCCAATAAATTTGATGTATATGCAACACCGCGAAGTGTCAATACCATCGGTGGTATTGTTGCCGATGTAAACCAAAAACTTCCACAAAACACGCAGGTGTATGTGTGTGAGGCAGGTGCAAGAGAGCGGGGTGATATTTATGAGATTACCACCTTTTTGGAACCTCAAACAGTAGTTGTCGGGCGTGTTGGTGAGGCGCATATTGAGTATTTTAAATCACTAGAGAATATCATAGCGACCAAGCTTGAGATTATGGCATCTCCTCGTCTTAAAAGAGCATTTATCCATACTTCTGTTACGGATGAACCTCATGAAAAGGTAACATTTTTCGGCAATGAGATAAGTAATGTAGAGGCTACCTTGGAGGGAACCTCTTTTGATATGAGCATTGATGGTGCAACACTGCATCTTAACACGCAAGTACTTGGTGCTTTTCAAACAATGAATATCGCTGTAGCGGTTCATATCGCAAAATCGTTTGGTATGAGTGATGAGGAGATAACCAAAGCAGTGGCTAAACTCCAACCAGTAGAACACAGACTTCAGCTTATAAAAGCGGGTGGCAAGCTTATTTTAGATGATGGATATAATGGTAACATTGATGGAATGTTAGAAGCTATCCGTTTATGTTCTCTTCATAAAAACGGCTCAAAAATGATAGTGACACCTGGTCTTGTAGAGAGTACAAAAGAGTTAAATCTACAATTGATTGAGGCTATCAATGAGGTGTTTGACAAAGTAATAGTAACAGGTGCATTAAATGCTGAGCTCTTTAAAGAACACCTTCGCATAAAAGATGTTACATATCTTAAAGATAAATCCCCACTGACAGATGTTTTGGCACAAAAAACAAAAAGTGGAGATATTATCCTTTTTGCCAATGATGCACCAAATTTTATATAAAAATCTATGAAAAAAGTTGTCGCACTTCTTATATCCATTATTTTTGCTTTACATGGATGTGGTGGTGGATCTGATTCAATGCAGACAAACACGCAACGATACCAACCAACCTTAGATGATATCTGGCAATATCAGCTCACTGATGATATTAATCTTTCCACCAATGCAACGCTTTATGATATAGATATGGAGGATACTTCACAAAAGACAATAGAGCTTTTGCATACCAAAGGTTTAAAAGTGATTTGTTATTTCAGTGCAGGGAGTTCTGAAAACTGGAGGAGTGATTTTAATAGTTTTAAGCCAGAGGATATGGGAAAAAATCTTGCTCAATGGAATGGTGAACGATGGCTTGATATCACCTCTGAAAATGTACACTCCATCATGCAAACTCGATTAGACAGAGCCAAAGCAAAAGGGTGCGATGGTGTAGAGGTTGATAATGTTAATGGTTATACCAACGATACGGGATTTGATTTTAATGCTACACAACAGCTGGAATATAACCGATTTTTAGCAAGAGAAGCTCACAAGCGAGGACTTTCAATAGGGCTTAAAAATGATTTGTTACAAGTCAAAGAGCTTGTAGATGATTTTGACTTTGCAATCAATGAACAATGTTTTGCTCACAATGAATGTCATTATCTTGAACCATTTATTGAACATAAAAAACCTGTTTTTAATGTTGAATACGATACCCACTATCTTGCAAGTGATGCTATGACACAGTTGTGCAACGCATCAAAAGCAAAACAATTTTCTACAAATATATTGCCGTTACATCTTGATGGAACTTTTAGATACAACTGTGATGATTATCTTTTTCACATTCGAGGTGTCGGTTTTGGAAGTGCTGATGCATTCAAATTTCATAATAATGAATATATCAATGTGTATGATTTGATAAATACGCAGTATGACAGCTATAAAAACAGTGTTACAGATTTTAACGAGAGTGCCTTTGTAGAGCTTTCAAGCTATTTGCAGCATACAAAATATATGGTGTTTTGGATGACACAGGAGTGGCAGGAGCGTTGGTTTGATATGGAGAAAATCCAAAAACTGATGGACCAAGGAAAAATCCCTGTTTTTTTATACTGGTATTTTGGCGATCATCTTCAAGAAAATGGGTATTTGCAAAACAATAAAGAAGATTATCTTCAAGATATTCAAAGAGTGGGAAAATTTATAAAGCAACTAAAAGGGGACAAGTTTTTAATTTTAGAACCTGAGTTTAATAAAAACAATATACTTCAAAACGATACAGATATATTTATCGATGTGATGCGACACGCAATAGATGAACTCAGGACTATTGATAAAAATATATTTCTCTCTCTTGCTATGATGGATACAGGCAGTAGAACAGCACTCAGTGATTTGGGTAAATGTGGATACTCTTCGTGTGCACTTGGTGATATAAGTGAATGGCAAAGGGTGGAGCGAATCTATGATGCCCTCCTTGAAAAAATAGATTTTATAGCATTTGAAGAGATGGTGGCACAATTTAGTCGTGATCCACAAAATCCAGGAACATGGAATGCACCAAACCCTAAGTCATACAGTGATCAGGAGATAGGGATTACGTACCTTGCACAGCGGATTGAGAATCTAGCTGAGTATTTAAAAAAGAGATACAATAAACCTCTTTTTATGCCTTACATAGCTATAGCAACTGCGACATGGAGTGATAATAATGGTAATAATGTTGTTGAAAGTGATGAAATTAACAGTAGTGGTTGGGAGATGGAGGCTCACAAAGTTTACAGTGAGCTAAATGTCACCGCTTTGTTTGGATACGGTGTAATGGAGCTTTTTGATAATCCTACCCATGATAGTGGTGGGTATCAGTTCTTTATGGAGAATGAATACCATTTGGGGATTGTCAAAGCACCTGTGAAAGAAACACAGTTAACGGGTGCAATAGAGTTTAAATCTGATATAATTTCTACAATATTTAAGTAAAGAGTTTGGGATGAAATTTATAGATAATATTACGAAATATACGGCATACCTTACGGCGTTTATTCTTGCGTGTTTGGTTGTTTTGGTTGTGTATGATGCGACCAGTCGTTACCTTTTCTCAGAAGGCTCAACAGCGCTCCAAGAGTTGGAGTGGCATTTTTTTGATGTGGTGATTTTGCTAAGTATCGCCTATACACTCCATCAAAATGCACATGTGCGTGTTGATATTCTTTATGACAGGTTTTCACCAAAAATACAGACACTTATTAATATTTTTTCCTTTGTCTTTTTTATACTTCCTCTTTCTGGACTTATCATCTACATAGGTATAGATTTTGTACAGATGAGCTATATACAGCATGAAGCCTCAAGTGACCCTGGAGGATTACCTTTTAGATGGATAGTCAAATCTCTTATGCCACTTGCGTTTGTTCTTTTAGCACTTCAGGCGATTAAAGAGCTTGTAAGTGAAGTACAGAAATGGAGAAGTTTATGATAGCTTTGGTGATGTTTTGTGTTGCTTTGGCACTTTTACTTCTTGGTGTTCCTGTTGCCTTTGCTTTTGGTGGTGTAGCGATGATGTTTGCATTTTTTACACCAGATGTTGGGTTTGAAGTGTTTAATATCTTACCGTTTCGTATTTATGGCATTATGTCCAATACTACGCTGATGGCTGTGCCTTTGTTCATTATGATGGGACTGATTTTAGAAAAATCTGGTATGGCTGAGAAACTGCTGCTTTCTATGAGTGCTCTTTTTAAAGGGGTGCGTGGTGGACTTGGTGTGAGTGTTGTTCTTGTGGGAGCAATACTCGCAGCCTCTACAGGGATAGTCTCAGCAAGTGTGGTGATGATGAGTGTTATCGCATTGCCGTTGATGATACAAGCAGGGTATAACAAAAGCCTTGCAAGTGGAACCATAGCTGCAAGTGGAACACTAGGACAA
>JAMOSN010000102.1 GCA_027068455.1 Sulfurimonas sp.
GCCTAAACCATGCGCACCAAATTTACGAACATAATCCTCAAAACCTTTCATCTCACGTTTAGAAAATGCCAAGTCTGCACCTGGAACACGCAACGCTTTAATACGATTTTTCTTAGGGTCTTTTGCGATGTTTGTAAAGATTTCGTTGTCACAACGTTCAAATATATCGATTACATCTACCATTTTAAGGTCGTAACGTAAGTCTGGTTTATCTGAACCATACCACTCCATGGCATCGTTGTATTTGATACGGTTAAATGGAGCTTTCACTTCGATACCACATGCACCAAACATAGCTTCAAGAAGATCTTCTGCTACTTTGATAACATCCTCTTGGTCACAAAAACTCATCTCAACATCTATTTGAGTGAACTCTGGCTGTCTGTCAGCACGCAAGTCTTCATCACGGAAACATTTTGCGATTTGGAAATATCTGTCAAATCCACCAACCATTAAAAGTTGTTTGAAAAGTTGTGGAGATTGTGGAAGTGCATAAAATTCACCACTGTGTACACGAGATGGTACAAGATAGTCACGTGCACCCTCTGGTGTTGATTTTGTAAGAATTGGTGTTTCAACCTCTAAAAATCCGTTTGCATCCAAAATATTTCTAGCCGCTATAGCTGCTTTTGAGCGAAGACGGAATGTTTCATACATATCTGGAGCACGCAACTCTAAATAGCGATATTTTAAAGTAGTCTCTTCGCCAACTTTTTTATCACCTATTACAAACGGAAGGGCTGCTGATTTGTTTTCAATGATAAGTTCATCAACTACAATCTCAATAGAACCAGTTTTAAGGCGTGGATTTGTAAGCCCTTCACCACGAAGGCGCACTTTCCCTTTTGCAATTAAAACATATTCATCTCTTACTTTGTCAGCAATTCTATGTGCTTCAGGAGAATCTTCAGGATCACAAGTAAGTTGAATAAGCCCTGTTTTATCGCGTAAGTCGATGAAGATAATTCCACCATGGTCACGGTAGCTATTCGCCCAACCAGTGACAACAACATCTTGACCAACATGAGTTTCGTTTAAGTCTGTACAGTAATGAGTTCTCAAAATAAAGAGTCCTATAAAATTAATTTTCGCGATTATACCCAAATAGTGTATAATTAACAAAATAATTTCATACAAAGAGTACTCTTGAAACCAAAAATAATAAAAAAAGTGGGTGTAATTTTACGACCATCAACACCAGAACTGAAAAAAAGCTACTATAAACTTGAAAAAATATTTAATAAATACAATATTGATGTTGCCTTAGACAGTATCAGTGGTGGTATGATTGGTATCATGGGGATGGAGTTTGATATTTTATGTCAAAATGTTGATATTTTAGTGACACTTGGTGGTGATGGAACACTTATTTCAACAGTTAGACGCTCTTTTAAGTATGATATTGCAGTGCTTGGTGTGTATGCTGGGAATCTTGGTTTTTTAGCTGATGTTAACCTTGCTGAACTTGATGGTTTTGTTGCTAAACTTGTATCTGGAGAGTATCGTTTGGATGAGCGTGCTATTTTAGAAGCGAAGTTTATGCAAAATGAGAACGAAGTTCTTGTTTATGCCTTTAATGATATCGTGTTGACTCGACCATCAGTTTCCAATATGATTCATATAGAGACTCTTGTTGATTCTAAAGCTTTTAACACCTACTATGGTGATGGTGTTATTGTCTCAACCCCAACAGGTTCTACTGCATATAATCTCTCAGCAGGTGGTCCTGTTCTTTTTCCACTCACCAATGTTTTTGCTCTAACACCAATTTGTCCACACTCTTTGACGCAAAGACCAGTTGTGTTACCAGGGGAGTACAGTATAGAGATGAAAACTCCAAAAGATAAAGCACTTGTTATCGTAGATGGGCAGGATATGCATGAGCTTGAGATTGGGGAGAGTGTACATATTCAACTTGCTTCAAAAAAAGTTAAACTCATTCACAGAATAGAATTTAACTACTTTGAAGTTTTAAAAGAGAAACTCAACTGGGGTGATTAAACCTTAGCTGATATTTATATCTGAAGAACTGTCAGAATTTCGTTTAATCATCGTTTTAATCTGTTCAAATGAGTAGTTTTTCCCTGATGGGTTTTCATTAAGCAGGTCAAAACGTATCTGTATGGTCAGTTTACCAAGCGCTTCAGAGAGTATTTTTTGATCATCATCGAAAGTTCCGTCTTTTGATATTTCTGAAACAACATGTAAAAAGTTGTTATATTCGTTCAGCACTGATGGTGAAGCAAAAATAGCAAGTCGATGTGTTACAAACTGAAGCTTTGTAATATCATCATTGGTAAGCTTGTTTTCAACTGACATATCTTCCATAAGATCAAGAAGTTTTTCATATGTAGCTGCTTTTAAATCCAAAAATTTGATATTTTGCTCTTTTTCTATCTCAACGGCTGTTTGTTTATTTAAAAGAAGAGCCGTGATAAAAACTGTAGCAATAGTTCCTAAAATAATTAAAACTATCTCTTGGGTAAAAGGTGTTGAATCTGTGACTTTATAAGCGTAGCGTAAATAAGCATATCCTGCAACAAGTGTAAAAAATGTAAGAAGCAAATAGGTCATCTGCTTTGAGATGTTTGACATTATGTCATCCTTTTTTTGATTTGGAGGTACAATTATAGAAAAACTTAAAAATATACAATGTTATTTATGTTGCATTTCTATAATATCTACTCCTAAAGTTCCACTTAGTTTTATGGGGATGCTACATAGCTGGTAAAACGTGAGAGCGATGGTCGAAGAAGTTCAATATCATATACCATTTGATTGTTATCAATTATAATATCATATTCACGAGCTTCACCAGTAATGAGGTTGTAAAAATAATCAATGCCTACTGTTGTTGTATAGTTAATCCAGTCATATACGATATCATTACCTAAAAGGGAGTTTATCTCTATAAGAGTATTGTTGTTTTTTGTAATAGAATTAGCAACCACCATGTTCTTTCTATCAATATATTGTGTCATTGAAAGAAGAAGAGGGTCATAATTGATTTGAGTTGAGAGAATATTAGTTGCATTGACATCATAGAGTGTAAGTTGTGACATAATCATACCACTTTTAATGATAGGGGTATTGATAAAAAAGCTTCCCCCAATAATATTTTCATTCTCTTTTAAGTAGCGTTCAAGATTAGTTGTACGTCTTGAGATGAAGTATTTGATAACTTTTGGTTCAGTTATATTTTTATAAAGTGGTTTTACTTGCGTGTTCTCGTAAAGTTCTGGTTCTTCATCATCATAGGAAAGTTCTTCTTTTATTTTAGGGTGTAAAAACTGTTCCTCTTGATAGAAAGCCAATTCTTTACCTATTGAGGATTTATCTGAGAAGATAATCAAAGGGGAGTGTGCTTTTTTTAAAAGTAGATCACTTTGCGCTTTATAATCGATACCACCAAATGTCAAATAGTTAGATGATACATTTATATCGTTTTTATTGACTGTTGGAATATAAACATTAAGATCTGGATCAAGAGCAATAAGATTTTGTGCACCTTTTTTTGTCAATGGTGCAATAACATAAGAAAAACCTTCTGCTTTTATAAGATCTAAAGCAGTTTGAATCTCTCCAAACTCTTCAGTTTGAATATTGTAACGCTTAAGAGTAAAAGAATTACTCTTGCTAAGAAGATAGGCAAATGCTGCATTTGTTGTTGTTGAAGCATATTTTCCTATTTTTTTTGATGGTAAAAGCATAGCGATACGTAGAGTCGTATTTGAATAAATATTACCAATGTTGAGTATTGCCATATTGATTTTTTTGGCTTCTGTTAAGTTTGTATCTGTTAGTTTTTTGTTGGCATGAGCCAAAAAAGAAAACACCATCTCTTTATCGAGATACTCTTTAAGACACGTATCATCACATTCGTAAGGATCAAGATTTAGGATGTAGGTACGAGGCAGTGGAATATTGGAAATCATAAAACTTTGGGCAAATATGAAAACGGGCAATACAAGAAAAAACAGTTTTTTCATCGATAACTCTTTGTAATTTTTTTATTAGTGGTGTAATTATAGCTAATTTATAATGTGATATGTGCTTTTATATAAAGATAGTTAGTATAAATACAGGACATATAGATGTCCAACTGTTATTCTATACTTTCACTATCTTAAAACAAAGGCTTTACAATGACAGCAGCACATTACTCTTTTACAAATCTTTTTGCTTGGGCAGAAAAATACAACATCCCAGAACACAACTTTCCAAGAGATAGAGAAAAACTAGTGCATATGAAAACTTTAGTATTGGTTGGTTTGGGTATCAAGTTTTTACCAAAAGAGATAGCACTACTTAAAAATCTCAAAACAGTTTTGCTAGGAGTCTGTCGGACTCACCCTCCCATTTCACACCTATTCCTCTCGATCTGCCAAACTTCATAAGTATTTGTAATATATCCAAGCCAATTCTTCATCATTTTAGAGTATTTCGACCCTTTTGCCCCGCTTTTGTCCTCCCTTCTATCCCCTTATCGTATGTAATCTCTTGAGATTGTAGGCGATACAGACCAGATTCCATTCTCCTTTGACCTTTTCAAGCTCTCTGAGCATAAACTGCCTGAAGCCCATAATATGCTTGATGACACCAAAGACCGGTTCAACCGTACTTTTTCTCTGGGCATAGATTGCTTTGCCTTCTTTACTTTGGAGGCGATGTTTCATCTTTTCGATCGATGTGGGATTCTCGGGAAGGGGGTCCTCTTTTTTAAACCTCTCTTCAAGTGGCTGATTGTGCTGCTCTTTGCCAAAGGAGATATAGGGCGTGATACCTTTCTCTTCGCAGAGTATGACATTGTTTTCACTGAAATAGCCTGTATCCATCAGGATGGAAGGGGGACGAAGTTTTGGATATGCAGTGAACCACTGCAGTGCGAGAGCGACTTCCTGTTTGTCATTGCCGTTTTGGGTGACGTGCTGGTGTACGATCAATCTGGAGTCGTGTTCGACGGAAGCCTGTGCGTTGTAGCACTGCTCGAATCCTCCACCTGACGTTTTCATAATACGTGACTCTTCATCGGTGAGGTTGATCTGATCTTTTGGCTTT
>JAMOSN010000103.1 GCA_027068455.1 Sulfurimonas sp.
TGAGTAAAACGAAAGGTGATGATGCAGAAAATACAGCGTGTCTGTTTTTAGAACAACAGGGTTTTAGCATAGTAACACGCAACTATTATTCCCGTTTTGGAGAGATTGATATTGTGGCTCTAAAGGAGGGGATTTTGCATTTTATGGAAGTGAAAAGTGGTGAAGATTATGAACTAGCCATTCAAAATATTACCCCATTAAAACTCTCCAAAGTGATTAAGACAGCACAAATTTATATGAAAAAAGAATGCTATGAAGAAAATTTTGCTTTTGATGCACTTATCGTGACCCCTCAAGGGGTCGAGATAGTAGAAAATATTACTTTATAACTTTTCTAGCATTAAGAGGTTGTACCGGACGATTATTGCCGTGCATAACGGATGTAAACTCTCTAAGTTGTGCTTTTGATAGTGTTTGGTAAGATTTAAGTACCATCCATTTTACCCCTTCGGAACATGGAGGAGTCGTTAGCGACCCGTTAAAATAATAGTAGCTTCTTTCTTGAGGTAATAAGGTGTCTATCATCTCGGAGGAGAGTTCAAATGCCGCTTGTTCGTTTGGATGTTTCGGCATAGCATCAAAGATTTTTTGGAGTGTCGGATTAGCTTTACCGAGTTCAAATAGTACGGCAACAACGGCTAAATCTCCATTCTTTGCAACATGAACGAAGTGTGCTTCAAGTGGAAAACTTCTTCCTTCAATCTCATTTTCACTTGGTGAATGGAAATGAAACTGTTTTAAAATAAAGTGTTTTCCGTCAATGTTGATACTACTATGGTTATCGACATTAACTTGAATTGTGTGACCATTATTAAGTATTTGAAGTGCATGCGCATGGTAGTTAAAGTTTATCGGATCTAGGTCTTGTGTCGTAACACTAACCTCTTTTGTAATATTGATAGGAGATTGTGATTTACCGATTGCACACATTTGAAATTTTTTATCAAGCTCACCCCAATATTGCGGTGCTACATGCCCAGTATAACCCCAATGCGTCGTATGATGCTTTATCTCGTGAGTCGCATTACTCGCATTAAGAAGTGAATAAACAAGTGATGTTAAAACTATGATTTTTTTCATTTTAGGAACCTTCCTTTTTTCTTTGGATAATATCATAAGCAAAAATAAACTATCGTATTAAATAAGGATATAGCTAAAAAATGTTTTCTATGTTGTAATTCTGTAACATATATTATTGTTGTGAAGGCATCGCCATCAAATCGGCTTCATCTAAAACGGTGAAAAAACCGCTCGGTTCTAAAACACCGAAAGTTCCATATAAAATCTTACCGTTTTGATCTAAAAAGTAGTGTCTAGGAGCGCCGAACTTTTCAAATTTATCGGGTACGATATGTCGATCTCGAGAAAGATAGATAAGAATATAATCTTGATGGAGTCTATCCATAACGGCTTTTTGCGAAAGTGTTTTTTCCTTAAACATTTTACAAAAGCGGCACTTATCGGCACCTATAAACAAGTAGATGTTTTTATGCTCTTTTTGAGCAAGTGCTACCCCTTTTTCGTAGTCGTGTATCCAAGAGTCGGTTTCATATCCAAAAAGTGTTGTTACAATTAATAATATCAGGAATAATCTTTTCATAGTAAAATTATAATAGATTAGATTTAAGATGATATAATTTAGACAATATAATTTGAGGAAACAAGATGCAAGAAGCAAAAATATTTTTTGGATCAACTGAGGTGACAAAAGAGAATCTTAGTGAGAGAAAATCTCCTTATAGTGGTGAAGTGGTCTCTATTGTGCCAGTTTGTGATGCAGAAGATGCAAAAAAAGCGTTGCAAATAGCAAAGGATGCAGCAAAATTTGCAAAAAAATCAACCTTGGCACAACGCTGCTCTTGGCTTTTGGATGTTGCACAAAAACTGCGTGAACACAAAGAGGATATAGCAAAGACCATTACCGATGAGGTTGGAAAACCAATCACTTATGCACGCATAGAGGTGGAGCGTTGTATTGAGACTATTACACTCTCTGCTGAGACGATGCGTACTATGGGTGGTGAAACTATCAATACAGATGCTTTTGCCTCTGGTAAGAAAACAATGGCATTTTTCCGTCGTGAGCCTGTGGGTGTGGTTGTTGCCATTACACCGTTTAACTTTCCACTCAATCTTGTAGCACATAAACTAGGACCAGCTCTTGTTGCAGGAAATGCAGTAGTGTTAAAACCAACGCCAGAAGCACCTCTTACAGCTTACAAGTTTGCAAAGCTTTTTATTGAGAGTGAGTATGCCATCCCTGATGCACTGAGTGTTGTCTATGGTGATGCTGAGGTTGGAAGTGCGCTTATCACTTCTGATATCCCTCGTGTTATCAGCTTTACAGGGAGTGTTCCTGTTGGCAATATCATTACCAAAAATGCAGGGATTAAAAAAGTGGGTCTTGAGCTTGGCGGTAATGCGGCAACATTCATTGAAAAGTCAGCTGATTTGGCACTTGCTGCTACAAAATGTGCCCTTGGTGCTTTTGTAAACTCTGGTCAGGTATGTATAAGCCTGCAACGCATCTATGTTGAGGAAGCTATTTATGATGAGTTTGCCGAACTGATGGCACGTGCAACGAAAAAACTTAAGGTGGGTAGCCCTTATGATGATGAAACATTTATGGGACCACTCATTGATGATGAAGCGTGTGCTAGAGCGATGGGTTGGGTTGATTCTGCCATTAAAGAGGGTGCTATTCCTCTTCTTGTGCCTCGTGTTGAAGGAAGAATCTTCTATCCGTGTGTGATGGCAAATGTGCGTGATGATATGGCGATAGTGTGTGAAGAGGTTTTTGCTCCGATAGTATCACTTGTAAAAGTGGATAGTTTTGATGATGCTGTTGAGCGCATGAATGATTCTCCGTATGGTTTACAGTTTTCAGTATTTACCAATGATTTGACTCTTATGAACCGTGCTGTTGATGAACTTGATGCTGGTGGTATAGTTATCAACGATATGCCGACACTCCGTTTTGATATCCAGCCTTATGGTGGAGTGAAACTCTCAGGTGTAGGGCGTGAGGGACCACGTTTTGCCATTGAAGAGATGACGGAGATAAAAAGCGTTGTTATCTGCTAAAAAAAAAGTAGTCATCTCTGCATGTATCTTGGGGGAGTACTGCCGTTATGATGGTAAAACCAAAGAGATAAGTGCTGTTGAGAAGGCTTTTAAGGGGTGGGAGATTATTCCTTTTTGTCCTGAAGCACCCCTTTTTGGTACACCACGAGAGCGTATCAATGTTGTTGCAGTAGATGGTGAGTATCGTATTATCACTGATGAAACAAATATTGATGTTACTGAGAAACTTCGTGATGAGATAGAGTCTTTTTGCAAGCAACACGCAGATATTGATGCTATTGTTTTAAAATCGAAATCCCCTTCATGTGGCTACAAAACCACTCCTATTTTAGATACTAGTAAGCACGAGATAAAAAAAGGCAATGGTATCGCTGCTGATATTTTTTTGAAAAACTACCCAAATATCCCTATTTTAGATGAACATCATTTTTTAAACGAATAAATCCCTCTTTGATATCTTCTTGAGTCAGTGTATCTGTTAAATCTTTATAGTAGCTGTAATATGGTTTATGCTCTTTGTAGATATCCAAACGGATATATCCATGGGGAAAGTTTGAGAGTGCTTTTTGTGGAGCGTTTTGATTAGAGTTACACATAATACCGTTTTTTTGAGATGCTTGAAGCTCATAGGAACAGTTATTATCAAAACTATACATACCTGCAAGTGTTTGAGTGATGAGTGCATCGGGTGGAAAAACAACAAGCCTAAGGCATGGCAATACTTTATCTTGCGTGTTATAACGTACAACGGTAGCGTTGTCACTACAGCCTGTAAAAAAGAAGAACAGTGTCGTTGATAATAAAATTTTTTTCATTTTCTCCCTTTTGCTTTGGATAATTATATCTATTCTTGACATATTTCATATATTTAGAATAAAATGATTTTATATATATTATAAGGTATAAAAATGAAAATAGCAAAAATAGTTCTCTTAATATTTGTATATCTCATAAATTTTACAGGATGTCAAAAGAAACAACACGCAAACCTTGACGGAAAAAAACTGCTTGAACAAAAGTGTAGTGCGTGTCATAATCTTGATTTGCCACCAAAAACCTTTGTTGATGAAAAAGCGCCTCCTATGATGGCGGTTGCTTTTCACATAAAAGATTTTATACCAGCTTCCAATGAAAGCGAGAAGATTCCAAAGGCGATAGACTTTGTCAAAGACTATGTGATTCATCCAAGTAAAGAGAAATCGTTTTGTGATAAGAAAAGTTTACAAACCTATGGTGTGATGCCGTCTCAAAAAGGTAATGTCACACAAGAGGAGCTCCAAGCCATAGGTGAATATATGTTCGAGCACTACACCATTAAAAACCTTACCGAAGCTCAGGCGATTGAAAACAGACTTAAAAAGATGCCTAAGGGGGAGCGTTTGGCTCTACAAAACAATTGTCTTACATGCCATAGAGTAAAAAGAGATTTGGTTGGACCGTCATTTTATCAAATAGCAAACAAGTATGATGATCTTTTGTATATACAAGAGCGAATTGCAAATGGTTCAAAAGGAAAATGGAGTAAATTTCATGGTGCTATAATGCCATCCTTTAGAGATAAGATCTCTTTGGAAGATCAAGAAATTTTAGCAAAATGGATTTTACAACAGAAGTAGATTATAGATTGAACTATGGGTGTAAAGTTTTTAAATTTTACACCCTTGAGCTGCAATTTTCTCTAGAGTAGATTCTCGAAACATTTTTTGCATCAACATCTTT
>JAMOSN010000104.1 GCA_027068455.1 Sulfurimonas sp.
CGTCAGTTGTACGTACGTAGAACTGTGGACGGTAACCATTGAAGAATGGAGTATGACGACCACCCTCATCTTTACTTAGAACATAGATTTCTGCAGTAAATTTAGTGTGTGGAGTGATTGAACCTGGCTTACAAAGAACTTGACCACGTTCAACTTCGTCTTTAGCGATACCACGGATAAGGATACCACAGTTATCACCAGCTTCACCTTGATCCATCTCTTTACGGAACATTTCAACACCAGTAACAGTAGTTTTTTGAGTGTCACGGATACCAACGATTTCAACTTCGTCACCAACTTTAACAACACCACGCTCGATACGACCAGTCACAACTGTACCACGACCAGAAATTGAGAACACATCTTCAACTGGCATTAAGAAATCTTTATCAGTTTCACGTTCTGGTTCAGGAATATACTCATCTACAGTATCCATAAGTGCAACAATCTTCTCAGACCACTCACCTAAAGTACCAGACTTAGCTTCTTCAAGAGCTTTTAATGCAGAACCTGCAGTAATTGGTGTATCATCACCTGGGAATTCGTATTGATCAAGAAGTTCACGGATCTCCATCTCTACTAGTTCAAGAAGTTCTTCATCATCAACCATATCTTCTTTATTCATGAAAACAACGATGTATGGTACACCAACTTGTTTTGAAAGAAGGATATGCTCACGAGTTTGTGGCATCGGACCATCTGCTGCAGAAACAACAAGAATAGCACCATCCATCTGAGCAGCACCAGTAATCATGTTTTTAACATAATCCGCGTGACCTGGACAGTCAACGTGCGCATAGTGACGCTTGTCAGTTTCATACTCAACGTGTGAAGTAGCGATAGTAATACCACGCTCTCTTTCTTCTGGAGCATTGTCAATTTGGTCATAATCCATAAATTGAGCTTCGTTTTTAACTGCAAGTACTGCTGTAATAGCTGCTGTTAATGTTGTTTTACCGTGGTCAACGTGACCAATAGTACCGATGTTAACATGGGGTTTGTTACGTTCAAACTTTTCTTTTGCCATAGTGTCCTCCGACCTTTATTTGTGAATTGAAATGGAATTATATCCAAAAATCATTCAATTATTTCTTAAATCGATTAAATTTCTTATTTATGGAGCTTATGATGGGAATTGAACCCACGACCTCTTCCTTACCAAGGAAGTGCTCTACCCCTGAGCCACACAAGCACACGAGTCTTCGATTAAGAAATAAATGAATAATTTTTATATCAATATTAGTTTTGTGATTAGATGTCTATAAACTTAAATAGTTAAATTACATAGATTTTTGTATGAAGTAGATTAACATTGTACTTCAGCTTCCAGATTACTTTTATATGGAGCGGGTGAAGGGATTCGAACCCTCGACAGCCTGCTTGGAAGGCAGGAACTCTAGCCACTGAGTTACACCCGCATTAAATCAAAAGTGGTGGTGGGAAGAGGAGTCGAACCTCTGAACCCATAGGGAGCAGATTTACAGTCTGCCGTCGTTGGCCACTTGACTATCCCACCATTATCTCTGGTCTAACACTGTTTCTAATATTCAAAATTCAACTTGATGGTGCCGACACGAGGATTTGAACCCCGGGCCTGCTGATTACAAATCAGCTGCTCTAGCCAACTGAGCTATGTCGGCTCTCATTGAATTTGAGCCAGAATTATAGACAAAAACAAATTCAATGTCAAGGGTTTTTATGAAAAATATACAAATTCTTTGTCATTTAATATTTTTGGCTGCCAATTTGCCCCATATTGCGATATTTCTTCTGTAATTTTTTCTAAATATGACGGTTTAATATGATTAACATAGAGTCGTATATCTTCTCTGTGTAATGATTTTAGTTCATCAAACAAAATTTTTGGTGTAAGATGTTTACTCTTTTTAGCAAGTTCTTCCATATTAGATGGAAAAGAACATTCAACAATAAAAATTTCTATACTTTTATCATTATTTAATCGTTGAATGATATTCTTTAAAGAATATGTGTCAGCTGTTATCATAATAGCTTTATCCATCTTTGTATAAATATATCCGCAACTTGGCACCGTATGATCTGTTGCAAAGGCTTCTAAATATTCATCTTCAGAAATTCTATACTTCTCTCCTATATCTATTTCATGGTATTTAACAACTTTTTTCTCTGAATTTGTTAAATTAATCTTTGAAAAATCTGGCCATATAGTATCATTAAAAAAGTTCTCTTGAACTGCTCTAAGTGTTTGAGGCAGTCCATGTATATGTAGCGTTTTGTTTCTCATTCCAAAATAGTTATCTAAAATATATGCTATATCTACTATATGATCCAGATGAGAGTGTGTAAGCCATATATGTTCTATATCTATAGAATCCACTTCCATTGCTTCTAAAATATTACCAGCATCTATGATATTTTTTTCATTGAGATAGATAGAAGTGGTACCATGCCCTTTAGAGCGAGTACCATATGCTCCAAGTATTTGAATTTTATTGCGCATCTCGAGTGTAACTTCTTGATGATCAAAAACATCATTAAACTTACTTCTTACTTCAAGTATCTTCTCAAGGTTTTCAAAAAAAAGGTCTATAAGTTGAGGATCAAAATGTTTTCCTTTTTCCTCTTTGAGTAATTTGTATATTCTCTCATCATCCCACGCTTTTTTGTAAACTCTATCACTAGCAAGGGCATCATAGACATCTGCAACAGCTGTGATACGACCATATATATGGATATCTTTACCCTTAAGACCTCTAGGATATCCTGTTCCATCCCACTTTTCATGATGTTCATAGGCTACTATCGCAGCTGCTTTTAACAATGCCCTTTGAGAATTTTTTATCATATGATAACCCAGTTCAGCATGGGAGTTCATTATTTCACGTTCATTTTCATCAAATCGACCAGGCTTTTTTAAAATAGCATCAGGGATAGCAATTTTTCCTATATCATGCATAGGGCTTGCCTGTTTTAAAAGATCTGCTTCTTTTTCATCCATACCATAGGCTAACGCTAGTATCTTGGAGTACTCTGCTACACGCTTTACATGGTTACCTGTTTCTTTGGAACGACTCTCAGCAATAGTTCCCATTGTAAAGACAACCTCTTTTTGCGTATCTTCAATCTCCTCTTCAAGTTTTGCAGAGATAATAGTTTCTGCAGCATATGTGCTTGCTAATGTCAAGCGTTCCAAATCACGTTTATCGAAATTTGTTTCTTTGCCTCTGTGGTTAATAACTTGAAATGCACCGATTATAGTATCACTATAATCATACATAGGTATAACCATCATACTCTTCGTTCTATACCCTGTTTGTTTGTCAATTTCAGCATTAAAACGGGGATCTTTATAGACATCATCTATGATAATACGCTTACCACTTACAATAGCATCACCTACAATTCCAGAATCAATAGGAATTTTAATCCCCTCTATACCATGTGCTACTTTTGTCCAGATTGTTTTTCTATCTTCACTCACAACCCATACGCTACATCTATCACCACCTGTAAGTGCTCGTCCCATATTTGCAAGTGTCATTATGATGGAGTCATAATCTCTAAGGGCAGATACTTCTGCCATATATGTAAAGACAAGTTCAAGTATCTCATTGGCACCTAAACTTCTATCTTGAGTATTATCTTTCATACTAATCTCCATCTGTCTATTTTGTTTTAAATTCAAAGACCCCATCAAAGTCTTTTATATTTTGCTCAAGAAGATGACTTGAACGCTGTGCATATAACTGATATAAATATTTATCATATCTTTTATAGAGCCTATTAAAAAGTTGCAACGCTTCTTCAAATTTTGCTTCCATATAGGCATCATGTGCTTTTTTATACAATGCAAGTTCTTCATATTTTTCTTGATTATCTTCAAGTTTGCCTTCTGCTAATACCTCATATATTCTAACAGGCTTATGTTTTCCTTTTACTTTAACAATATCCAAAAGTTGAATTATATACTCTTTTGTAAGTTTTTCTTTGGTAAATTCAGAGATTATAAGGCGTACTTTGTATGCTTTACACAATCCTTCAAGACGTGATGCCAGATTTACAGCATCACCTATAATGGTATAGTCACTTCGACCACTAGAGCCAACTTCACCAACAACAACGTTTCCAGTATTTATCCCTATACCATAATCAACATCAAAATTATACTTTTGATGTATCTCAATGTTTAATACATCCCTCATCCCAATCTGAACAAGAGCACTCTGAAGCGCCTTATCTGCATGGTTTTCAATCTTAAGCGGTGCATTCCAGTATGCCATCACAGCATCACCTATAAACTTATCAATCGTTCCACTGTTTTTTTCAATCACTTTTACCATCTCATCCATATAATAGTTTAAAAAATCAACAATACGTTTTGGAGAATTTAAAGTTTCTGATATAGTGGTAAAAGAACGAATATCAGAAAAATAGATAGTTGCTTCCACCTCCCGTGAACTCAAGTCGGCTCTATCTGGATTTTTCAACAGATCCTCCATAACCTGCTTGGAAACTTTTTTGGAAAAACTTCTTTTAATCAACTCTTTTTGACGGGATTCAAACATATAGTTGATACCCAAAACACTAATAAGTGAAAACACTACACTCAGTAAAGGGAAAATCACATTGACAATGATATGTTCATGAAAAAGCATATAATAGTTTAGATATGTGATAAAAGTTACAAGTCCAAAATATGAAATAAGTATATACACAAGTGAAAATCGGGACAAAATAAATATAACAACTGCGGTACTGACAATAATAAGCATCAAATCGACAAGTTCTATCCATGAGGGCTTATATAACATATCATGAAACAATAGATTTTCAAGAACATTGGCATGAATTTCAACTCCAGCTACAATATTGTCCATTGGGGTAGAACGTAAATCCATTAAACCATATGCAGAAGTTCCAATTAAAACAAACTTACCATCAAAGATATTTTTATCAAAATTATTTTTATAGACATCAATAGCAGAAATATAATGGAATGTTTTAAATCCACCTCTAAAATTTACATACAACCGCCCAAATCTATCACAAAGAATGTCCTCTTTTCCCATTTTTATACTGCTAATCCCTGCTGTATCATAATCTAAAACCACTTGATTCACACCCGAAGCAATACGATACATCTCAAAAGCCAAAGAGGGATATATCTGCATATCATATGATATCAAAAGTGGGACACTGCGAATAATACCACTGTTATCTGGAATATTATTCATAAAACCACTTGAGTATGCAGCTTTTTGTATAGGCTCAAAATTTGGCAGTACCCCTTTGGCCTGAGGAAGAAATTCCCCATACTTTTTATGTTTTTGAATAAAAACAGCAGGAATTTGAGGAGCTTCAATGTCATTGGTATTTTCAAAATCAAAAACATAACCAAGGATAGTGGGTGTTTGCTGTATTGTTTGTGCCAAAATAAGATCATAATCAGGAACATTCTTAAGATGAAGATTGAGTTTTTTATTCAAGTAACTTGGAGAAGTTTTATCAGGTTCACTAAAAACAATATCAAGACCAATAATACCACTTCCAGCATTCGTAAGATTCACTAAAATCTGAGCAAATTTATCCCTCTCCCATGGCCATTGTCCAAGTGCCTTCATACTCTTTTCATCAATATCTACAATAATAACAGAATCACTTACCTTTTCATTTCCTCGGATTTTAAAGTAAAAATCACGTACCCTAGAATCTAAAGATTGAAAATACTCAGGTAAAAACAGATAAGCACCACCTACAATCATAACGATAGCGAAGAATGCTATTGTTAAGACCTTCCACTTTTCCCTCATCATGCTAAACTAATATGGTGATACTTGTTGTGTTGTTTGATAAACACCTTTAACATTAACATCATTTGAACTATCATTAATATTAAAATTGCCCCCTATTGATTCTGCATTTGGACCATAAAAGGAACCATTGGCTTTTCCTGTACTATTCTCACCATGAATTCCGTCATTAGCTTCTGTTATACCCATCTCGTAAGAATAACTAGTGGGAACAATACCATTTTCACTTTTATCTATTATCAGGTTTGCAAAATCATTTCCAAAATCAACAAACAAACTAGCGCTACCTGTATCAAGTGCATTACCATTTGCCAAATCCATCGCTTTATATGTACCATAGTACTCTTGTTTTGTATCTAAACCCGCTATAACAGCTGGATCAGTTGGTTCACCTGCTATCCATAGTCCTTCAAAGAGTTTACTAGTTACTAGTGCATCTGAGGATGTTTCACTTACCGAACCACCATAAGGATCATCATATTCATATTGAACTTCTATACTCCATTCCCCCCATGACATATAATCACCAGCACTTTCTGTAAAAGTTGTAAATTTGTTATAATCTCCATTATTAAGTATTGTAGGATTTTTGGAAGTGCTTCCTTCTTGGGGATCTACTGTTACTGATCCAAATGCTGTAGTAAAATTTTGTTTAGATTCAAAACTCTCTGGCGATTCCTGTAAGTAAAAATACCAATTATCTTTAGCATCTTCCAAATTATATTGATCAAAAACTTCAACATAAGATTTTGCAGTATCAAAACTACTTCCATCTTCAGTAAGCACCAAATTTGTTGTTGCTGTCATTAATGTTGCACTATCTTTATCAATACTCCAACCTTTTAATTCATCATATGCTGTACTATCACTTGTAAAAACAGCATCTTTAACATCATCTGAAACATCAGAAACAACTAACTGATCATCACTGCCATCATTGGTATCGATTAAATCATCTGAAGCTATAAGTTCTTCTGATTTTTCTTCTTTTTGTATAAGTGATTTTTTTGCCCCAAAATTTTTCTCTTCAAGTGCCTTTAAATCTTTTGCTGAGAACTTTTTGACTTGCACTTTACCCTCTGGTGTTACTTGAACATAAAAGCCCTGTTTGACAATTCTCGTTGTATTTTTATAACTTACGCTGATTGCTCCATAGGTACAATACACCTCACGTATACCATCTTTAGCTGCCAAGATTGTAAAATTGGTACCACGAATCCCTATTGTTGCCGTTTTGGTATGTACTTTAAACTTACTTGGAGCAATTTTACCTATTTTACCTGTAATCGTTCTCATCGCTCCTTGAATAAGATTAAACTCCACTTCAGGATTTTTCACATTATCAACATACTTTTGAATAGAAAAATGAGAGTTCTTTCCTATCGTTACAATAGTCTCATCATTAAAAATAATCTGTGCTTTACTTTTTTCAGCAGTGATAACATTATCTGCTTCTTCCAGTTTTGCACCCAATGTTGCTTCCATTATCGCATTTGGACTTTGAATCTTCACATCACCCTTTAGAGCAGTAATAGTTGCAACAGCATTTGCCAATAAAGATGTTGCTATTGTCAATAGTACTACGAGTATTTTTATTATTGCTTTCATTACATACCCCTTTAAAATGTTTTATTAATACCAAAAGCGATGGTATATTTCTGATACGAATATCTGTCTTGGTTAGAATCTACTCTATTGTACATCCCTTTAAGATGAACTCTAAAAGAGTTCCAAACCTTTGCATTGAGTGTAGCTGCAACCGTACCAGCATTATCACTGCGTGTTGAACCGAAAAGTGTACTAAAATCATCATAGTTACGTCGTCGATACTCACCAAAAAGTTCTGTTCCTATAATTGGGGTAAACTGTTTTGCATAATTGACAATAGCTCTGTATTCACTATAATCTACATCAATACGTGTTCCACCTTTTTTCTTCTCCTGTAATGCTATAAGATTACCCTGAACATATGAGCGAGGAGAAAGCACTTTTTGCACACCATATGCAAGCTCATAATGGTTAGCATCGAGATCTTTCTCTTGCACTCTTTGAAAATCTTTGTTTTGGTACTTAAAATACGCGATACTTCTGAGTGTTGTGGAGTGTTTATACTCAAATCGAGGTATTACAGAAAATGTTCTTAAATATTCATGTGATGCGATACTCAAAGAATCGATTCCAACTGCCAACTCACTTAAGCTCTTTGTTTGTGTATAAAGCAAACTTGGAATATAACCAATATATGTAACATCATAATCATTCTCATCTTTGTAGTCTTTTATAAGCCCTGTAAGTCGATTTTTTATAGCAAAACCATTTTTTTCACCAATATCATATACATTTACAATATCTCCATAGAGTTGCCAAGCAATATCTGAACGTTCTGGTTCAGCAGGAAGTGTCCCTGTATTAATATTATACTCACTGTCTAAAGAACCATAATTGACATTAGAATCATATAAAAAATCAAAATCAACATTTGCATAGGTAAATGATTTCTTTTGTGCACCTTTTACCTTTGAAAGATAGAGTTCGATATTTGTACGTACATTTTTGGGAATATTGGGATTTTGTAAAACTTCTTCAAATGTTTTTTGAGCTTCTTCATTCATCCCTAACATAAAATAAGTTCTCCCCATCTCCAAACGGTTACGTAAGTTACCAGGATCTAGCATTTCAACCCTCTCAAATGCGGCAAGTGCAACTTCATAGTGCCCCGTTTCAAATGCACTTCTACCCAAATAAAAGTTAAGCTTCGCATCTGAGAGCTTACTTAAATATAACTGTGAAAATAAACGGTAACTCTCTTTAAAATTTTTATTCTTATAGGTTTTCATCGCTTCTTGATACTTTACTTCTATATCGCTGTTTGCAGATAATGAAGCAGCTACTATCAAAGAGCTCCATAACATGACGATTTTTTTCATCTTATTCCCCTTCTAGTCCATCTTATAACAATTATACATATATAGTCATTAATTTATATTAAAGTTACTTTCTTAGGAAAAATAAAATTGTTGCTATAATTGCATATTATTTTTATATAGAAAAAGGAAGCCCAATGCTTACAATCCTTTTCTCCCCATCAGAAGGGAAAAATCAAGGTGGCAGTGAAAAAGAACAAGAGCTTTTTGGAGCACTTGATGCACGAAAAGAGATATTAAATGCATACAACACTATTGTCAACAGTGGTGATGAAACAGCTATCAAAACACTTTTTGGGATGAAAAAGTTTCAAGACTGCCTTCCTTATATATGCGATATTTTCAATACACCTCTTATGTCTGCCATAGAGCGTTATGATGGAGTTGCGTATGATTATCTTAAATACCAAGAGCTAGATAACAACACGCAAGAGTATCTCAAAACACATACTCTTATCTTTTCTAATCTTTATGGACCTATCAAAGGGGGAGACACCATTGCCAACTATAAGGTAAAACAGGGTAATGCCATAGGAGATATTGCCCCTGAAAAGTTTTATAAAGAGCGATTCTCCTATCAACTTGATTTGTACCTTGGAGATAAAGATATTTTAGACCTGCGTGCTGGATATTATGATAAGTTTTACAAACCAAACAAGCCCTTTACAACACTCAAGTTTTTAAAAAACGGCAAAACAGTCTCACACTGGGCAAAAGCCTACAGAGGAATCGTACTGCGTGAGATTGCAAAAGCGGGTATAAATTCCCTCGAAGAGTTTAGGTCACTTGAGCTGCCAAATCTCAATGTGCATGAGATAAAAAAAACAAAAAATAAAACGGAAATCGTTTTTAATATAGTGGAGTAACTATGCAAGATTCACAACAGTATAAAGAAAAAAAAGCTTTCTTTGAGAAGATGATTACCCTTTATGGGCGTAATGTGGTTTTAGAAGTATTACAAGATACAACCGTAGAGGTACATAAACTCCATTTGGCAAAGTCCAACAAACCTGATGGCAGTATCAAAAAGATAATGACACTAGCACAAACACGCAACATCGAGATAGTACATCACGAAAAAAATGCCCTCAGTCGCATCAGTAAAAATGCCAAACAAGACCAAGGAGTTGCCATAGATATTTATTCCAAGAGCTATCAACACGCAAGAGAGATACAAAAGCTTCAAACTTTTAAACTTATAGCACTTGATGGGATACACAATCCCCAAAATCTTGGGATGATTATACGAAGTTGTGCTGCTGGAAATGTTGATGGGATTATCCTGCCCAAAAAAAACAGTGCAAAAATCTCTCCGCTAGTTATCAAAGCAAGTGCAGGAACACTCTTTAAAATTCCACTCTATTTTTGTGATACTTTAGAGGAGATACTTCCTCAACTGCCAAACACGCAAGTGTATGCACTCAGCCTTGATGCAACAGAGAGTATCTATGATGCCAAAACATCTGCACGTGACATTTTTGTTCTTGGAAATGAGAGTGAGGGGATTAGCAAAGAGGTTGCATCTCTTTGCAATAAAGAGCTTATCATCCCGATGAATCGAGATGTGGAGTCTTTAAATGTTGCAGTCACCGCTGCACTTATTGCCTTTATGAGGTCATAATCTCATATGGGCGCTTAATTTCACGAATCACCTCATCAACCGACATATGACGTGACTTTCTTACAAACTCCCGTCCATCTAAAAAGATAAGTACCGTTGGGATGGCAAACACACTAAAGTGTGCTGCTATATCTTGAGAAACGGAAACATCAACACTGATAATCTCAAACTTTTCAAAGTTCGTCTCTATCGCTTCAAGGAGTTTTGGTTTAAGTGCATGGCATACATTACATGTAGGTGCTGAAAAATACACCATCACCGCTAGATTCTCTTTTATACTATTTTGGATTTCTTCTATTGTTTGCATGGTGAGATTATAGTAAAATTTCACTATGAGTTCAATAATATTTTCAATCCTTAGCATCTATATCTTTATCGTGATGGGCTATATAGCCAAAAAAGTCTTTAAAGAGCAGATAGATGATAAAACCATCACACTTTTAAATGTCTATTTTTTGCAAGTATTTCTTACTTTTTGGGGGCTTCTTATCCACCCTGTTGACATGACACTCCTGTATGCACCAAGTATCTATCTTTTTATCGTTGCGTGTGCACTCATAGTCTCTGCTTTGTTTGCCAAAAAACTTTTTGAAAAGAAAAAAGAGTACTCTATTGCCATGGTTGCAGCTATCATTGGCAATACAGGAAACTTGGGAATCCCTTTAAACATCGCTATCTTTGGTGAAGCTTCCATCCCCTACACTACAGTTGTCAACCTTGTCAATGTTTTTGTCGTCTATACCATAGGGGTTTATTTTTATTCACGGGGGAGTTTTGATGCAAAAACATCTATCAAAAATATTTTCAAACTCCCTATTCTCTGGGCGGCGATTCTTGCTATTGTTTTGAGTGTCAATGGATACAAACCAGATGAGGCTATTATGAAAATGTTAATGATGGGAGCGTATGCTTCGATGACGATGCAGCTTTTTTTATTTGGTATCTATCTTTATGGTACAAAAATCAAAGAGATAAATACAACACTTATCTCATGGGTTGTGGCATTTAAGTTTCTCCTTTTACCATCTTTAGCCTTTGTAGTTTTATACAACCTTGAGCTTGATTCTATGATAAAAGGGATTATTTTCATAGAGTTACTGATGCCACTTGCCGTTGCCAATGTCAATCTAGCCTCTTTATATGATTGTGATCCAAAAACAGTGACTGCACTTGTACTTATCACATCCTTACTTTTTTTAGGTATCATCTTTGTGGGTGTCAAACTCTTAGTGTTTCTCTAGCGTAAAGTTTTTATTATTGCTACCCCAATAAACTCACTCTTATAATGTATAATTACATAAATAATTTTAATAAAAAGAGACAATATGACACAAACTATCGCACCTGTTTCACAAAAAAACCGTATAGAGATCTTAGATGTGATAAGAGGATTTGCTATTTTTGGTATTTTACTCGCAAATATTCAGTCTTGGAGTGGATATAAATTTATCCCTTTTGAACATATGGCAACGCTGCCATACTATAACTACAATGAGATACTTCACTATCTTTTTATGTTTTTTATAGATACCAAATTTTATGCTCTTTTTTCTATCCTTTTTGGAATCGGCTTTTATCTTCAATTTCAACGCCACCGTGATAATCAAGCACCCTTTATTGCCACTTATAGAAAACGTCTGGCATATTTGATGCTTTTTGGAGCTATCCACGCTTTTTTCTGGTCGGGTGATATTTTGTTCATCTATGGAGCAATCGGCTTCATTTTTATCCTTTTTCGCAACCTTCAAACACAAAAACTTTTACTTTTAAGCATCTTCTTATACTACTCATGGCTTTTGTATGACATTATTTTTGCTTTGTATTTTCCCCAAGTGATGAACTATGAACACAGTGCTTATAAAACGTATCCTGATATTTCACCACATGAACTTGTTGCTATTTTTCAAAATGGAAATTTCATAGAAGTACTTCAGGCAAACTGGCATAATCTTTATTACAGATATATAGACCTTATACCTTCTGGTCGATTAACAAAAGTGTTAGCACTCTTTTTATTTGGCTATTACCTTATGACTATAAACTATTTTACAACTTATGCAAAATCATTTAAGCTTTTTATACTTTTTTTCCTCACAGGATCAATTTTTACCTTTTTTGCTTATGAAGTGGGTGGAAGCATGGCAAGCTTTTCTCATGACCTGAGTAATATTGCCTATAAAGCACTAGCTGTTACTGGACAAATTTTACTTGCACTCTCTTACATCAATTTTTTAAGTATTTTATATCAAAATCTATCCATACAAAAAGTGCTTCATCTCTTTGCATATGTTGGCAGAATGTCATTTACAAACTATCTCATGCATACACTTTTTGGATATTTAATCTTTTATCCATTCTTTGGAGGACATTTTGGGACTATGGGTCTTTTAGAAATTACAATCTTAGCTTTTATACTCTATATAATACAAGTTATTTTTAGTTTCATGTGGTTGAAATATTTCCGTTTTGGACCTTTGGAATGGGTATGGAGATCTCTAACATACCAGAAACTTTTTCCAATTAGAAAATAAGAGGGGCGAGATAGATAACACGCAAGTTGCGTGTTATTATTTTAGTCTTTCAAGTAAATGCTCTACTGTAAAACCAAATTTTTCAAACAGTTGTGCAGCAGGAGCAGATGCACCAAAACTCTCCATACCAATCACATCATCAGCCAAACGATACCACTCAAGTCCACGTGCTGCTTCAATAGCTACACGTTTTGTATGTGGATTGATAATCTCATCTATGTAAGACTGCTCTTGCTCGATAAAGAGATCATAACAAGGAACAGAAACCACATTCGCAGGTACACCTTTTTCATTAAGTGCCTCTTTTGTTTTAAGTGCTAATTCCACTTCACTTCCAGAAGCGATAAGTGTAATGACAGCATCTTCATCACTTGCTAATAGATACCCTCCACGAGCTATTTCCCCTTTGACGCCATCAGGTAAGAGTGCCAGACTCTGTCTTGAACATACAAAAGCTGACGGAGATTGTTTCATAGTAAGTGCTTTTTTCCAAGCTTCAACATTTTCACGACCATCCGCAGGACGCCAAACATAAAAGTTTGGCAATGCACGAAACTGAGAAAGGTGTTCAATCGGTTGGTGTGTCGGACCATCTTCCCCAACACCGATACTGTCATGTGTCCAAATAAAAAACTGCTGAATCCCAGTGAGCGCTGCAATTCTTGCCGCAGGTTTAAGATAGTCAGAGAACACAAAGAAAGTTGAAGTAAATGGCATCAATGGACCATAAAGTGCTATGGCATTAGCGATAGAAGCCATGGCATGTTCACGAATACCAAAGTAGATATTACGCCCTTTTGGAAAAACACCCATATCATTAAGATATGTTTTGTTTGATGGGCTTAAATCTGCACTTCCACCTAAGAAGCTAGGGATTGCTCTTGCAATGGCATTAAGGATTTTTCCGTTTGTATTACGTGTTGCGTCTGCTTTTTCAAATGTTGGGTACTCAATACGTGAAAAATCTGGATTTTGCAATGCTTCAAGCACCTCATTTTGCTCCATGAGCGGTGCAGTTTTGAGTGAATGTATCCATTCACGCTCATACATATCACCTTTTTCTATCGCACAACGAAAGCGCTCCAGTGCATCTTCTGGTACAAAGAATTTTTTCTCAGGATCAAAGCCAGCACCCCTTTTTGCATCTGCTATTACATCTTCACCAAGTGGTGCACCATGAGAATGATGGCTTCCCTCTAATGGACCTGCACCTTTTGCTATGATAGTATGTGCTATGATTAAAACAGGACGGTCAGCTTTTTTAGCCTGAATTATAGCAGCATCTATCTCATCATAATCGTGTCCGTTACACTCTAAAACTTCCCATCCTTGGGACTCAAATCTTCCACGAATATCTTCAGAGATACTCAAATCAGTATTTCCCTCGATAGTGATGCGGTTTGAATCGTAAATCAGAATAAGATTATCAAGTTTGTTGTGTCCCGCTATAGAACATGCTTCATAACTGATCCCCTCTTCCAAATCACCATCTCCACAAAGACAATATACATGATGGTCTATCAGTTTAGCTGTATCGGAGTTTACCTGTGCACCCATAAATTTACTTGCCATAGAAAAACCAACAGCATTGGCAACAC
The DNA here is from genome assembly GCA_027068455.1 of Sulfurimonas sp. GTDB lineage: Bacteria > Campylobacterota > Campylobacteria > Campylobacterales > Sulfurimonadaceae > Sulfurimonas. The sequence continues at coordinate 14,464 of JAMOSN010000104.1, forward strand.
CCTGACCAAGAGGTCCTGTTGTAATCTCAACACCGGCAGTGTGACCAAACTCTGGGTGCCCTGGAGTTTTCGAGTCTAATTGACGAAACTGCTTTAGGTCTTCTATCTCCAAACCGTATCCCCAAAGATAATAAAGAGAATAGATAAGACCTGTAGCGTGACCACCTGAGAAAACCAATCTGTCACGATTAAGCCATGAAGGGTTTTTAGGGTTATGTTTAAGATGTTCACTTAACACCACTGCAATATCAGCAAGTCCCATAGGTGCACCAGGATGCCCAGAATTTGCTGCTTGTACCATATCTGCTGCTAAAAATCTTATACTGTTTGCCATTTTTTGACGCATTGCATTGTCTGCCATCTATTTACCTTTATGTCTAGTTATATATTTACTTAAAAGAGGTGAAAGTTCCTGAGATAAACTTTTATCAAATGTTTGTATCTGGAGTAAAAGTGAATCTGCCAATTCATCTGCTTCTTGAAATGCTCTCTCAAGCCCCAAAATAGTTACAAAACTATTTTTATCTTCATCATTATTTGTCAACTTACCCGCTTCCTCATCTGATTGAGTCACATCCAAAATATCATCTTGAATCTGAAAAAGAAGCCCTAATCTGATACCAAAATCATAAAGCTGTTGTGCAACATCATCACGACCAACAATAATTGCTCCCATTTTTAAAGATGCTGCAATAAGCTTGGCTGTTTTGTTGGTATGGAGCGTTTTAATATCTTCAATTGCCAACGGTTTGTTCTCAAAATAACAATCTATCGCTTGCCCCAACACCATACCGTTAAGACCACCATTGTGTGCCAACTCATAAACCAGCTTCACCTTCACTTCATCGCTAAAAGGAGCTTGTGCAAGCACTTCAAAAGCGTAAGTATTTAAAGCATCACCCACTAAAATAGCTGTCACCTCATCAAAAACAATATGCAAGGTAGGATTCCCCCGACGAAGCGGTGAATCATCCATAGCTGGCAAATCATCGTGAATCAGTGAATAGGTATGCAGTAACTCTATCGCGTATGCTGCATAATATGCAGACTCTATAAGAAGTGGATTATATGCCTTTACCACATCAAGTAAAAGAGCAGGACGAAAACGTTTTCCACCAGCTTTTAGCATATTTTGCAAAGCTGCTTCATATGTTGGGTGAATACTTTGTGATTGCGGTAAATTATCTAATAAGAATTGTTCGAAGTTTTGCATATGGAATTATATTTTTTTTCTACTTATAAACATCTTTTCAAATTATAAAATTTTTAATAATTAAGAAAGAAAGAAAGAAAGCTATGGAGAGAAAAGCCTAAAGTTTTTTACTTTAGACTTTTTCGAAAAAAAAATTTACAAGTTTAAACTATTTTGTACCTGTAATAATTGTTTTACCAGTATGGAAAATTCCAAGAATGTTATTTGATTTATAATCAACACTTAGAACATTTGTAATACCACTGTTTGCTTTTGCATTTTCTACACCACAGTTACCAGTTGCTACAAGACCTAAAATAGATTTACATGTATCTGATTCACCAGTGATCACATTTTTAGCACTATTGCTTGTTGCATTTACAGGAACCTCTACATCTGTATATAACGCACCTGCTGTTGGTCTTACTGCACATCCTGTTGCTAATAATGCAACAGCTGCTACTGATAATATTTTCATTGAAGTTTTCATCAATTTCCTTTTTTTGTTAAGATTTATGAATTATAATGGTTTATACTTAAACAATAGTAAAGTTCGTTTAAAATCTCATTTAAAAAATCAAATATACACTTACTTTTTACTATAAATGCACAAAAAACTGAAATTTATTTCTCTCAAAAAGCAAAGAGTTATACCTTTTTTTCTCCTGAAGATACTCTCGCAACTCCTTTTGGGTTTTTACTTTCACACCATTTACCTGAATCAGTTTATCTCCGATCTCAAGCCCATAGTTTTGAAACTTTTTAGAAAGAGAGACGAGTTGAAGTTGTTTGTTAAAATAAAGCCCTTCCCTTTCTAAAAAAGTATCACTCACCATACCACCACCATAACGTTTGTCTGTCGTGACGGTAAAAGTTTTATAGGTTTTAGCTCTTCGTACTTTTAGTTTGTGTTGCGTGTTTATTTTACTAAAGAGTATATATTGCATCAGTTGTGAAGCAAATTTTACTTTTTTCTTATCAAACGCAACAATACAATCCCCTTTTTTAAAAGGGTTGTTATGGAAAAAAGGATCCACTGCACTTACCCTTACACACCCTTTTGTATCTACAACACGCAACCCCAAATCACCATAGTTTTTCTCTTTGGTTGTAATGAAATGCCTTATGTAGGGCTTTTCTATCACACCTTTTGGAGTCACAAGCCCTTCTACGTTACAACAAGCATCACTTAGAATTGCTGGAGTAGAAAGTTTTTGACTGTAGATACCTAGTTGAGTAAGTCCTATTTGGTGCTGCTTGATAAAACCTTTTTTGGCACACTTTTCATTGACAACAGCTGTTGCGCCCAAACGTTGCGTGTTGATACTAAAAGGGTAAGCAAAAGGGTGTGTATCTTCTACAAGGTATAAAGAGAAAAACTTATCATATTTGAGAATTTTACCGTCTGGTTTTTTTGTGGAGTAAATGAGTCGTTGATTATTTTTAAGAGGGAGTGAAAGCGTGGTGTTTTGAATACTGTGTGAATCTTTAACCTTTAACACGCAACTAGAAAAATCACTATCACACGCATCAAGGGTAAAAAAGAGAAAGTGAAGCAGAAGAAATAGGCGAAGCACCTATTTCATCCCACCAAATGGGTTTATACCACCCATACCACCTAACATTCCAAGAGCAGATTGCTGTTGGTTTTGTTGTACCATTTTATTTGCATCGTTAATAGCACCAATAAGAAGGATTTGAAGAGAGTCTTTGTCTTCAAGAAGCTCATCATCAATGTTTAGATCGATCACTTCACCATTTCCGTTGAGGGTAAGTTCTATCATACCTCCCCCACTTTTTACCGAAAAGGTTTTACTTGCGAGCTCCTCTTTTAATTTTTGGGCATTTTCTTCAAATCCTTGAAGCATTTTTCCCATATCACCCATATCAAACATTATATGCTCTCTACAATCTCATCAATGTTGTTCTCATCATTTAAAAGAACAACTGTTGGCTTATATGTTTCTAACTCTTTTTCGTTATATGTAGCGTACGCAACGATGATAATCTTATCACCTTTATGTACTTTACGAGCTGCTGCACCATTGAGGCAAATATCACGTTTTCCACGCTCACCCAAAATGATATAAGTAGAAAATCTCTCACCATTATTGATGTTTAAAATCTCCACTTTTTGTCCAACTCTCATTTTAGAAGCTTCTAACAACTCCTCATCTATAGTGATAGAACCAACATAGTTCAAGTTGGCATCTGTTACAGTAGCACGATGTATTTTGCTGTATAACATCTCAATAGTCATAAATTTTCCTACATTCCCATCTGTTTTTTCATATCTGCTGGAGAGATAGGTTCATCCCACATCTCAGCATCAATAACAAACTCTTCAACAACATTACCACCAAGGATATGTTCTTCTACAATTCTATCAATTTTTTCTTTAGTTAATCCTGCATACATTGTATGACCTGGCTCTACTAACATAACAGGACCCATTTGACATCTATTTAGACAAGATGTTCTAATTGGCTGTACCGTTCCCATAATTCCTTGCTTCATTAATGATTGTGCAAGATACTGAAAAAGATCTTGAGTTTGTGGTGTAACACATGATGGTTTTGGCATACCTGGAGGAGCTGATTGCTCACATTTAAAAATATAATATGCTGGTTGTGGAATTCCCATAGAAATTCTCCTTAAAATTTTTGTGCAATTATATCAAAATTATACTCTTATTTTATAAGGCGTTAAAATAAATTTGGTTTTTTAAGTTTATTTGCAACTATTTAGATATAATTTCTTCTCTTACACACTTAAAATGGAGAATACAAGTACATTGAAAAAACTACTATTTTTTTTATTATTTACCAGTTCGCTCTACAGTCAATCCCTACTATACATAGGTACAAGTATCGGTGCGTATCATGAGAGCTTTGATACAGATGATGATATATCACTATCTACATCTATTGCAAACTTTAAAATCGGCTATGGCAATAGAAAAAACTATGCGATTGAATTTATTTTGGACTATATGCCTAACAAATCAAAGATTTTTTCTTCATCTGGAACATATGATGGTGATAGATACGGATTTAACATTGCATTGGTAAAAGCTTTTGATTTTGACATTTACGCACTTCCTTTTATCAAAGCTGGTTTTGGAAGTGGGTATATGAAGATTAACAGAAATATGCAAAGAAAACTTTCATATGGCTCATACAATGTTGCTGCTGGTATGTTCCTACCGATTAATGCAACATTAGATGTTGAGCTTGGTTATGAATATCGCTATGTCTCTTATCAATCCATCAATACCATTAGCCAGTCATTGCAGTATGATGCTCATGCCAACAGTGTATATTGTGGTATTAATATAAGATTTTAGGAGTAATTATTGAAACAATATATCTATTTTTTAACATTATTAACAACGCTTTCATTCATGGGATGTGGAGAAAACACAACAAACCCAATTGTTCCAGATGTCACATCAATTCAAATCAATGAGTCAAACATTAGTATCTACTCCACAGATTCTACATCTTATCTCAGTGCCAATGCTAGCTATACAGACGGTTCTACTCAGGATATCACTAATTTTGTACTTTGGTCTTCATCAAATACAGATGCAGCTACTGTTTCAAACAATGCTCTTACAGGCGGAAATGGAAACGGAGGGGATACGCAAATAACCATTAAGTATGATAGATTTTCTGACACGCAACCCGTTCATGTCCATAAACTTACCTCTTATAGTGTTCTCTATCCTGATGTAAATACAACTGGTACTTATGATGGCTTTAGAGCTCTTGGAAATTTTGACAATAATGAAACGAACAGATCCATTGCAACACATATCACTTGGAGTGCTGATAATGGAGCAGTTATTGAAGTAAAAGATGATGGCAATGTCAGCATCACATTTCTATCTGGAGATACAAATGTCACTACGACACTTTTTAACGAAACAAACACATCAAGCCCAATAGGACCAAAAAGTAAAATCTTTACAATAAATTAAACCTCTTATGAGAGGTTTAAAAGCTCTTTGACAACCTCTCTGTCATCAAAGGGGAGTTTTTGATCATAAATGATTTGAAAATTCTCATCACCTTTACCAAGGATAACTACAACTTCATCACCCTCTTGATCATCAAGCGCCATCTCTATCGCTTTTTTACGATTTAGCTCAATAATAACATTGCTTCTATCTTCAATCCCCTCTAAAATATCCTGAACAATCTGCTCTGGATTTTCAAAACGTGGATTATCACTTGTGATATAAACTTTTTTTGCCAAATTTGCTGCAACTCTTCCCATAAGTGGACGCTTAAGTGCATCTCTGTCCCCACCAGCACCAAAAACAACCAGCAACTCTTTCTCTTTGAGAGCATTGAGTACCTGTGTCATCCCATCTGGAGTGTGTGCAAAATCCACAATCACATTTGGTACTTCACACACCTTCTCCATCCTACCGCTTACACCTGCAAAATTATCAACAACATCACAAATCTCTTCAAGTTTTCTTTCTGTGACAAGATGGGTAGCTGCGATAGCTGCCATAAGGTTGTAAAGATTGAAAAAACCGTGTAATGATGCGGTAAAAGGTACCACCTCTTGAAAATGTTGGATGATACCACTACTGCCGTTATTGAGTGAATAGGCAATAAGTCTGTATGTTGCAGGATTTTCTATCCCATAGGTGTAAGCATTGCGAAAATTAAACTTTGCTCTTGGTTCATCTTTATTAATAAGTTTTTTCCCATCATCTTGAAAAAATGAATTTTTTACATAGATATAATCTTCTAATGTTTTGTGATAATCAAGATGATCTTGAGTGATATTAGTGAGAACCTTCAGCTCAAACTCCAAACCTTCTATACGCTTTTGAACGATTGCATGAGAGCTTACTTCCATAATGAAATACTCACACCCTTGTGCAACTGCCTGATAGATATGTCGGTAAGTATTTAAAACAGAAGGGGTTGTCAGGGATTTTCCCTCTACAACACTGTCATTCATAAAAAGACCACGAGTTCCCTGCATAGCAACCTTATAGCCCAAATCAAGCAAAAAAGAGTAGATGGCACTTGCCGTTGTCGTTTTTCCGTTTGTTCCTGTAATACCGATAATCTTAATTTTATCAACACCAAAAAGATGTGCAATCTCTTGTACTTTTATAACAGAATGGGTACCTCTGTTTTTGGCGTCTTGTAAATATTTTTCATTTTGGGCTGTAAGAACAAAAGCAGTTTGAGCATCACACTCCTGAGAATTCTCTGTTACATATTTATAAGGTTGATTTGGCAACTCAATTTTCAATCTTTATACCTTTGGCAAGTTTTTTTAAAAGTTTTCGTAAATTTTTATCAGTTGGGTAAGCACTCAAAGCATTTTCAAGATAGTTAAGCGCCATATCTGTAAAACCATGTTCAATAAGTCTATCTAAGAAATCTATAAAATCCTCTTTTTGTGTAATAATCACACGGGTCGAGAACATAATGTTTTCAAAAATCTCTTTAAAGTCTCCACCCTCATCTAAAAGCTTTTTAAAATCACTATATAAAATACCGTCTTCAAATTCTAAACGCTCTCTAAGAGGCTCCGCAAACACTTCTGTAAGTTTTTCCAAACTGCCATCCATATTTTGCAAAATTTCACTTATAATTTCATCAGCTTCCTCTTGGTCTTCCTCTTTGAGAATCTCATAGTAGTCGAACAATGCTTCTGCACCACCTTCACCACTTAAAGCCATTTCTGATAAAATGACACCATTATAAGCCTCTTTTGAATTTGGATCATTTTGTAAAACTTCAGCAAACTTTTCCAAAGCACTTTTATAGTCCTCTTTGGAAAAGCTCTCTTTTGCCTGCGTTAAAATTTTATGTTTACTTATTATACTCATAGTCTTCTTTTTATAAGTTATCTATATCATTTTCCATACCAAATGGTACATTAACTACATTGAGTTCTGGGTGAATATCCATTCTTAACTGTCTCTCAACACCATATTTCAATGTAGAACCACTACTTGCACACCCAATACATGCACCTTTGAGCTGTACATAAACATTACCGTTTTTCACAGTAATAAAGTCGATATCTCCACCATCAAGTGCGAGTGAAGGTCGTACTTTGTCAATGACACTTCTAACAGGTTCCATCAATTCTTCATCAGTAAATGGTATCATTATATCCCTATCCTTTAATATTTCTATTTTATTATCATAAAATATGACAAAATCGCTTAACAAGTGATAAAATATTTATTTACCTAACCTTTTAAAGCCATAACCTCGTGTACATAAGTTGGTTTACGCATTCCGACAATAATATAATCTATTGTATCTTGTTCTAACAAAAACTCCAAAGCACACTCCTGCATCTTTTTCTCACAAGATGCAAACTCCTCTTTAAGTACAGTTTTTGTCATTTTAGAGCACTCATATGCTACCATTTTTCTATATTCGTTTAAGAAGTTGTCTATATATTGTAGCAAAACATCTAAAACTTCAGGAGCGATTTTCTCTATGGTTTTTTTAATATGGGGTAAAATCTGTGCATACAAGAAATTGTCATAATCACCAATCCAACCAAATTTATGTTTGTTTGTATCCATCTGTTCTATAAGATTGTAAAGATCTTTCAAATCATCATTTTCACAAATCTCTAAAAATTCATTAAGGGCATGGTAATACTCTTTTGGCTCTTCATACTCTGCCAATCTGTACATAAGTCCATCTTTTTGTGCATTTAATGGTCTGTTTGTCAAAACACGCAACCCATTTTCTTTTGCCCACGCTGCACATGCCAACCCTTCACGTTCTAAAAGATTAACAGGCAGTTCAATAGTTGTAAAGGAGTGTACCTCATTACCAACTTCTATCGCTGCATTTTGTGCAAGGGTCAAAAGATCTTCATAAGGTAAAAACTCCGGATCATCTTTAGGCTTGCCAAAAGAGTTAGAACTCACACCATAAGAGTTGATACGCCCCTCTTTAATCTCCTCTTCAAGTCCTACAAAAGCTTCATAGAGCCTTGTATACATCTTATCAAGGATCTCTTCTGGCTCTTTATTTTTATTCAGTGCATCATAAATAAAATATTCTGGATTGTGAACAAGATAACAATCAAGTGTTTGAAGTTGTAATCGCTCAAGAGATTCACTCAACTGCTTTTTCAAAAATGTTTTAGCGATAGAGTGGTAACAGGTTTCACTAAACTCAACAACATCTTCAAAAGGTTCTTGTTTGTGTTTTGCTAAATTGGTTCCTTGGATATAACCAAATTTACTGACAATTTTTACATTATTGCGGATATCATAGTCAAACGATTCTAAAGCTTTGGCAATTGCTCTTTCAGCGCCACCATCCATATAGTTTGTTGCAGTATCTATGAGGCGTACACCAGCTTCAACAGCTTCTTTGATAGCTTCTATGTGTAAAGGATTTAAGTCTGTTACTCTATAAGTTCCAAATGCGAAAGTACTCATAAAAAGTTCCTTGATGTTAAGTAATTTAGAATATGGAAGATAGTAGAGCAAATATAGAGGATACCCTCTATATTTTAAAAATGAATTATTATACTAATTCGATAAATGCCATAGTTGTAGCGTCACCACGGCGAATACGAGTTCTAGTAATTCTTGTATATCCACCAGCACGTTCAACATACTGAGGAGCAATTTCATTTACTAGTTTTTTCGTTGCTTCTTTGTTTTGTAAAGATGCAAATACAGCTCTATGAGCATTTGAATCACCTTTAGCAGCAACTGTGATTAATTTTTCAATGTAAGAACGAAGCTCTTTTGCTTTAATAGCAGTTGTTTCAATCTTACCATGTTCGATTAACGAAATACTAAGGTTCGCTAAAAGTGCTTTACGGTGAGCACTTGTACGACCTAGTTTACGATATCCATGACGGTGTCTCATATCTTTTTCCTCTTTTTCTTAAGCGCTTTGAGCGTCTTCAATTTTCTTTTTGAGTGCAGTAACTACATCATCAGCTAAATCAGCACCAACTGTAAAACCAAACTCTTGGATCTTTTCTACGATTTCATCGTAAGATTTTTTACCAAGATTTTTTACATTTTTAAGGTCATTTGTACTCATAAGTACAATCTCACCTATCAGTTTAATATTTGAGCGATCAAGACAGTTAAAACTACGAGCACTTAGACCTAAACTATCTATGTTTGTAGTTAATTTTTTAAGGTCTGGTGACTCCTCAACTCTCTCAATTGTAGATGGAGCTTTAATACTAATTTCTGAGTTAAACACAGCTAATTGTGCATACATAACCTCTAAAGAGTTTCTAAATGCATCAATTGGAGAAATTTGACCATCTGTTCTGATGTTCATAACAACTCTTTCAAAGTTAGGGTTGTCTTCTACCAATACATTTTCAATTTTATAAGTCGCACTTCTTACAGGAGTGAAATAAGCATCAAGTGCTATATAACTATCTTCCAACTCTTCTACTGTATCTTCACTAGGAACATACCCAATACCTTGAGCAATTTTAATAGTAAAGTTTAGATTAGAGTCTTCATTTAAAGTTGCAAGTGGAGCTTCAGGAGTTACCACTTCAACTTCATCATTTGTCAAATCAGCTCCAGTGATTGTACACGGACCTGTAAAACTATAGTTAATCTCTGCTTCTGTTGCATCATTATTTAATTTAAAGCGAATCTCTTTAAGATTTAAGATAAAGTCTGAAATATCTTCTAGCATACCACGAACTGAATCAAACTCATGCTTAGCACCCTCAATCTTAATACCTATCGGTGCATAACCAACTGAGCTGCTTAATAGAAAACGGCGAAGTGGATGAGCTAAAGAGATAGCATAACCCGTCTCAAACGGGTAAGCCATTATGTTAGCTTCATTATCACTAATTTGTTCTACCTCAAACTCTTGAGGAGCAAGTGGAGTAGTTTTAATTTTTTTCATATCTTTTACGCCCTTCTTATTAATTATTATTTCGAGTAAAGCTCAACGATTAAACGCTCTTCAACTGGAATAACAACTTCTTCACGCTCTGGTAAACGAGTAAAGATACCAAATTTTTTCTCAGCATCGATATCAACCCATGGAGCAACACCAGTTTGGTTTGTAAGCTCTAGTGAACGAACAATTTGAACATTGTTTTTACTTGCTTCACGAACTTCAATTTTCTGACCAGGTTTTACACGGTAAGAAGGGATGTCAAGTTTTTTACCATCCACTAAAATATGACCATGTGTTACAAGTTGACGTGCAAATCTACGAGTAGATGCAAATCCCATTCTGTAAACAACATTATCAAGTCTTTGCTCGATTAGTGAAATAAGGTTTGTACCTGTATTTCCATCACGACGTTTTGCTTCAACGAATAATGCACGGAATTGTTTTTCAGAAATACCATACATAAATTTTGCTTTTTGTTTCTCATTAAGTTGTAAACCATACTCAGAAACTTTTTTACGACGTTGACCGTGCTGTCCTGGACCATATGGTCTTTTCTCTAATGCAGATTTTCCTGCTAAACGACGCTCACCTTTTAAGTTAAGGCTTACTCCAAATCTTCTTTCGATTTTTTCTACTGGACCTCTATATCTTGCCATCAGTAATCTCCTTAAACTCTACGGCGCTTAGGTGCGCGAC
>JAMOSN010000105.1 GCA_027068455.1 Sulfurimonas sp.
TGTACGTGTGATGGAGCAGATTACAAAACAACTCCATAAGCTTATCCCTGTTCTTCGTGTTTATGAACACGCAGATATGGTTGAAAAAGAGATGGCAATGGTAAAATTTCCAATTACTGAAAACTTGAGTGATATTAATGCAATTTCTGAAGCTTATAATGGAAAAATTGTTAATGTTGGGGAAAATCATATCATAGCAATGGTTGCAGATGAGCCAAAAAGAATAGACAATTATCTCAAAGCTATCAAACGCTACAATCCAAAAGAGATTGTAAGAAGTGGTGCAGTAGCACTCGAGAGATAAGATTATGAAACTTAGTGAAATCGCAAAAGTAATTGGTACTGAGTTTAGTGGGGAGGATAAAGAGATTCTCTCTATGAATACTCTTAAAGATGCCTCAAGTGATGAGCTCTCTTTTATCGCAAATCCAAAATATGTAAAAGATATGGCAGAGTCAAAAGCAGCTGCTATTATTGTTGATGAACGTACCAAAGAGTATGTTCCTTCTAGCTCTGTTGCACTTGTTGTAGATGATGCATACTGGCATATGGCAACACTTTCTAAGTATTTTGCAGCACCACTTGAAGATGAAGATGCTCCATCGGCAATTATAGGTGAGGGGAGTGCTGTACATCCCAAAGCCACTGTTGCAAATGGTGCAGTTATAGGTAAAAATACAACTATTATGGCAGGAGCTTATATAGGCTCACAGGTTAAAGTAGGAGACAATACTATCATCTATCCAAATGTGACAATCTATAGAGATTGTGCTGTTGGTAACAACTGTATTATTCATGCAGGCGCAGTTATCGGGAGTGACGGTTTTGGGTTTGCCTCAAACAAACTCGGAGAGCATAACAAGATTTATCATAATGGAAATGCTATTGTAGAAGATGATGTAGAAATTGGTGCAAATACAACTATAGATAGAGCTGTCTTTGGCTCAACCATCATTAAAAAAGGTGCACGTATTGATAACCTTGTTCAGATGGGGCATAATTGTATCTTTGGAGAGGGTAGTGTGGCTGTTGCACAGTGTGGTTTTGCAGGTTCAACTGTTGTAGGACGCAATAATGTCTTTGGTGGTCAAGCTGCAACTTCAGGGCATTTAGAAATTGCACCATTTAATACTTTTGCTGCTCGTAGTGGAATTACAAAGAGCATTAAGGAGAGCGGCAAGACATTTGCAGGTTTTCCTTTGATGGATCACAAGAGATGGCTTAAAATTCAGGGAAAAATTGCTAGACTTATTAAGTAGCAAGAAAGTTTAAAATTAGGAGTTGTTATGAGTAAGACTATAGCACTAAGCGGAACAAAAAACGGCATTATTTCAGTGATAAAACTGAAAAATCCATACGGAGAGGAAAGTGAGACGGTTGCAAGTATCGGTATCTCTTTAAATGGAGAGGCAAATAATCCTGAGTGGAAAGTTCATATTCCACTTGATAACTTAGATGATGTTATCAAGGCTCTAGAAGAGCTCAAAAAGTAGGTTTTAAACCTACTTTGTTTTGAGTTCTTGAACAAACTCATCTATACGTTTGATACCCTCACGGATACTTGCGATTCCTGTTGCAAATGAAAATCTAAAATAACCTTCACTTCCAAAACCGACACCAGGAACAACAGCTACCCCTTTAGAAGCTAAAAGTTCTTTTGCAAATTCTAAAGAATCATTACTTACCTCTTGAATATTTACAAAAAGGTAAAATGCTCCATCAGGTTTTAAAACGCTTAGTCCATCTATCTCATTAAAAAGTTTTACAGCTTCATCACGACGTTTTATAAACTCTTTACGCATCATCTCTATATCTTCATCTGCACTTCCATTAAGCCCTTCAATAGCGGCATACTGAGTGATAGAGTTGATATTTGACGTGCTTTGAGATTGCAGTTTTTTTGTTGCTTTGATAAGCTCTGTATGAGCTGAAGCCATATAACCAAAACGCCATCCTGTCATAGCAACAGATTTGGAAAGACCATTGATGGTAATAGTTCTTTGAAACATATCGTCACTGACACTTGCAGCTGATGTAAACTCACCATCATAGACAAGTTTTTCATACATCTCATCACTTGCTACCAAGATATCAGTACCTTCTAAAACTTTTGCTAAAGCTGTGAGTTCCTCTTTGGAATAAACTGCTCCAGTAGGGTTTGAAGGTGTTGTTAAAATAAGCATCTTGGTTTTTGGTGTTATTGCATCTTGAAGTTGCTCAGGAGTGATTTTAAATCCACTTGCATCATTTGTTTCTATAGTTACAGGTGTACCACTACAGTATTTTACAAGTTCAGGGTATGTAACCCAATAAGGTGCAGGGATGATAACTTCATCACCCTCATCGATTGTCGCTGAAAAAAGGTTGAAAAGTGAGTGTTTTGCACCGTTGTTTACAATGATTTGATTTGTTTCATACTTTAAACCGTTGTCTCTTAAAAGCTTTTGTGCTACTGCTTCTTTAAGAGCAGGAATACCGTCAACTGCTGTATATTTTGTAAAACCTGCATTGATTGCATTGATTGCAGCATCTTTGATAACTTGTGGTGTATCAAAGTCAGGCTCTCCAGCAGAGAAACTTAATATATCTTTACCTTCAGCTTTAAGCTCTTGAGCTAAAGTTGTAATGGCAATAGTAATTGATTCAGATAGTGTGTTTATGCGATTTGTAAGCATGAAACCCCTTTAGGTGAAATATATTGAGATTATACTAAAAATTTGATGTAGTTAAGTTGAGAAGATGAAAAACTTTTTTAGTTTTTCATCGATTTTATGAAAGATTCGTAAATATGTTCGAGTTCTAGGTCTTGTTCAAGAACTTCTTTGTTGTCTTTAACCAAAATATGCTCCAAAACAGCAACTCTTTTAAGGAGGTATTCAAACATCTCTTTGTTAATGTCAGGAAGCATATTGTGCATAAATGGATCTTTACATCTCCCTTTTTCAATCACATGTGCTGGAATACCGATAGCTGTAGTGCATGCAGGAACAGGTTTAACGACAACAGAGTTCGCTCCTATCTTTGCGTGTTCTCCTATCTCAATATTTCCCAAAACCTTAGCACCTGCGCCAATAACAGCACCCTGTCGTATTGTAGGGTGACGTTTTCCGTGTGTAAGTGAAACACCACCAAGTGTTACACCTTGATAGATCAAAACATCATCTTCAATAACAGTAGTTTCTCCAATAACCACACCCGTTCCATGATCAATAAATACGCGTTTACCAATCTGTGCTGCTGGATGGATATCGATGTTGGTAAGAATTTGGGTAATTCCCATGATCATACGTGCAAGGCGTTTAAAGTTGGCGTTGTAAAGTTTATGAGCAACTCTATACCATGCTACAGCCCAAACACCAGGGTAGTTAAATAAAAAGTCGAGTTTTGAATTAAGTGCGGGATCATTTTTGTACGCATTGGAAAAATCTTCTTTAATCTCTGCAAAAATTCCCATAAAATACCTTAGTTTGTAGTTCTTAGATAACCATTTTGATAGAGAAAGGTTTCTAGTTTTGTAAGTGTATCACTTTTTTCTTTTTCTGTGATAAAATCACTCTGATTAAGGTCACTTTTAAGTTTATTTAAAATATCTTTTTCATCGTACCCTATATCATGAAGAATATTGAGAATACTTTTTGATTCGATTTCATTGATGATCTTATAATCGTTGTCATTAATTGCAACAGTATATTCATTTGGATGGGTAAATAGATTGTGTTGCATTCCGAGTGTTTCTTGATACGCACCGACATTGAAAAAAGCTAAAAAGTATTCCTCCTCATCTAAATTGATATCATGAAGATAGAGGGGTTTTTGTGGATTGAAACCAATCTCACCATCACTATCACAAGTGATATCCCATAAAGATGCAGCACGCAGAGGATCTGCATTGAGATGATGGATAGGCATAACAGGAAAATGTTGTTTCAGCCCCCAGTAATCTGGTAATGATTGAAAGATGGAAGCATTGATCAAATAACGCTCTTGAAGATTCACTTGCAGTTGTTGTAACTCTTGTGTCTGAAGTGACGATGTGAGGTAGAGTGATTTTTTAATGATATTATGCACTAAAATCTCAGCATTTGATCTGTCTTGTAGGTCGATATAACCCAGATCAAAAAGAGTATGAAGTGACTCTATATGGTCAAGTGCATCATGAAGATATTCTATGCAGTTTTTGTTGTTTAAGAGGCGGTTGAGTTCTCTTAGCTCCTCTATAAGAGGTGGGTTTTTTGTTTTAAACTTAAGAAGTTTTTCATGGTAATCTTGAGTGAAAAGTTCCAGTACAGGAGTGATAAGCACTGCGTGAGAAGCTACTATAAAGCGACCAGACTCTGTAAAAATATTGGGGTGTTCAACATTTTTGGCATCCATAATCTCACCGAGCAAAAAGACAACTGAACTTGAAAACTCTTCTATAGAGTAGTTATGGCTTTTTGCATGGGAGTGTTGGTCATATTCCACTGCAAGTCCACCACCGATATTTATGTTTGTAAGTGCATCAGCACCCATCATCTTCAGCTCAGCATAGAAGTTGCCAGCTTCACGAAGAGCTCTTTTGATTGGGGCGATATCAATCATTTGGGAACCTATATGGAAATGGATCATGGTAAAGTACTGTAAAAGATTTTCATGCTTAAGTAAAGCCATCGCTTCTAAGATTTCTGTCGAGGTTAGA
>JAMOSN010000106.1 GCA_027068455.1 Sulfurimonas sp.
CTCACGTTTTATGGTACTTATGGCTGTTATTTTTGGTCTTCTTGGTGCTATTATTTTATTTATTGTCGCATCATTTGACATTTACGACACATTAAAACTCGTACTGAGTGTTTATATAGAGCATCACCATCCTGAGCACTTCCATGAACTAGTTGTTGGTGGCATCATTGGAGCAGTTGACTTGTACCTCATCGGTGTTGTTATGCTTCTTTTCTCTTTTGGTTTGTATGAACTCTTTATTTCAGATATCGATGCGGCTCGTGAAGATGAAGAACGTGAGAACAAAATCCTCTCTATCCATTCACTTGATCAACTTAAAGATAAAATCTCTAAAGTTATTGTGATGGTTTTGGTTGTTGGTTTTTTCAAAAAAGTGGGACTTGCAAGTTACGAAACACCACTAGAGCTTTTATATTTGGCTCTCTCTATAACAGCTGTTGCTGTTGGTTTATACTTTTTAAGTAAAGTTGGACATAAACATTAAGGATAATTATGAATAAAATATTTGTTGATGCGTGTTTTGGAAAAGAGACACCTTATACTCCAGTATGGATGATGAGACAAGCAGGTCGCTACCTGCCAGAGTATATGGAAGTTCGTGCACAGGCAGGTGATTTTTTAAGCCTTTGTCATGACCCTAAAAAAGCGTGTGAAGTAACACTCCAACCTGTTGATATTTTAGATGTTGATGCGGCTATTTTATTTAGCGATATTTTAGTTATTCCTGATGAGATGGGGATGGATCTCTCTTTTGTAAAAGGGGAAGGGCCCAAGTTTTCTGATCCTATCAAAGATGAAGCTGATTTAGAAAGACTCATTAGTGGTGAAGAAGCTGCAAGCAAGCTCACTTATGTGTATGATACTATCAAGCTTATCAAAGAACAGCTAGCCGATGATAAAGCTCTTATCGGTTTTACAGGTGCACCATGGACACTCGCTACCTATATGATAGAGGGGCAAGGGACAAAAACATATAACATTTGTAAAAAAATGATGTACTCTAATCCTGAGTTACTTCATAAAATACTTAGAAAAGTAACCGATGTTGTCAAACTATATATGGAAAAACAGATAGAATCTGGCATCGATGTTGTACAAATCTTTGATTCTTGGGCAGCAGCTATTGAACCTGGAAAATATGATGAGTTTTCATGGCAATATATGGTTGAGATTGCTGAGTATTTAAAAGAGAAATATCCACACATCCCAGTGATAATGTTTCCAAAAGGGATCCCTGCATTTTTAGACAAAGTGTATGGTAATTTTGATGTATTTGGCGTTGACTGGTCAACACCGATGGCATTTGCAAAAGAGCGTTTAGGTGACAAATATGTCCTTCAAGGAAATATGGAACCGTGTCGTCTTTACTCAAAAGAAGCAACAACAAAATGTGTAGAAGTTATCCAAGAAACAATGCAGGGCAAACGCCACATCTTCAACTTAGGTCACGGAATCTTACCTGATGTACCAGTTGAAAATGCAAAACATTTCATTAATGAGTGTCACAGAGTTAGTGGAAAAAAATAATATTATCTTTGGTCCCATAAACTCACGCCGTTTTGGTGTGAGTTTAGGCATTGATCTCTCTCCAGGTTTTAAACAATGTAATTTTGACTGTTTATACTGTGAATTAGCTCCCAGTGCCACAGTTGCACAACAACTCCAAAGTATCTCAGTTACACAAATAATAGAAGCGCTTCAGCAACATCTTGATGACAAAATAGATGTTATTACGCTCACAGCTAACGGAGAACCGACACTTTACCCTTATCTCAACGAACTTATAGAGGCATTAAATACGATAAAAGGCAACACGCAAATCCTCATCCTAAGTAACAGTGCTACTCTTCATGATGATAAAGTCTATCAAGCATTACTCAAACTTGATCAGGTCAAGCTTTCCCTTGATGCCGTCAGTGCAGATATTTTTAAAAAGATAGATAGACCACATTCCTCTGTCAAAATAGATACTATCATTACAAAATTACAACAATTTTCTAAAGATTTTCAAGGAAAACTTTTTATAGAGATACTCTTTGTCAAAGGTCTCAATGATACAAAAGAGGAGATAGCAAAGCTTAATGAAGTACTCTGCTCTATCGATGCTACACGCATTGACTTAGGAACTATAGATAGACCACCGGCATACCCTGTAGAAGCAATTAGCTATGAAGAACTTCATCAGCTCGCACAACTCTTTGAGAGTACCCTTCCTGTTCATATAGCTTCAAGAAAAGGAACTTTGCCAACACCTCAAAGCTATACCGATGAGGAGATTCTCAACACTCTGGATAAACGCCCTTTAACACTAGAAGATATAGAACTTCTTTTTGACAAAAAATCACAACAAAGAGTTCAGGAAATGTTTAACAAAGGAATCATAACACGCAAACAGATGGGCAGTGTTGATTTTTTTATCCCTACAAACAACCTTAACAGAAAACGTCTTAAGCCCACTTTCTAAAAAGGCCAAACAGATTGTATGATTTTTGTTCCCCATCCCTGTTGTGTCGCACGGTCCATATCCCCTTCGGTTTTATAAAGTATTTTAGCATCACTTACCTGAGAAGAGTTTATTTTATTGTACTGATCGATATCATAAGGACGGATGACTCCTGTGATTTGCACTATCTGTTTTTGGTCATCAACCAAGATTTCTCTCTTTCCTGAGATAAAATAGTTACCATTTTTCAGCACTTTAACGATACGCGCAGAGATAGTTGTAGTAAAACTGGCATTTTTCACTGCACTACCCTGCCCTTTGTAAGAACTAGTTGACTTAGAATTAAATCCCACATCACTAAAACCATTTATTCTATTGATACCACCACTTACTGTGGAGTTTGCCGCACCAGCACTCGAAAAGATACCACCACCTAAGCTTACATCATCACTTTCACTAAGCTGTTTAGATCCTGTGTTGGAACTTTTTGCAGCTTCTGAAATCACAACTGTGACAATATCATTGACATGCATAGCTTTATGATCTGAGAACAAAGGATTATCCCCTTGTCCAAATATACTGCCAGTTGGAGCAAAATTATCTTCTACTTCTCTAGGTGGCATCTGCTCTACATATTTTGGTGGTTCAAAATTAATCTCAGGATCACTTAACTTTGCAGTACACCCACTTAAAATAAAAACACTCAAAAGAGCAGTGAAAAAAAATGTTATATATAACTTCATAAATATATTTTCCAAACTTTATATTGATTTAGATATAATGACAGCAAATTTAGTTCCATATACAAGGATAATATATAATGAGTTTACGAGAACAGATTAACCAAGATTTAAAAGCAGCGATGAAAGCAAAAGATACAAAAAAAAGAGATGCGCTTCGTCTTCTTAGTTCTGCATTTAAACAGATAGAAGTAGATGAGAGAAAAGAACTTAGTGATGATGATGTGATTAAAATCATCCAAAAACAGGTCAAAAGCCGTAACGATTCTATACAACAGTACAAAAAAGCAGGTCGTGATGATTTAGTCGCTATAGAAGAGTCTGAAATCTCTTACTTTGAACCTTATCTTCCGAAACAACTCTCAGATGAAGAGCTGACAAATGAGCTTAAAACCATTATCGAACAAGTGGGTGCAACTTCCATGAAAGATATGGGAAAAGTGATGGGTGCAGCGAGTAAAGCACTTGCAGGTAAAGCAGATGGCAAACGCATCAACGAGTGTGTAAAAACACTTCTTTCTTAAATCCTATCCAACAACACGCAACTCTTGCGTGTTATTACACCCACTGAACAATTAAGCAATCAATAAAAAAATAGATTAAATAAATTTTTCCCACTCAAAAGAAGATATATTTTTATCTTGGGTATCAAACTCTATACCCACTAGATATATATCTTTGTTTTGGTTTTTGTATTTAGAAGCATATTCTTTTGATTTGATTTGCTCTAATGCTGTGGATGTTTTTGATTTTGAGAGTTTAAACTCTATGATATATATCTGTTTTTTTAGCACTAAAGTTATATCTATCCTTCCGCTGTTTGTTACATCCTCTGGTATGATGTTAAATCCACTGGCTGCCAGATATGCATAAAACACACTTGCATAATACCCCTCATACTCCCCTATGTTGTTTTTGACATAGTTGTTATATGGGATGGAGGCAAAGAGGGATTTGAAGATGTTTTTGATCTCTTCAAAATCAGCCTCTTGTATAGCTTTTATGATATTTCTATCTGCTTTTATATAACTATCACTCAGATACTCTAAAAATAGTCTGTTAAGACTTATAGACACCTCTTTGTTAGGGATTTTAAGTGTATAGTCATTGATACCAAATTCCGGGTCATTGTAGTGTGATTTGATGGTCAAATACCCACTTTGAAAGAGTAAAACCTCAAGACGAAGTTTTTCCACCTCAAAACTGTTTAAAAGCTCCTCTCCCAAAGTAATATTTTCCAAGTTTGGTATGTTATGCGGATGTTGTTTTAGCAGGGTTATAAGGAAGTACGGATTGCCACTCTCCCACCAGTAGTTTTTGAAAATAAAATCATTTT
>JAMOSN010000107.1 GCA_027068455.1 Sulfurimonas sp.
GATATCACTTAAGTTTTCAGTAATTGGAAATTTTACCATTGCCATCTCTTTTTCAACCATATCTGCGTGTTCATAAACACGAAGAACAGGGATAAGCTTATGGAGTTGTTTTGTAATCTGCTCCATCACACGTACACTTCCAGAAGTTACTATCGTCAAGCGGGAGTATTTTGAATCTGGAATAGGTGCAACTGTTAAAGATGTGATATTATATCCACGACCAGAGAAAAGGTCTGTAACACGCGAGAGTACACTCGCTTCATTTACTACGATAACAGAGATTACTCTTCTAGCATTATCAGTCATTATTTACTCTCCTTTTTCTCTAGTAGCATCATATTAAACAAACTTCCACCTGCTGGAACCATTGGAAGAACATTTTCAAATCTCTCAACAATAACTTCAATAAAAGCAACAACATTCTTCTCAACAGCATCTTTTAACGCTGCATCAAATTCCTCTTTTGTACGTACTCTGTACCCTATTCCACCAAAAGCTTCAGAGAGCTTGACAAAGTCAGGTTGCACAGAGAGATCTGTTTCTGAGTGACGTTTGTCATAGAACAGTGTTTGCCATTGGCGAACCATTCCAAGAAAGTTGTTATTTAAAATAATATTAATAACAGGGAGCTTTTTCTCAACCGCTGTCATTAACTCCTGAACATTCATTAAAATAGAACCATCACCTGTAAAGTTAATACTTATCTTCTGTGGAGTACCAGCTTTTACACCTATAGCTGCTGGAAAACCAAACCCCATAGTACCAAGACCACCAGAACTTATAAACTGACGAGGTCTGTTAAATGGATAAAATTGTGCTGCCCACATCTGGTGTTGTCCAACATCTGTAGAGATATTAGCATCATCACCAAGAAGTTTACCTACACGTTCAATAACCCATTGAGGTTTAAGTCTTTCACTATCTTCATGGTATGTCAAAGGATGAAGTTCATTAAAATTATTGATGGTCTCTCTCCATGATTCATAATTATCTGCATCAACAATATCAACTTGAGTGAGCATATCTTCAACAACATTTTTTACATCACCAACGATTGGAAAGTCTGCATTTACAAGTTTGGAGATCGATGCAGGGTCAATATCTACATGGATAACACCAGCATTTTTTGCAAACTCTGAAAGCTTTCCTGTTACACGATCATCAAAACGAGCACCCAAGGCAATAAGCAGATCTGTTTCACTCGCTGCCATATTAGCTGCATAACTTCCGTGCATACCAAGCATACCTACTAAAAGATCATCATCATGAGAGAGTGTTCCACGAGCCATAAATGTTTCAACTGCTGGAATACCTGTTTTATGAACAAGTTCACGAACCTCATATGCTGCATTTGCATTGATAATTCCACCACCAAGATAAAAAAGTGGACGCTTCGCTTTTGCTATAGCCTCCATCGCTTTTTTAATTTGACGAGGATTCCCTTTTGTATGTGGCTTGTATGTTTCAAGATTGATATCTATATCATAATTAAACTCAGCAATCTGTGCTGTTACATCTTTTGGGATATCAACATGAACAGGTCCTGGACGACCAGAAGCTGCTATATAAAACGCCTCTTTTAAAATACGTGGTAGATCTGCGGCATCAGTTACTAGATAGTTGTGTTTCGTACAAGAGCGGCTAATACCTACAGCATCTATCTCTTGAAATGCATCTGTACCGATTAAACTCATAGGAACCTGTCCAGAAATTACAACAAGTGGAACAGAAT
This sequence comes from Sulfurimonas sp., assembly GCA_027068455.1. Lineage (GTDB taxonomy): Bacteria > Campylobacterota > Campylobacteria > Campylobacterales > Sulfurimonadaceae > Sulfurimonas. The sequence continues at coordinate 1,733 of JAMOSN010000107.1, forward strand.
CCATATAGGCATCTGCTAAACCTGTTACTGCGTTGGTAAAACCTGGACCTGATGTGATCATAGCGACACCGACTTTTCCTGTTGCTTTGGCATAACCCTCTGCTGCATGGACTGAAGCTTGTTCATGACGGTTTAATATATGTTGGAATTTATTTTGTTTGTATATCTCATCATAGACATTCATTATTGCTCCACCAGGGTAGCCAAAAACTGTGTCTACACCCTCAGCAATAAGTGCTTCAATGACCATCTGTGCGCCACTAATTTGCATGAAAAGTCTCCTCTAATTATGTTAAAATTAGAGGATTATACTTAAAAGAAGCTATATTTGAGGTTAAAAGGGGAGGTAATTATAAAGAGCAATCTTAATCTAAGATTGACTCTACTATCATTGAAGGTCTCCACATCTCCATAGAGCCTTTTTTCAAATGACCTAACTGTAGTTTGGTATCTGGATATTTTTTCTTAAACATTTCATAAAAAAGTTCAATTCTATCATCTAATCCAAAGTTAACTATATAATTTTTTATACCATTTTCTATCTCACTGCGTTTTCTTTTTTCCCTAAGAGCATGTTCAAGTTGACTAATATAACACCAAGAAAATACAGTAGCAATAGCAGTATATTTAGAGCTTACATTAAAATATTTTTCAAGTGCTTCTTTCACTCCATTTGCATCACCAAGTGCAGCATAAATATTTGCTTTTCTAAGATCTTCATTCCACTCTTCTAAAAGTTTTTGACCAGCTTTTGTCTCTTCCAAATCTTCTGAGAGTGCCATCATATTATATGCAATTGGATAGTTTTCATCTTCAATAGCATCATAAAACTTTTGTTTATTTTCTATCTCTTTCATAAGAGTTCTTACTTCATCTTTAAAATCATAAAAATTACCCAGTACTCTTAGAATTTTCATCGCTTCAACATTATCACCATCATAAATAAGCTTTTGTGCTTTCATATAAAGATTATCTGCATAAGCACTCATCTTGTCGTATTCAGGAAATTCTCTTAAAAATGGATGTTGTTTTACAAGTTCAGAAGCAGTTCTAAAATCTTTTTTACCAAGAGCATTGCGAAAACGTTTATATATTTCACCTTTTGTCATAATATCTTGTATAAACATTGTCTTTTCACTGACCCCTCGATAAGGTGCAAGTATCTCTCTTGCTCTGTCAGCTCCATTTGGCATAAGTGCATATTTTTGTGCTTCATAAAGAGCTTTTTTCCATTTTTCTTCCAAAAGCTTGTAAATTTTAGATTCTTTATAAACAGGATACCTATTTGCCAAGCTATATGCAAGTGCAATTTTCCCCTTTTTAGCAAGATCTACAAATTTATCATACTCTGCATAATCTTTCATCAGTTTTTGAATAATTCTATTTTTTGATGGAATCTCTTTAAAAGATTTAAGCATTAGTTGAGCTTTCTCTTTTTGATGATTTTGAAGTGCTATTTTTGCTTTTTTCAGAGTATTTTCCCAAAGATTTGAAACAAGCTCATAAATATGCGTATAGCGAAGAATAGGATTTTTCTTTACCTCCTCCTCGATAGCATCTATATTTTTCTGCATCAACAGCTCTTTGAGTTTTTCCTCGTTCTCATAAATATTATAATACATCAAAAAGCCGTCTTCTGTACCCAAAATCAAATGATCTTTCTCATCATCATAAGTCATAGCAGTGATTGGAGAATTGATTTTAATAAAACGTTCAGATAGAAGTTCATATGTTGTCAAATCATAAACCAAAACATACCCTAGTTTTGTTCCCAAAAATAAAAACTGATCGTTTTTACTGATTGTAAGTTGTACTACATCATCATGAATACCATTGAGCCTCTCAATTACTTTGCCACTGTATATATTCCAAATAATAGCTTTGGAGTTTTTATCTATACTTATGAGTTTGTTTTTATCAAAAAACTTTAGCTTCATCACAGCTGCCGAATGAGCTCTGAGTTTCTCTTTAGGATTCATGGTAACAAGATTAAAAAGCTGAATCTTTTTATCATAACTTCCTGTTGCTATCCAGTTGCCATTTTTTGAAAATGCTACATCATTGATAGTATCGGCATGATGAGGAAGTGTAAAAACCAATTTACCACTTTTTGTATCAACTGCAAAAGTTTTTCCATCATCACCACAAGAAAACATATATCTTGAGAGTGGATCTATACCAACACAAGAAGCTTCTCCTTGGTGTCTATCAACTCTGGTAATAGCTTTTTTTGTCTCTGCGTTATATAGTCTGGACTCTCTACAGTCAGAAGAAAGTGTTGCAAAATATTTACCATTGTTACTATAAGCAACCACACTAGTTTTATATCTTTCATGGGTAATATTAACCTTAAAACCATTCATAAGTTTAAAGTTTTCTTTATCATAAAATCGTACAGTGGTTTCAGAATCAATGACAACAAGATGCTTGTCATTCAATATCTTTATCATAATAACAGGTTTTACAATGCTTAAACTTTTTACAATCTTCATAGAAACTTACTCCCTTAAGTAGCCCTCTTGTTTTAGGACCTTACGTATCTCATCTTGATGTTCTTTCCCTTTTGTTTCCATATGAACAGTAACGTTTGCATCTCCATAGTCAAGCGAGATAGATGTTCTGTCATAAGCGATATGCACTATATTAGCATTGAGTTCTTGCAAAATTTGGGTAAAGCGCATCAAAGAACCTGGTTTATCAACCAAAGTAACAGTTACTTTCATTTTACGATGAGACTTGAGTAAACCTTTTTCAATGATGACAGAAAGAAGTGTTACATCCATATTACCGCCACTAAGAACAATAACTACATTTTTATTTTTATACTCATCAAGTTTATGATGAAGTAATGCAGCAACACCAACAGCTCCAGCACCTTCAACAACAAGTTTTTGCTTCTCTAAAAGGTATAAAATGGCACTTGCTATCTCTTCATCATCCACGCTGACTATCTTATCAACATTTTTTAAAGCATACTCAAGTGTTACAGGAGATGTATCACGCACCGCTATACCATCGGCAATAGTTCTTACACTTGTTGAGTCAACAGGTTTTTGTATGTCGTATGAGTTTTTAAATGCAGGTGCACCACTTGCACTTACTCCAATCACTTCAATATTTGGATTTGTTTCTTTCATGGCAGTGGCAATACCAGCAATCAGCCCACCACCACCGATCGGAACTATAACGGCATCAAGATCAACACATTTTTGTAAAATCTCCAGCCCTACAGTACCCTGACCAGCTATCACCTCTTCATCCTCAAAAGGGTGAACAAATGTCAGTTTATTCTTCGCTCCATATTCAAGTGCATAAGCGTATGCTTCATCATAATTACTACCTGCCAATATAACTTCCGCACCATAATGTTTTACACCATTGACTTTTGTAAGCGGAGTTGATTCTGGCATCACAATAACAGCTTTTATACCAAATTTACTTGCAGAAAGAGCAACTCCCTGTGCATGATTACCAGCACTGGCAGCAACAACACCACAAGCTCTTTGCTCCTGTGTCAATGATGCTATTTTATTATAAGCACCACGGATTTTAAAAGCACCAGTAACTTGAAGGTTCTCTTTTTTAAGATAAACATTAACACCAGTAATTTCACTAAGATAAGGTGCAAAAGCTAAAGGGGTTTCTACAACAACACCCTCGATTCGTTGTTTTGCTTCTTGAATTTTTTGTAAGTTTAACAAATGTTTTTGCCTATTTTAGATTTTGGTGATCAACCATAGCACACTGGTTTTGAACAACACGCATTCCAGCATCTTGTGCTTTTTGTGCCGCTTCATTATTCACTATACCTTGTTGCGCCCAAAATACTTTTACATCACCACGAGCTATACAAGCATCAGCAACTGCATCAAGTGCCGCTGGTTTTCTAAAGATATCCACCATATCTACCTCAAAAGGGATCTCAGCCAAAGAACGGTACACTTTCTCACCTAAAATTTTATCCTCTTTAGGATATACAGGTACTATTTTATATCCATGCTCTTGCAAGTACTTTGCTACTCTGTGACTTGCTTTTGTTTCATCAGGTGAAAGTCCCAAAACCGCTATAGTTTTTACTGTATCAAAAATCTCTTTTACTTCATCCATATTGGAATTGACTGTTGGAAATTCACACTCCATAAATAATCCTCATAATTAATATTGGGACAATTGTATCAAAGCAAAGATATATTTATTATAAAATAACAAACTTCATCTTAGTATTTGAACTTCAGCAGTTACCTACCTAGTACTTCAACTTTTAATCAACTATCTCTAAAAAACTAGTCCCATCACCACGAGGAGTTACCTTTATCTGTAATGGTATTTGCTCTTTTAAAGCCTCTACATGGGAGATAACACCCACCATCTTACCACTGCTTTGTAAAAGATTAAGTGCATTGAGTGCAGTCTCTAGGCTCTGTGCATCGAGGGTACCAAAACCCTCATCCAAAAAGAGCGAGTCTATAGATATCTTCTGACTTGCAAGTTCTGAAAGCCCTAATGCCAAGGCAAGACTCACAATAAAGCTCTCTCCGCCAGAGAGTGTAGAAACACTTCGCATAACATTGCCCTGATAAGCATCGATCACTTCTAACTCTAAAAGTTTTTCTTGATTGCGTGAGAGTCTGTAGCGATCACTTAAAATTTTTAGATGTTCATTTGCAAGGTATATAAGCTGATCGAGTGTCACCCCTTGGGCAAACTTTTTAAACTTTGCACCATCTGCTGAACCTATGAGTTCGTTGAGTTTTATCCAGATTGTAAAAATCTCTTTTTTCTTTTGCAGTTTTTCTATCTTTACTTTAAACTCATGGCTCTTTTTCTCATTGAGTTCTAAGACTTTTTTATCGCTTCCTATACTCTCTTGCAAAGCATCTACTTTTTGTTTTAAAAGCGACTCTATGATTTCAAGTTCCTCTTTTGACTTATCGGTTAAAGGCTCTTTTTCATGCTCTTGAAGTCTCTGTATGCTTTGTAGTTTAAGTGTTTGGAGCTTGTTGTATCTCTCTTGTATATCTTTACAAAAAAGTGCCAACTTCTCTCGCTCTTCTTGCTCAAGGAGTGCCTTTGTAAACGCTTGGGTATTTTCAAATCCATTTTCTCTATAGAGCTCATCGAGTTCTGCTTTGAGTTGTTTGAGCTTTGTTCTTTCTTGTTCTATTTTCTTCTCTAAAGTTTCTTTATTTGCTAGTCGTTCTTTATATTTTACACTTAGTTCACCCAGCTCACGTGATACAGCTTGTTCTTTTTCTTGCACTCTTTTATGTTGTGCAGTTATCTCTTTTTCATAAATATCCAGATCAGCAACATTTAGTATGGCTACTCTTTGTGTTGAGAGTTCCCTCAGCTTCTCTTGTAGCTCTTGTATGTTTGCCTGAACTTGCTTTATCTCGTGATCGAGTGAGGAGAGTTTTGTTTCACTCTCTTTTTTGTCAATGCTGTATCTATGAAGTTGTGACTCTAAGTGTTTTGATGTGTCCATTGTTTTAAGATAGCGCTCTTTTCTTTGGAGCAGCTTTTGATAGAGTGCATCAAGGTTCTCTGTCTCAAACGGCAAATCAAATGCTTTTATTAAAGACGCTAAAGCATCTAAAAGCTCTTTCATTTTTGATTCATTTGATTGGAGAGCCATAAGCAGTTGTTCTTTTTCACTGTGAATCTTCTCTATAGAACTCTGCATCTCAGCAAGCTGTTTCTCTTGTAGTTGAAACTCTTTGTTTGCCTTGTCTCTTGCTTTAAGAAGTTCTTCTTTTTGGAAGCGATTTTGCTTTATGGCTTCTAATTTTTGCGTAAGTTCTTGCTCTTTTTCTTTCAGTGCTATCTCACTATCGTCGCTAGGTTCAAAAGAGTGCTTTTTAAAAAGCTCTTTGAGTGTTGCTATTGTTTTGTCTAACTTTTGTATCTCAAGCTGAGAGCTTTCTTGTTTTGTCTGTGCGACACTTATATCTGACGCCAACTTTTGCAGCTCTTTTTCTTGCTTTTGTAACGCTTGTGTTTGGCTTTGTATCATCTCTTTTGTTTTATCTATCTCGATGACTTCAAAATCTTTAGCAAAAGGATGCTCTGTAGCACCACACAACATACACGGTTCACCTGCAACAAGACGCGCTCTATCCTCTTCATACTTTGTAAGCAGTTGCTCACGCTCTTGTTTTTCACGAAGCGTCTCTATATGTTTTTTCATTTCATCTATATGTTGCAGTAAAGTTTTTTGTCTTGCTTGAAGAGAGTCAAGCAGTTGCGTGTTTTGCTCATACGCTTTTTGCTCCTCATCCCTGCTTTTTACTAGCTGAGTATAGTTTTCAAACGCTCGCATAAGTGCCTGTATCTCTGCTAAGTTCTGTTGTGTGGTTGCTTCTAGTGTCAAATCATCAAAACTCTTTTGTTCAAGCGTAGTATAGGCTTGTTCTTTCTCTTTAGCTATCTTGGCGAGTTTCTCTACTTCCTCTTTTTTCTGAGTATAGGAGGATTCTTTGGTAAGCAGCTTTTTCTCTATATCTTCCAGCTTAGAGCGAGTATCAGCAAAGTTTTCTTGTTCTTTTTTATACTCTTTTATATTTTGCTCTATTACTCCCACTTGTGCTACAAGGTTTTCATCTTTGGCATTTGCCATCAGATAAGCTTGCTGCTTCTTGAGCTCTTTTTGAACATTATCGTACTCTGAAGTGAGATCTTTTAGCGTATTTGAGAGTTCTATGAGATTTTTTTGCTTCACTTGAAGTAAATCTTCTTCTTTTTCTATATTTTGCTGGATTTGATGCTCTTGTGTCTGCATCTCTCTAGCATATTTAATCTTCTGACTCTCTTCTTCAAAAGAGGTACTGCTCTTTTGCAACTCTGTTTTTGCATATAAATGCTCTTTTGTCTTCTCATGTATCGCTTCATCAAGTAAACTAAGCTCTTTTGTAAGCTGAGTAACACGAGCGCTATCTTCTGTCACACTCTTTTGCAGTTGTGTGTAAGCGCTAAAAGCAGAAGAGATATTGAGTGCTCGATTTGCCAAAGCCAACTTTTCAAAAGAGTCTTTATGCTCCTCTTTCAGCTGTGCAACCGCATCAAACTCCTCTTCATAGTGTCTTTTTTCTTCACGCAGTTCTATCACTCTTTGCAACCAGTTAAGTGCCGTTGTGATACTTTTTAATTTCGTATCGCTCTCTTTTTTTTCCAATATATTTTGAGAGAGTTGTGCTTGCATCTTTGCAACATCTTTGGGCTCTAAAAGCTCTATGGAATCAAGTACCTTTTGATCAGATTCTATCTCCTGCTCATTCAAACGATACGTTTCAAAAACTTTTTGTGAGATTGTTGCATATATCTGTGTCCCTGTAATTTTTTCCAAAAGTGCTGAGCGTTCTTTCTCATCAGCTCTTAAAAAAGCATCAAAACCACCTTGTGCCAAGAGCATAGATTGGGTAAAACGTCCAAAATCAAGCCCACAAAGATCCTCTACCTTTTTGGGTACTTCACGAGATTTTAATGGTAGAATTTTATCTGCACTCACATCAACGAGCTCCATTTTTGCACTTTGAAAAGCTCCGTCATACTTTTTACGTGCTCGTCTTTGTGCCCATGAGGAGCGATAGCGTTTACCTTTTACTTCAAACTCCACTTCACAGTAAGCTTCTCCTGCATGGCGAGACATAAGATCATTTGGATTTTTCAGTCGTGCAGTGCGACCATAAAGGGCACACGATATGATATCTAAGAGTGTGCTCTTTCCTGAACCTGTCGGACCAACTATAGCAAAAAGTGCACTCTGCTTGGTCAGGGCTTCAAAATCTATGGCTATTTCGCCTTTAAGAGAGTTTATATTGAGTGCTTTAAGTGAGAGTATCTTCATCCTTGCTCCACCTCATCTAACACCTCTTCAAAACACGCAACTAATTGCTCTTGTAACACACCATCTTGGAGTTCTTCTTGTTCAAGACGCTTCCTAAAGAGATCTTTTGGTGTTAGTTCATCAAGACTAAGTACATGGAAGTCACTTTGCTGCATCTTTTGCTCACTTGTATCAATCTTAACAGCTAAAAGTGTTACACCAAGCTCTAAAGCCCTTTGTCGTATATGCTGATTTGCTGCAAAAGGATTGTCATCTTTAAGGTGTACCTCAATCCAACTTCGCTTATCTTCAATCTCCTCAAGAGATGAGACAATAGTCTCAACATCACCACGTAAAACAACCAAAGGTCTAAAAAGTGGAATATCAAGCTCACGCACAAAAGGGGTTTTCCCATCAAACTCTATTATATTAACCTTTTTTTGTGAGGTCGCTTCAGAAAAACTCAGTGGTATGGGAGAACCGCTGTAACGAACCTGATTAGATCCCACTTTTTGATTGGTATGCAGATGTCCCAAAGCCACATAGTCAAACTCTTTGGCTAAAAAAGCACTATCAAGGGCTAATGTTGTACCGATATATATCTCCCTCTCAGAATCACTTGTTTGTGAACCAAGCACTGTTAAATGCCCTGTAGCGATAATCGGTATATTCTTTCCATCAACACGCAATGATGCTTCTTTATAGAGTTTTTCATAATGTGCTTTGATCCCCTCACTCAAGGCTGATTCTTTTTGACTCATACTCTGCGCCTTTTGAGATTGGCGTACAACATAATCACGCAAAAATGGTACAGCACAGACGATAACAAGAAGTCCACCATCTTGCTTTATCTCTATGATTTCATCTTCACTCTCATCACCACTTGTTATCACAGAAACATTAAGTGCTTTAAGCAGTTGCTGGGGTGCTTTTAAAGTAGCAATGGAGTCATGATTTCCAGCAGTTATGATGATATGCTTACAGATTTTTGAGAGCTGTGTTAAAAAGTTGTAATAGAGTTCAAGTGCATAGTTAGGGGGTGTAGCAGTATCAAAAATATCACCTGCAACGATAAGTACATCAATAGATTCTTTCTCAATCTGCTCTAAAAGCCATGCCAAAAAAGCCTCATGCTCTTTAAGTCTGCTTTTACCCATAAAATTCTGTCCCAAATGCCAGTCAGAGGTGTGTAATATCTTCATAGTATCCTAACTTTTTAATATGAGATATTATATCTTGAATATAATAAGAAACTAAAAAAAGAGAAATACATTGTCATATATTATTTTAAATCTTCAACCCTAGCAGCGTAATGTCATCATTACGTTCTTCTTCACCCTGATATTGTGCTAATTCTTCTGAAAATATCTCTTTTTGCTGTTGCATTGATTTATCATAATATTTTTCTATCAATTTTAAGAATCTTCGTTTTCCAAAACTAAAAGATTTATCCCCGCCATTTTGATCTAAAAATCCATCTGTTGTAAGATAAAAACACATTCCATCTTCCACTTTTAATGTGTGCTGAGTATATGTATAATCCAGACTACATTTTTTATATCCTACAGAATATCTATCTCCTTTAATAACTTGAAGATTTTTATCTTTAATGTAGAAAAGAGGCGTATTGGCACCAGCAAAACGAACAATTTTTTCTCTCTTATTATAATAAAAAACTCCACCATCAAATCCAACATTAGAAAGACTATCTTCATCTTCTTGTTTTAATAATTGTTTCATATTTTTATTGAAAAAAGAGAGGATTTTTGAAGGGCTAACATCATCATTAGTAAGATTTATTTCGGCAATAATCTGTCTTTCAAGAGCTTTGACAAGCATAGTTAAAAATGCACCTGGAACACCATGCCCCGTACAATCAATATACATTATGATACACTCATCTCCATTTCGCAACTCTTCTAAAAGGTAAATATCCCCACCTACAACATCTCGTGGACTCCACATTGTAAAATACTCTGTAAAAAACTTATCAAAGTAATTATTATTTGGGATAATTGCATCTTGAATAAGTGCTGCGTATTCTATTGATGATTGTGTATTTTTATGAATAGCTTCAATCTGTAATTTTGCATTATGCATTTTTTGATTTTGTTCTTGAATTGTTGCTAGCATAGTATTAAAACCATCAAAAACAATACCAAACTCATCATTATAGCTATGTTGAAGTGTAAGGTTATAATCTTTATCTTTTGTAATTTTTTTCATCACTTTTTTAAGCTGAAAAAGAGGTTGCGTAAAACGACTTTGAAATCTAAATGCCAACACAACCATAATAAGAAAAACAACTCCAGACACTACAAGTGTAAGTAAAAATTGGCTCCAAATACTTTCATTTAAACTTTCAGTTGATGAAAAAATAATAAAAGTTGCAAAATATTCTTTATCAATATATATCGACTTACCAGCTACAATAAAAGTTTTATCTTTCAATATAAAGCTTTTATCTTTTTTATAGTGTGTATAAAGTTGTTTTGCTTTTTCTTGCAGCTTTGCTGATTCTTGTGTTTGCTGAATATAAGATGCGAAAATAGAACCTTTTTTATCAAAAACAAAAGCTCCCTTGATATCTTTATCTCGCTGTAATGTTTCAAGTAATAATTTTGCACTGTATTCATCATCAAATTCAATCGGTGCAATAAGGTTTTGTAATAATATATCTTGCGTATTTTGCAAAAATATTTTTTCCCTTTTTTCCAATTCTTGATATGTATTAAAAAGCATTGTAACAGAAAGGAGTAAAATGGCAATCAAAGCACTAAAGCTAAACATAGATATAAGTTTTGTTCGTATAGACCGAAAATGTTTTTGTGTTTGCATAAAAGTTAAATTTTCCTTGTTAAAATCTATAGTTTGTTCTTAAATAATAATAAGCCCCACTATACCCATATGGTGAATATCTTGAATATGGTTTTATACCATTATATCCATATGTATAGCCATCTAAAGAATCCCATTTATTTGGAATTGTATCAAAAAGGTTTAAGGCTCCTAGTGCAATATGAAAATCTTTTGTTACACTATAAGAAATATCCAAGTCTGTATACCATTGAGCATCAAAGCTATAAGCCACATCATCTATAACTTGTCTGTAACCTCCAACATAGCTTGTGTTTAATGTTGTTGTCACTTTATTATATTGGTATGAAAGAATAGATTTAAAACTCTCTTTTGGTTGACCATTTTCCATTCTATCTATCTGTTCAAACGAATTTTTTCGTGTTGTTGTATTATCATTAAATGAAACAACACGATTTTTTGAATAGTTATACCATAAACTCCATTTTAAAGTAGCATTTTGACTAAATTTATGATCTAAATTATATTTTATATCAATTCCAGATGTTCTTGTATCAACAGCATTTGTAAAAAATCTTACCTTATTTATACCATACATATTTTGTTCTGAAGGTGTTAGTTCATACTCATTAGAAAGGATAATTCTATCATTTATATAGGTATAAAAATAATCTAAACTCAAACTATTTTCATCATTAAATTGATAGACACCTCCCACAGTAAAATGTTTTGATTTTTCAGCTTTAAGATCTTTTGCTCCATAGAGTCGTGCTACCTCATCACTTGGTTTAAATGTTCCCTCAATCAAACCATTAAATGTTGATGTGTGCGAATAATGTGACTGTGAAAGTGATGGTGCTCGAAAACCTGTACTGGCTGAACTTCTAAGAAAAAAATTTTCTAAAACAAAGTAACTAAGAGCCATTTTAGCCGTTGTAGTTGAACCAAAATCGCTATAGTTCTCATATCTCAATGCTCCTTGCATCGAAAAAGTCTCTGAAAACTTGTTTTTAACATCAAAATAAATTGCATCACTGTTTCTTGTTGCATCAACCTCATTCTCTTTTCGGTATCCTGAAAACCCTTGAGAGCCACTTTTGAAATATGAATTTTCATCCCCTGCTTTTATGGTATAGTTCTCTATTCTATGTTCTAAACCAAAAGCTATATCAATAGTATTAAAATGCTTTTTCATATCAAGATTTGTTGTGTTTTGCAAAAATGAGAGTGTACCATTATAAAAACTACTTGGTGAGGGATTTAAATCATAATTATATGTATCTCGCATACTGTATCGAATATGATTATATCCAAGAGTATTACTTATATCCCAATAATAACCATTTTGGATTTCACCTTTTGCACCAACTGTTAAACCTATATCAGTAATATCTGCTTGTAAAATCGGTAAAAAACCTTTTGGATATGCTGCAGTTTTCACTCTTGCAAATGTACTGGCTTCACTTTCTCTATAGTTAAAAGTAAAATGTGAATAAATATTTGCACCATTGCCAAGTTCACTATCACTGTTTAAAAGCGCAACAATATTTGTAGCATCTGGAATACCAACATGTGTTTCATAATCTGGAGCATTATTTCTTCGATCTTTCCCAGCTCTTTGCGTTTGCTCTTGCTGTTTGATTTGCAATGTAAAATTGACAAATCCATCATACGCCAACTGTTTTGTTACAAAAAGATCTGCAGCAAGTTCTCTACCATCTCCTTTCTTCCTCTGCCCTGCATGAAAAGAAACCTCATCAGTATGTTCAGCACCTTTGAGAATAATATTTATAACACCAGATATGGCATCAGAACCATATTGTGCTGCTGCCCCATCTCTTAAAACTTCAATTTTTTCAATCGCACTAAGAGCAATAGTGTCTAAATCAACTCCACTAGATCCACGACCTATAGTTCCATTAACATGAAGCAAAGCACTTGTATGTACCCGCTTACCATTAATAAGGACAAGAACTTGATCAGGACTCATACCTCTTAACGTAAAAGCACGAATATGATCACTTCCATCAGCAACAGATGTTTCTGGAGCATTAAAACCTGCTACAAAATAGCGTAATAAATCAGTTAAAGATGTTATACCAGTATGTTGAATCTCTTGAGCTGTTACAACATCAGTTGGCGATAAGCTATACAAAGAACTTACTGCACCACTACGTGAACCCACATCTGCTGTAAGTTCTGTTTCCATATCAAGCATATCTTCTAAAGAAAGATCATCTACACTATTATTTTGGGCATGAAGTGATGATAAAAAGATAATACAAAAAAAAGGTATGAGCATGCTATTCATTTTCTTCCTTTATAACTTTTGCTATACGAAGCAGTGTTGAGCGGATATTAAGATTTTCCTCTTTTACACTTTCTAGATTAATTTTTAATTTAATTTTTCTGGAGATAAAATACAATTGAAGCATCCCCCCTTTTTGTGCAAAACCACGAATATCACTGATAGTAAAAATCCCCTTCCCTTTAATCGTATCTAAAATATTTTGAAGCTGTGAAGCTTGAGAGTTTGGAATGTAGAGTATATCACTTTGAGTTTGAGTAAGTTGATCAATAGTATCAATGTAATGAATTTTCACTTCTTTTCCATCAATTCTTTTGTTATGGTATATTGTATCAATGGTTGAACCAAAAGGGTTGTTTAAAATAGTGATATTAAAATAAGGGGTTGACTCTTTTTTATTCCACACCACATACTTAGCCACTTTTCCTATTATCATCGCTTTAAATTTATCTTCAGAAAATGATGCATTAAGCGTTGTTACTACTAGTAGGAGTAAAATAAAGAGTCTCTTCATGCAGTGATTATACTCATATATTACTTTATACTTCTTTAGATATATCTCTGATATTAACTTTTATTTAATGAACCCTCCGAATAAAGCCATATATATGTCTCTGTTTCATAAGTTAGTCTATTTTTATTCAGACCAAGATATTTAGTCTCAACAAATTTCATCTGTCTTTTGATAAAAGCAAATGGCAATTCTACCCATGCTCTTACTTTTGAAAATCTTATATTGTTTGTAGGTTGTAATAACATCTTTAATGAGTATTTTTTCAATCTCTGCAAAAGGCCTTTAAGTATGTTTACAATATTCCACAATCATACCATGGAGTGATGCAAAAACTTCAAAAAGTTGTTCCTCTTGAAAATAAACACGCAACCCCTCTTCAAAAAAAGTTTTATAAGCACTGTAGGTTTGAAACTCTACTCCAAACTCTTGTTGTAACAAACGCTTTGTATAGTTATCTATCACCATCTCAGCACGCAGACATCCATAACAAAGAATCGCATCAGCACTCTCCTGCCCTATCCCTTTTTGTTTGAGTAACCAGTTGCGTGTTACATCGCTTTGAAAAGAAGTAAACGAATGAAACTCATTTTTTATATTGTGTGCGAGTTGCAAAAGTCGTGGTGCTTTTTGATTGTAAAAACCACTTGGCTTTATTTTTGTTTTCAGGGTATCTTCATCAAGTGTTATAAAAGTATCTAATTCTAAAGAACCTTCTAAATTTGCCAACGATTTTTCCACATTTTTCCAAGTAGTATTTTGTGTAAGGATAGCACCAACTATAACTTCAAAACTTCCTGCATTTGGCCACCAAAGTGGCGGAGATTTTTGTAAAAGATCATATTTTTGTAAAAATTTATATATATCATATGCATCTACTTCCATACGTCACTTAACACGCAGGTTTTCTTGCCACCAAAGAGGCTACCCGTGTTTTCTCACCACGAAGATTAATATCATCACGCTCTTCATAGTAGATAATATCAATACCTATGAAAGCGTGCAAGAGCTCATTTTTACGTAAAAGATACTCAGGATTTTGAGGATTGTCAAAATCACCATGAGCAATTATAAAGGTTTCAAATATTACCACCCCATCAGGTTTAAGTGCTTCTTTTATCTGGTGGTAAAAACGGCGGTTAAGGTAGTTCATATTGACAATAAGGTCATACTTGTTTTTTTCTAAATTATATTCATCCAAATCTACTTCTATTTTATGAATATTTGCATCATCTCGCACTTGTGAAAGTGCATAATCACTCAAGTCAAGCGCATCCACCTCAAACCCTTTCTCTGCTAAAAAGTGGGTATTTCGTCCTTGTCCACACGCAATATCAAGTGCATACCCAATATTTGCTTCACCTATGTACTTTTCAATAACAGGCTCTACATAATCACGAAACGGCTTCTCTTGAAAACGTTTATTCCATCTCTCTTTATCACTTTGCATCACTTCTCCTTAACTTATTCTATCTCTATAATCTTCATAACCAAATTCTCTGACAAGTTCTATAGTCCCATCTTTTCTCTTAATTGCCAACGATGGGAGTTTAATACCATTAAATGTTGTATTTTTTACAAAAGTATAGTGGATCTGATCCTCAAATATAATCTTATCTCCAACACACAACGGCTTATCAAAAGAGTAATCTCCCATAATATCACCTGCTAAACAGGTGTTACCACCTAAACGATAGGTATATTTTTTCTCTCCAGCTTCACCACTTCCTCTTACCATCGCACGATAAGGCATAGAGAGCGTATCTGGCATATGTGCTTCTGCTGATGTATCCAAGATAGCAATATTCATCCCATTATGAAAAACATCAAGAACTGTTGACTCCAGATAACCAACCTCCCAACCAACAGCTTCTCCTGGTTCCAAATAAACATCAAGATTATATTTTTGACGAAATTGTTTGATAATCCAAATAAGTTTTTCAACATTATAACCTTTTTTGGTTATATGATGACCACCACCAAAATTGACATATCGCAGATTTTTAAAATATTTTGAGAAATTTTTCTCAAAAACAGCTAAAACTTCCTCCAATGCATCAACATTTTGTTCACAAAGTGCATGAAAATTAAGTCCATCAAGCTCATCCATGATAGATTCATCTATATTTTGAAGTGTTGTCCCAAGTCGTGAGTAGAGCCCACATGGGTTGTAAATATCTACAGGAGAGGAGGAAACTTCAGGGTTAACACGCAATGAAACTTGAATATTTGGATTAATTTCTTTGACTTTTCCAATAAATCTCTTATATTGATTTGGAGAATTAAATACTATATCATCACTGATACGTGCTATCTCTTCTATCTCTTCATCTTTAAATGCAGGTGAGTATGTATGAACTTCTGCTTGCGTGTTATATTTGCAAAACTCTTCACGAGCAAGTCTTGCTTCATATAAGCCACTTGCGGTACACCCTTTGAGATACTGTGCAACCATATCAAAAGTGCTATGCATTGCAAATCCTTTGAGCGCTAAAATAATCTTAGCACCACTTTTTTGCTGCACATAATCCAAGAGTTGAAGATTTTTTTCTAATAAACTTTCTTCACATACATATACAGGTGTTGGCAATTTAGAATTTAAATAACTTTCCTTCTTATTCATCTACTTTCTAAACCAATTTCTATCTTTTTCTAGCTTTTTAAAATAGGCATCTCTGACTCTATAAGCTATACGTTCAAAAAGTTCTTTGTTATGATTCATCTTTTGCACTTTTTGTGCGGCTTTTTCTATGGAGGCATCTGTTAAAATCTCTTTAGGATTGATAGCTGTACGGATAACATCAATTTCATTTATATATGATTGTATTTTTACATCTATATCTTTTTTTTCTTGATCACTTTTATCAAGATTTTTCAAAATGCTCACATAGATAGGTTCGAGATTCCAATGTTCAAATAAAATTGCACTCAAATAATAAGAACTTACACCTATAAGACTTGTTTCATATGCTTCAATACTTTCACATTCATTATAGCCTTTACGAAATTCGCCAACATAATCACTTGCTACCACCTCTTTTGCCAAAACCAATTTTCCTGATTCCATTATCAAAGCAAGTGGTGCCAAAAACTGAGCATCTCGCAATTCAACACGCGAATACCATTGCAGCATCAAAGCACTCTGAAGATGACACAGTTCATTAAACTGCGTATGGTTAAATCCATATATGCTTGTATCTGCTTCAAGTGTTTCAGAGAGTGCATACTGCACTATAAGCATATGGATTCTTCGGATACCAAACAGAGATACTGCCTGTGCAACAGAGGCTATTTTCTTACTAAAACCATAGTAAGGTGCATTAATCATTTTTAAAATGTTTGCCGTCAACATCGCATCTGATTCAATAATTTTTACAAGGCGTGAAATGTTGATGTTTTCAAGACCATCACTATACATAAACTGCACCAATCTTGCAGCTGTTGAAAGAGGTGGCAACGAGTCTATCTCCTTAATAATTTCTTCAAATGTCATCTCAAATATCCAATTCTTTAATTTGCCAAGGTAATCCCTGCTTGTTCAACTCCTCCATAAACGGATCGGGGTCAAACTCTTCCATATTCCAAACACCCTCTTTGTACCACACTTTTTCCAACATCAGTTTTGCTCCTATCATTGCAGGCACCCCTGTTGTATACGAAACGGCTTGAGACTTTACCTCTTCATAACACTTCTCATGGTCACTTACCTGATAGATATAGATTTTTCTTTTTTTACTATCTTTGATACCCTCAGCAACTATACCGATATTAGTTTTTCCTTTTGTTCTTGGACCTAATGATGCAGGATCAGGAAGAAGTGTTTTTAAAAACTCTATAGGCACTATCTTTTGCCCTTGATGCTCCACTGGTTCAATACCAAGCATACCAACATTTTCCAAACACTTCATATGTGTGAGATAACTCTCACCAAAGGTCATAAAGAAACGAATGCGTTTAAGCCCTTTGATATGTTTTACAAGTGATTCCATCTCTTCATGGTAGAGAAGATAAGAATCTTTTGGTCCCACTTCTGGATAGTCCCAAACCATCTTAATCTCCATTGGATCTGTCTCTATCCATTTTCCCTTTTCCCAGTAACGCCCTTTTGCACTTACTTCACGCAAGTTTATCTCAGGATTAAAGTTTGTTGCAAAAGGATACCCGTGATCACCTGCATTACAATCAAGTATGTCAATAGTATGGATCTCATCAAAGTAGTGTTTTTGGGCATAGGCACAAAAAACATTGGTAACACCAGGGTCAAAACCACTCCCTAATAACCCCATAATATGCGCTTTTTTAAAATCTTCATCTTTTGCCCATTGAAGTTTGTACTCAAACTTTGCTTCATCAGGATGTTCATAGTTGGCAGTATCTAGGTAATCTACCCCAGTTGCTATACACGCATCCATAATAGTTAAATCTTGATACGGAAGTGCAACATTGATAACAATAGAAGCGTTTATATCTTTGATAAGATCGATAAGCTCTTGCGTGTTATCCGCATCTACACTGCGTGTTTGAATTGCTACATCACTTATTTCACTTGCAATCTCATCACATTTGGATTTTGTACGACTAGCAAGTACAATCTCCCCAAAAGTTTCACGGTTCATGGCACATTTGTGTGCAACTACACGCCCTACACCACCTGCACCAATTATTAAGGTTGTTGTTTTATTCAAAATTTTTCTCCTAAATAAAGATAAGCACTCTCATCACCTTTGTCAGATACACCAAAAGCTAAATAAAGAGGTCCTAAAAAAGTATCAGCTGCAACATATGCCGTTGCAGACTTATGCAATGAATCGTATGTCACACTCTCTCCATTATCCCATGTTTGTCCACTTTCAAGGGAAAATCCTACATAAAGTGGTGCATTTAAGCTTCCAAAAAATCCACCATCTTTAAGTTCATAAGTGTATTTTAAAACACCTAGTATTTGATTATCCCCAATAAAAGAGTATGGAGCATATCCTGAAAGCTCAAACAATCCTCCTAAGATATATTTACCTGCTAATCTTGTAAGCGTATCATTTTTTTTGTAAGTATTTCCGTATTTTACATAAAGCGTTATATTATTAGCATAAAATCTAAACGGTTTTTCCATATCAAAATATATCTGTTCATAATCATAATCACCTCCTAAGCCATGCATCTCTTTAGTCCATTTTAGTTGTGAACGCATCCCTTTTTGTGGAAAGTTAACATTATCTAAACTATCTATATTTATAGTAGCACTTAAAGGTAAGGCATCATAATTTTCTACAAAAGAGGTACTCTCAATTTGCACATCATCTTTAAATTTTCCAAGTGCAACTTCAAGTTCCAAAGAAGTTCCTATATGAGCTCCAAAAGCAAAACTTCCTCCATAACGTGATGAATCAAGTTCCTGATTTGCAAATCTTTGTAAAGGAAAAATATCTGTTACTGATTCATAAAGAAAAGATGGACGGATATAGTATCTCTGCATAGTATCAAGTGGTTGAAAAATCTCTGTATAAGCTTTTTGATGACGACCTATCTCAAAATCATTTTTCCACTCCCCTCCATACGAATTTAAACCAAACATTGTATAACCAAATTTTATAGAATAATTTGAATGACCTTCAAAATCATCTTCAAAGCCCATTGCAAAACGTATCTCTCCGTGGTTATCCCAGCTTGGTGTTGTTTTTATAACCAGTTTATTTTTACCATTTGATTTTTGAATCTCATAATCTACACTATCAAAAATCATCATATGATATAGATGAAGAAGATCTTTTCGTAATAGTACATCATTAAGTACTTCACCCTCTTTTTGATGAATCCGTTTTCGTATAGATTCATTACTTAGATAAGTTGGATTTATTATCTCAATTTTATCAATCACTGGTGGGATATATTGAGGTTTTTTTCTATATTTTTTTTGATATTTTTTATATTCATCTAAAGCAAGAGAAAGTTTTTGAAGCTGTTTTTGTGCTTTTTTTGCCGCTTCATAACCTCTTTGAATAATTGGTTCATACTTATCAGCATCAAGACCTGTAAAACCATCTAAATCAGGAGTTATCAATATATCTTTTTTTGTCAGTTTCTTCAATGATTCATTTGCATTTTTACGCATTAAGATATTTACAAGTTGTCCCATAACAACAAGATAAGAATTTACATCAATATTTTCATCAAAATTTTCACTAACATCTACTGCAATAATAATATCTGCACCCATTTTTTTAGCTACATCAATAGGAATATTATTACTAACACCACCATCAACTAAATCGATTCCGTTGATATTAATAGGTTGAAATCCTCCAGGAATTGAGCTAGAAGCATAGATGGCTTTTGCCAAAGAACCTGATTTTAAAACTACCGCATCCCCATTTTTAATATTTGTCGCTACTGCTCGATATGGAATACTCAACTTATCAAAATCATTGATATTTTGAACATCTGAGGTTAGCTCCATAAACTTTAAAAGTAATAATTCTCTTTTCAATACCCCCGTCGGTAGAACAACCTCATTATTTGCATTGACTCCTATACCCAAGCGACCTTGATATTGATAGTCCAAACTTTTTTTACGTAAAGGGATATCTTGACGATTGAAATCTGTATTGATATTTTTTTTCCAATCTGTTTGCAGAAGAATATTTTCTATCTCTTGTGGTGACTTTCCAGCAGCATAAAGCCCACCCATAAACGATCCCATACTTGTACCCACAATCATATCTATTGGTACATGATTCTCTTCTAAAACTTTTAAAATACCTACATGAGCACCACCCCGTGCACCACCACCACTTAAAACCAATGCAATTTTTGGTCTTTCTTGAGCAAAAACCACACTAAAAAATAGACTAAATAATAGAAGATATCTCATCTTAATCCCTTAATAAAGCTCAAACGCAATCAATAATGTAAAAATCCATATGAGTAATGTTACAAATAAACTTAAAAGAACAAATGCAGCACCTGCATCTTTTGCCTGTTTTGCCAAAATATGATAATCTTGTGTCACTAAATCGACAACTCTTTCTATAGCAGAATTTACTATTTCTGATATAACAGGAATAAATAACGATACAAATAAAATTGATGAATATGCAAAATCTATTGGTAAACTCCAAGCAATAATACCAAAACCAAAAAGCCCTGCTAATTGCCATTTAAAAGATGTTTCATTTTTTGTTACATCTATAAGACCTTCAAGAGCATACATACCGTTTTTAAAAAGTGAATGCTTGGGTTTATTGAGTTTCATATTTCTCCTTCATTTTTTGAATAGTTTTTTGTACATCCTGAGCTTTTGTCTCTTTAGAAAGCGGATCTCCAAAATAGATATGTACATCACGTTTTTGAAACAGGTTGCGTGTTGCGTGTTGTGGTTTGTATTTTGCAAAGAGTGAGCCAAAAATGCCACTGTCTATATAAAAAGGGATAATCACACCATCATAATCTGTAGGCATAATCTCATACCCTCTGTGAAACTCACCAAGATCCCCATCAGTAGAGATTGCACCCTCTGGAAAAAGTGCAACGATGTTACCGTTTTTCAGTCTTATATATGCTTCTTTAAAAGCATCTTTAAATCCTTTAGGCGACACAGGTATAGCTTCTCCCGTTTTAAAAATAGGATGAAAAAATTTCCAATGGTAAATATCTTTGTCCATCATATAGTTGATTTTTCTCTCAATTGGAAGCTGCAATAGAATCCAATCAAGCCAGCTTACATGGTTTCCTAACAATAATACTGCTTTGTTATCAGGAATATTTTCAAGTCCATGATAATGGTAATGGTGACGTGGCAGTGAACATACTTGCATAGTTGCCCAAAAGATAGGAACCATATAGCGACGAAAAAGTAAAACACTCAAATAGATACCAAGTCCACCCATAAGGTAAAACAAAATTTCAGCATTCATTCCATAGTAGGCAAAAATAGTTGTAAGCACTAAAAAAGAGAACATAAATATATTTTGTATAAAGTTGTTTGCTGCCAAAATAGTTCCTAGATGAACATGTGAAGCCAAATGTTGGATACGGGCATTGAGTGGCACTAAAATAAACCCACTAAAAATTCCAAAAAGCATAAACATAATCGCTATCATGCCCATAGAGTGTATAAAAGGAATACTAAAAACAATAAGTGTAATCCCAACAGCCCCCACACCACTTAATCCTACATTGATGTAATATTTGGAGAGTTTTGCAGCCATAACAGAACCTACTACTATACCAATGCCAGCAAGTGCCATAACACCCTGTACAAAAATAGTATTTGTTACACCGAGCTCATCTTTAGCATATTCACCAAATACAGCAAGAACCACTTGAGAGATAGACCAAAATAAACCAAGAGCAATAATGGCATCAAACACCTCTTTTTTGCGTGTTACAGTTTTAAGATTTTTTGCCAGATAAAAACCTCTAAGATAACGTCCAGAATAAAACTTTTTTTTGCTTATATTTTCTACTTTATTTGGAAGTTTCGAAGCCAAGTACCACTCTATGAGTGAACCGCCAACCAAAAGCCATCCAATAGGTGCTATCGCTTGAAGAATCTGTGCTTCTGTTTGTAAATCATCATTGTACATCCCCTCAAAAAGAACGGTATAAAAGATGATACCACCTAAAATAGCCACAGTAGTCACAGCTTGTGCAGCTCCATTTGCCGCACTGATATGCTCATCGCCAAAAAGTTCTTTGATATAACCATACTTTGCAGGTCCATAAATGGCACTTTGAAGTGCCAGCAAAAAGGTCATAATAAAAGCAAAAAGAAAGTATCCATGATAATAGGCATATGTAATACCAAGAGTAATCACCACAGCAAAAAGTGCTGCGTGTTGCATAATCTTATTTTTAGGATACTTGTCTGCTAAAAAACCTGATGGGGAAAAAATCAATATAAAAGGAAGCAGTATCAAAGCGTTGACAATGGCAGTAAGAACGATCTGCTCACTTCCGTCATATACTTTAAAAATAGTGTTTTGTATAATGATTTTATGTCCCAAATCTGTAAAAGCATTGAGAAAAACAACAACAAGATAATTTATACTACCTACTATGGTAAAAAGTTTTTGCTTTGGTACC
>JAMOSN010000108.1 GCA_027068455.1 Sulfurimonas sp.
CTTTCATAAATGCAAGGGTAGCATAATTTTTTACTGTTTTTTTAAAAAAATCAATTTTTTATTAAAGTTATTTATGAAGTTGTCGATTTTGTGTTTAACAACTATATTCTCATAGAAAGAGGAGTACGTCATGGATGGCATAGCAAATGTTGCGAAACAACAACAAACACAAGTAGATGCGCAGAGTCTTCAACAGGAAAAAGTAATACATAACAACCAACAAGTGCAAAATATAAACAAACAGGTTGATTTAGTAAAACAGATGCAAGAAAGCAGTATTGATTCCAAACAAAAAATCAATTCAGAAGATCAGGTAAAAAAGCTGGTAGAAAAACTCAATGATGCTTTATCCCCATTTAATACAAATATTAAATTTGGTGTAGATAATCAGGATATATTTTATGTAGCAGTTATTGAAGCAAAAACAAATAAAATGATTCGACGTTTTCCAGCAGAAGAAGCACAAAGGATTTTACCTAAAATGCAAGAGGTAAAAGGTGTACTTTTCGATTCAAAAGGATAAGTAGAGTCTCTTTACTTCTCTTTTTGAAATGCTCTTTTCTTTATTTTTTCTTACTATAAATATATTTTTCAAACAAAACATAAGCAAAATCTCACATAATTTTAGATATAATCGCGTTAATTATTTTACAATTAAAAGGTTTTTTACATGAAAAAAAGTGTTAAAAAAGTAGTATTAGCCTATTCTGGAGGTCTTGATACAAGCGTTATTTTAAAATGGCTTCAAGATGAGTATAAATGTGAAGTTGTTACTTTTACAGCAGATTTGGGGCAAGGTGAAGAACTTGAACCTGCACGCAAAAAGGCACTTGAACTTGGTATTAAACCTGAAAACATTTTTATAGACGATTTACGTGAAGAGTTTGTAAAAGATTTTGTTTTCCCTATGTTTAGAGCAAACACTATTTATGAGGGTGAATACCTTTTAGGGACATCTATAGCTCGTCCACTTATTGCAAAACGTCAAGCAGAGATTGCAAAGATTACTGGAGCTGATGGAGTAAGTCACGGAGCGACAGGTAAAGGAAATGATCAGGTACGTTTTGAGATGGGTTACTTAAGTCAAGATGCTACACTAACTATCATCGCTCCATGGAGAGAGTGGGATTTAAACTCTCGTGAAAAACTTCTAGCTTATGCTGCAAAACATGGAATTGAGATTGAGAAAAAAGGGAAAAAATCTCCATATTCAATGGATGCAAACCTTTTACACATCTCTTATGAGGGTGGTATTTTAGAAGATCCAGCTGCTGAACCTGAGGAATCTATGTGGTTATGGTCGAACTCACCAGAAAAGGCTCCAGATGAAGCTGAATATATTGAACTTACATATAAAAACGGAGACCCTATAGCACTAAATGGTAAAGAGCTGACCCCTGCTACAATGTTAAAAACATTAAATGAACTTGGTGGTAAACACGGTATAGGTCGTGTAGATATCGTTGAGAATCGTTTTGTTGGTATGAAAGCACGTGGTTGTTATGAGACTCCAGGTGGAACTATTATGTTAAAAGCGCACCGTGCTATGGAATCTATCACACTAGATCGTGAAGCTGCACACCTTAAAGATGAGATGATGCCTCGTTATGCAAAACTTATCTATAACGGATTTTGGTTCTCACCTGAACGTGAAATGCTTCAAGCTGCCATTGACAACACGCAAAAGTTTGTAGAGGGTACTGTAAGATTAAAACTTTACAAAGGCAATGTTACAGTAGTTGGAAGATGGTCTGATGTATCACTTTTCAATCCTGAATATTCAACTTTTGAAGAAGATGAAGTTTATAATCAAAAAGATGCAGAAGGCTTCATTAAACTCAATGCTTTACGTTTTATTATTGAAGGAAAAGCAAGAAAAAATAAAAAATAAAATCAAAAAAAAGGGAAAAAATATATGAGTATGATAAAAATAGATATGAACTCACCAGAGTTCATCGCAGAGATGGAAAAAACAGTTAAATTTACAGATAAGGTAAATAAACAGTTTGGTTGGGTTTACAATCCTCAAGAGGAGGTCAACGAAGGTGTGCAAATGGGTCTTGCACGTAATAAAATGATGTATGGAAAAAGATTTTGTCCATGTTTTATGGTTGTAGAAGAAAACGGCAAGCCAAAGTCTGTAGATGACAGAATCTGTCCTTGTAAACCCGCTATTGAAAGAGAAATTCCTGAAAAAGGTGTTTGTCACTGTGGAATTTTTTGTACTCCAGAGTTTGCAGAAGCAAAAAGAGTTGAACTTGGTATGGAAGAAGCAGTTCATACACACTCACGTGGTCTTACAAAAGAGGAGTGTGAAATGCTTGTAAACAAAAATGAACTCGATGGAGATGAACTGGTATCACTACTTGAGGCTCGTGAACTTGGTATGGTACACTTTACACTTGTTGATGTTCGTGAGTATATGGAGTGGCAGATGGGTCATATCAAAGGTGCTGACAAACTTGTACCAACAAGTTCATTTTTCCAAACTTGGGAAGAAACTAAGCTCGGGAAAAATGACAATATCATTTTATACTGCCACGTTGGTAGCCGTTCTGCTCACGTTGCAAGAATTTTAACTGATAATGGTTATACAAAAATTGGTAACTTAACACACGGTATCGTTTCATATACAGGTGAAATAGAAAGATAATTAAACAAATATTTAGGAATAAACTATGAAAGTACTTTTAATAAAAGATGTTCAGTCTCTCGGTAAAGCAGGAGAAGTAAAAGAGGTAAAACCAGGTTATGGTCAAAACTTTTTAATCAAAAAAGGGTTTGCAAAACCTGCAACTCCAGAAATCATTGCTGAACATGAAGCTGAAATTAAAAGAAAGGCTGAGGAGGAAGCAGCAGAGATTGCTAGACTCAATGAACTTGCACAAAAACTTGATAAACTTGAAATTATCATTACAAAAAAACTTGGTCAAAACGGTCATCTTTTTGGTGCGGTCACAAAAGATGAGATTGCTCATGCACTTCAAGAGCAACACTCTATAGAGATAGATAAAAAACATATTACAGAGAAAAAAGCGATCAAAACTGTTGGTGAGCATGATGTTGATTTAAAACTAGGTCATGGAATCCATGCAACACTTCATGTTGATGTTCAAGGTGAATAATGTTTGACGCTACTACAATACTTGCATATAAAGGAAAAAACAAGGCTGTCATTGGTGGTGATGGTCAAGTTACTTTTGGCAACTCTGTATTAAAAGGCAATGCAACAAAAATCCGTACACTTCATCACGGCAAAATCTTAGCAGGTTTTGCTGGAAGTACAGCAGATGCATTTAATCTTTTTGATATGTTTGAAGAGTTTTTAGAGAATAAAAAAGGGGATATTTTAAAGTCCGTTGTTGAGTTTTCTAAAGCGTGGAGAAAAGACAAAGTACTCCGTCGCCTTGAAGCGATGATGATAGTACTCAATCAAGAGCATATCTTCATTTTAACAGGCAATGGTGATGTTGTTGAACCTGAAGATGGAGAGATTGCATCTATTGGCAGTGGTGGAAACTTTGCCATCTCAGCTGCTCGTGCGCTTAAAAAACACGCAGGTATGGATGAAGAGGAGCTTGTCAAAGAATCTCTCTCTATCGCAGCTGATCTGTGTATCTACACAAACCACAATATCAAAACACTCATTTTAGAGGATAAAAACTGATGAATATGACTCCAAAAGAGATTGTAAACTACCTCGACAACTACATTATAGGGCAAAAAAATGCTAAAAAAACGATAGCACTGGCTCTTAGAACACGCTATCGTAGGATGCAACTAGATGATGAGATGCGCCAAGAGATTAAACCTAAAAATATTTTAATGATAGGCTCAACGGGTGTTGGTAAAACTGAAATCTCTCGTCGTTTGGCTAAAATGATGAAAGTACCTTTTATTAAAGTAGAAGCTTCCAAATATACAGAAGTTGGATTTGTAGGGCGTGATGTTGAATCTATGATACGTGATTTAGTGGTAAACTCTATCTCTATAGTCAAAGCAGAAAAAGAGGAAGAAAATCGCCAAAAGATTGAAAACTATATCATCAACCGCATTACAGACAAACTAGTCCCTCCTCTGCCACAAAGGGCAAGTGAGAGTAAAAAAGATGATTACCAACGCCTTTTAAAAGCGATGGAAAAACGTGTAGAATCGGGTGAAATGGATGATAAAATCATCGAAATAGAGGTTGAGAAAAATATTTCTGTTGAGTTTAACGACACAAATCTCCCACCAGAGATGGCAAAAGTACAAGAGAGTTTTTCAAAGATTTTTGCAGGTATCAACAAAGAGGATAATAAAAAAGAGGTAAGCGTCAAAGATGCTAAAATACTACTTCGTCAAGAAGCTAGCGCCAAACTTTTGGATATGTCCAGCATACAGGCAGAAGCACTTCGCCGTGCTGAAAATGGTGGTATCATCTTTTTAGATGAGATAGATAAAATCGCTCTGAGTGAAAAATCTCAAGGAAGAAATGACCCATCCAAAGAGGGAGTACAGCGTGATTTACTTCCTATTGTAGAGGGAAGTAGCGTTTCTACAAAATATGGAACTATCAATACTGATCATATCCTCTTCATCGCAGCGGGTGCTTTTCATGTAAGCAAACCGAGTGATCTTATCCCTGAGCTTCAAGGACGTTTTCCGTTGCGTGTTGAGTTGGAATCTCTTACAGAAGAGACATTATACAAAATACTCACACAAACACAAAACTCCCTTTTAAAACAGTACGAAGCACTCTTGAGTGTTGAAGAGATGCAACTTACGTTTGAGGAAGAAGCTATTAAAGCTATAGCAAACCTCTCTCATCGTGCTAATGAAACAGCAGAAGATATAGGTGCAAGACGACTCCATACTGTACTTGAAAAAATACTTGAAGATATCAGTTTTGAAGCAGATGAGTACAAAGGTAAAGAGTTTGTAGTGACAAGTGAACTTGTCCATGAAAAACTTGATATGGTTGTGGAAGATGATGACCTTTCACGATATATTTTATAAAGAACAAGGAAAACAATATATGACAAAAGCTGGTTTCGTTTCGCTTATAGGGCGACCAAATGCAGGAAAAAGTACGCTTATGAACTCCCTTTTGGGAGAAAAGATTGCAATGGTAAGCCAAAAAGCAAATGCAACACGCAAGCGTTCCAATGCTATTGTGATGCACAAGGATGCACAGATTATTTTTGTGGATACTCCAGGACTTCACGAAAAAGAGAAAGTCCTTAATCAGTTTATGCTTGATGAAGCACTCAAGGCGATGGGTGATTGTGATGTAATTGTCTATCTAGCTCCAGTAACTGATTCACTCGAGCATTATGAAAAGTTTTTAAAACTCAACAAAAAAAAGATTCCCCATATCATAGCACTTTCCAAAATAGATCAGGTTTCACAAGAGAAACTTTTTAAAAAAATTGCAGCTTACAACCAATATGCAGACAAATTTGAAGCACTCATCCCAGTGGCAATTCCAAGAAAAGTTGGGCATGAAGATCTCCTCGATACAATAGTAAAACTTCTTCCCAAATCACCATACCTTTATGATCCAGAGGATTTAACAAGTGAACTAGTTCGTGATATCTATGCAGGTTTTATTCGAGAAGCTATTTTTGAAAATGTAAGTGATGAAGTTCCTTATGAGTCTGATGTTATCATTGACTCCATCGAAGAGGATCATGGTATAGACAGAATCTATGCAACTATTATTATAGAAAAAGAATCCCAAAAAGGGATCTTAATCGGTAAACGTGGTGAGACTATAAAAAGGATAGGCAAGGCTGCTCGATTAAAAATTGAAGAGCTCAGTGGGAAAAAAGCATATCTTAATCTTCAGGTAACAGTAAAAAAAGGTTGGACAAAAGACAAAAACTTTTTAAAAGAGATTGGATATGATGAAATTCAATAGATTTTTTGCAACTACACTCTCTCTTTCCATCACTTTTTGTGCATCTTTAAATGCCTATGATGTTGATATATTGACACAGTATAGAAATAATGGAATACAAAATATTGCTAAAACCTTAGATAAAAAACTCACTCAAGAAAAATATTGGAATCATTATCTGCAAAATATAGATACCACCTTCGGATATATTGAAAAATACGAAAATATTTTAATTTGTGATAAATCCCAATCTATCCTCTCTTTATATCAAAAAGAAAACTCTACATATAAGCTCAAAAAAACCTATAATGCATTTACTGGCAAGATGAAAGGTGATAAGCATGAAGAGGGAGATTTAAAAACACCTGTAGGTATATATAGTCTTACAAAAAAGATATCTAATTTAGATTCCTTTTATGGACCAATGGCTTTTGTAACATCGTATCCAAATCTTTACGATAAATATAAAGATAAAACAGGAAAAGGGATATGGATTCATGGACTTCCTACAGATAAACAAAGAGATGAATTTACAAAAGGGTGTATAGCTATTAACAACAAAAGTATTGAGTGCCTAAATAAAGATATAGATATCAATAAAACTGTTTTAATAATCAATGAAGATGGAATCAAACAAAACATTAATAAAACAACGCTAGCTTCTATTCTTACACAGCTTTATACTTGGCGTTATGCCTGGACATATAATGAGCTTGATAAATATCTTAACTTTTATGATGAAAGTTTCGAGCGTTTTGATGGTATGAATAAAAAGGAGTTTACACACTATAAAACACGTGTTTTTTCCAAACAAGAGAGAAAAACCATAATTTTCACCAATATCAACGTTATCCCTTACCCTAATGAGAAGAATACTTTTCAGGTTACTTTTCATGAACAATACAAATCAGACAGTTTTACTTTTGCGGGGGATAAAATTCTCATTATTAAACTAACAAACAATACCATGCATATTCTTACAGAGCAGTAACATAATGAAGTTTCTATTTCTCCTTTTGTTAGGTATATCTACACTTTTTGCCAATATTAATCTGATTAAAAAAGAAAATCCCGACTCAAACACAACTTTGTTGGTTATCGGTGGTATCCATGGAAATGAACCTGGTGGTTACTTTGCAGCATCAATTTTAGCAACACACTATACCATCCACTCTAAAAATCTGTGGATTGTTCCTAATCTTAACAAACCAAGTATCATGGCAAACAAAAGAGGCATTCATGGTGATATGAACAGAAAATTTTCTGTTATTAAAAAGAATGATAAAGATAAAAAAATAGTAGAAACAATTAAAAAAATTATCTTAGAACCTCAAGTATCACTTGTTCTTAATCTTCACGACGGCCATGGATTTTACAGAAAAGAGAATCAAGGTAGTATTTTTAATCCTAATGCTTGGGGGCAAACATGTGTTATAGATCAATGTAAGCTCCCAACAAAACAACCGTTTGGTGATTTAAACATCATTGCAGAAACTGTTAAGCAAAATGTTAATAAAAAACTTTTAAAAAAACACCATAGTTTTAATGTTAAAAATACAAAAACAAAATATGAAGATGAAGCGATGAGACTCTCTTTAACCTATTTTGCAGTAACAAATAACAAACCAGCTTTTGCCATTGAAACAAGTAAAAATCTCTCATCACTTACGCAAAAAGTATTTTATCAACTACTTGCTATTGAAGAATATATGAAAGTTATGGATATAAATTTCACACGAGATTTTAATCTCAATGAGAAGGAGATATCCAAAATTATAAAAAATTATGGTACTTTAGAAATAAATCATAATATTTTACTTAATTTATCCAATATCAAAAAATCTTTAAGCTATATTCCGATAAAATCAAAAGATAACGACTTTACTTTTTCTCATCCTCTTGGAAGTGTCCAAAAAAAAGGTGGAAAATATATCGTTTATATTGGAAATAAAAAAATTACAACTTTAAAACCTCAATACTTTAAACTTTCAAAGTGTTGTCCTGAAAATTATGTTGTAGAAATTGATAAAAAAATAACTTTTGTTCCAAAAGTTTCATATTTTAATGTAAATGACGATTTTAAAATAGTTTCTGAGAATGGGTATCGTGTCAACATCATTGGTTTTTCCAAAAAAGGGGTAAAAAATGAAAATGGACTCACGATTCGTTTAAAAGATATGAATAAAAAATACTCTATTGACAAAGAAGCTAAAAGTTATAGAGTTGAGTTTTACGATAAAGATAAATTTTGTTCCATGTTAGTGGTTCATTTTAAATAGGATTATATATGAGTACATCATACCAGCACTCTTTTTCAAGTATATTATCTGTTAATCCATATAAAGAAACATACTATAAGAGTGTATCTAGCTTTTTGAATGAAGATCCTTCTCCTGGATATGCAAAAGATCAGTTTGTGATCTCTTATGTAAACTCAAAAGAGTTTATCAATGCCCAAATAGAGATTAGCAAAAATATTCCTGAAGAAGATCTTTATGATGCCATATACAATAAAGCGTATGATGAATTAGCTCTTGATCAGGCTATTGAATATCGAATTCAATATGTTGAAATATTTAATGCCCTTGATGAAAACAACCGCCATTTTAATGTTTTCATTGTTGATCCACTTGATATAACAAATACCTTTTTACCAGTTGTAGAACAGGTAAAGTATATTGATATTATTATCCCTTCCCCTCTTCTTTTAAAATCTTTATATTTAAAAGAGATTATTGAGACCAGTGGTGCACATTGTTTTATCTATTTACAGGAAAATGATGCATTCTTGGTGATTTATGATAATGAAGAGTACACATATACCAAATCTTTAAAATATTCTTTTAAAGAGATGTATGAAAGATTTTGTGAACTTTATGGTGAACGCATAGAATATGAAGACTTTTTGGACTTTTATGCAAATGTCAATCTAAAAGATACACAAAGTGATTATAAAGAATACTTTATCAAGCTTTATAAAGAGATATTTGCCAATA
Organism: Sulfurimonas sp.; assembly: GCA_027068455.1. Classification (GTDB taxonomy): domain Bacteria; phylum Campylobacterota; class Campylobacteria; order Campylobacterales; family Sulfurimonadaceae; genus Sulfurimonas. Next base: position 8,878 of record JAMOSN010000108.1, read on the forward strand.
TTAATGATATTTTAACTTATGCAAAACGTGCCTTTGAGATAGAGAAATTTGAACATGTCTATATTGGTTCAAATATCGATACCGTAACAAAACTTGATGAGATGTTAGAGGTTGAGCTCAGTATCGCTTCTAGTGAATTTAATTTTGACTACGGATTTGAGTCCAACCTGAACTATATAGACCAACTTCATGCATTGATGCATATATATGCGAATCTTTCAAGTGAAGAGAGATACGAAGCCAACTTTACTCAATATGAACGTCCTCCAAAATTTATACAAAGAGAAAGTGGTAAACTTATTGTCCTTACCGCAGTATCTTTAGCCATTGCTTTATCTTATCCTGTAACATATTGGACATTAACTTATGCGCAACGCCTACAAGAAGATTTATTAAAGCAATCTTTTAAAGAAGTACATAATCTAAAAATAACCAGAGAAGCAACATTAAAAAATCGTATAGCAGATAAGGAACGGATTTTAGCACTTCTTGAAAAAGAGAAAAAAGAGTATATCGATAAAAAAAATACACTTATTAAGATACATCAAGTTAAAGTTGATTATCCAATGAAAGCCAAGCTGCTTACTGAATTAACAAAAGACCTTAATCGATTTAATGTAAGAACTGAAGGTTTTACTTATGAAGAAAAACAAAATACAAAACATTTAACCATCCATCTCATTTCTTCTAAAGATAAACGTATTACAAAACTTTTAGCCTACATAACGAAAGTTCACGAAGGAAAGTTAAATTTTCAACTTGATAAAATTACTTTTGATAAAGAGATTAAAAAATATATTAGTGAACTGAAAGTGACAATATTATGAAAATAAATATCGAAGATTATTTACATAAAATAGATTTATTTTTTAAAGATAAAACACCAAAAGACACTTACATGATTTATATTATGATTTTTAGTGGAATTTTTGGGATTTTTTATACATTGTTTTGGGATAGTTCATTTGATGATTTTGAAGCGACAAGAAAGCATGTAGTACAATTAAAGAAACAAATTGAAGCAGATGAAAGATTTTTACGTTTTAATCCTCAAGACAGAGTAACTCAACTAGACAAAGAGATTGAAAAAATCAACCAAGAGGTTATAGCCCATAAGGATAACAATGCTTACATTAAAACAAAGATAGAAACCATCGCTTCTTTAATCTACGATGAAAGAGCTTGGGGTGAATATTTGGATTCAATAGCAACTAATGCTGGACGATATAATATGAAAATTTTAGAATTAACCAATCAGTTTTCAGGAATAAATAGTGATTTTGGACATCTTCTAGATATCACTATCCGCTCTAGTGGAAACTATAAAAATACATTAAAATTTATTAACTCTCTTGAACAAAGTGAACTTGTTGTTGATATTCATGATTTTAACATTAGTGCTCAAGATAAGCTCATTTCAGATCTTAACATATCAGTATGGGGGATTAGGTACTAATGAAAACAATATTTTTTCTCATTCCCATTCTTATTACAATTTCATGTGCTAATGAGCTTTCTTGGGTTGATAAGCAAATTGAAGCTATTAAACCATCAAGAGTTGGGGTATCATTAAAAGAGATATCCAAACTTAAAGATCCTTTTATTTTTCTACATAAAGATAAAGAAGAAAAACAAAAAGTTAAACTTAACAAAAACACTGTTTATAAAACGCATATACCATCTAAACCAACAATCCAAAAAGTTCACAAAGGATTATTTTTAGAAGCCATACTTAATAAATCGGCTCTTATTAATGGTAAATGGTATAAGGTTGGCGATAAAATTTATGGTTATACGGTAGTAAATATCAATGCCAAATCTGTTGAACTAGTAAAAAATAAAAAGAAAAAAATACTCACAACAAAGAGTAAAAAAACAAATTTAAAATTTAGTAAGTAGGAAAAAAATATGAAATTTATAAGAACATCAATGTGCGCAGCAGTTCTTACTGTAGCACTTTCAATTAATTCATTTGCAGATTGTACTTATGAACTTTTCACTATAAGTTCTTCAAAAAACACTAAAATTATCGATTTCATAGATCAACTCAGTGACGAATGTAACTTTAGTGTCATTGTAACAGATCCTAATGCAGAAAAGTTTCTTAATAGGAACCTCAATAAAATAAATCTTAAAAATCTAACAATAGATGAAGTACTTGACATCATTCTCCTTGAAAATAATCTTTCTTATATATTAGAAAACAACCTACTTAAAATTTCTTACCTTACAACAAAAGTATATAATATAGACTACATACTTTCACAAAGAAAAAGTACTGGAAGTACAGATGTAACATTAAGCTCTTCTGGGACATCGAGTCCTAATTCAGTTAGCAGTAGTACAGGTACATCTTCATCAAATGGATCTTCAGAAAGTTCTACGGGAGGAAACTCTAGTGCAAATACAGGTATAAAAATAGAAAGTACAGATGAAGTAAAATTTTGGGAACAACTTGATTCTGAATTTCAAAGCGTTCTTAATAGACCACATGACAGATACAAAGCCAGTCCCCCTATCATTAACAGAAATGCAGGCTTAATTACAGTAACAGCAACAGCAGATCAACTAAAAAGATTTGAAAGCTATCTTAAAAAACTTCAAGAAAAAGTAAAACTTCAAGTTTTAATTGATGTGCAACTTCTAGCTGTTACTATGAAAAGAGGCAAAACAACAGGGATAGACTGGAGTCAACTCTATGCGCTACAAAATGTTGAAGTAGGTATTAATTATATAAAAAATAAAAATGTTGATACATGGAGTGGTAATGATATAACAACCACTCAAATAGCAGCAGGAACTATAGATGGTGCAGCACATCTTGTTAATATCAAAGCAAATGGTTCGTTAAAAGAAGTTATAAAATTTTTAAAAACACAAGGTGATGTTAATTCTATTTCAAATCCAAAAGTCTTAACTCTTAATAATCAACCAGCTCTTATCACAGCAGGAACTGAATACTTTTACAAAATCAAGTCTGAAACTCAACAACAAGGAACAAGTGGAGGTGTTGCTGCAACAACGCAAAATGATAATGTACAATCTGTTTTTGCAGGTGTTTTACTAACCATTACACCCGAAATTTCCAATGATGACACGATAACCTTAAAAATAAATCCATCCCTTTCAGAAACAACGACTGATATTTCTCAAACAAACAATGCAAATAGAGAAATGCCACCTGATTTAAATCGTAGAGAACTTTCATCTGTTGTAACAGTTAAAGATGGAAATCGTATTATTTTAGGTGGTCTTATTAATGCAAGAACTATCAATGATTCAAACAAGATACCTATACTTGGTGATATTCCTGTTGTGAGTTATCTTTTTAAATATGAACAAAAAGTTAAAGAGATTCAAGAATTGGTTATAATCATAGAACCACATATTATTCATAAAGAAAAGAACACAATCTCTCTTTCTGACTTAGGATATACAGGTATAAATAATGATTTGCTTGAAACAGAGTTTGCATCAAAAAAGAAAAAGAAAAAAGAAAATAAATAAGATGAAGGAGATTGTATGGAGAGTATCTTTGTAAATTCAAAAGAGGTTTTCTTAGATACTGTCAATGCAAAAGATTATATTCAACTTGATCGTGTTTCTAATATTTACCAGTCATTAAAAAACTCTATAAAAAAACCTTTAAAACTTATACTTTTATATGGTAGGCCAGGAACAGGAAAAAGTATGTTTTTAGCTAAACTTTACAATGATTTATCTGCATCTCAAGCCATATATCTTTATAAAACACCTATTCTTGATGAAAAAGAGTTTTATAAAACTTTAGCACGAGATATTTTCAATATTAAATACAGTGGTGAACTCAATTTTACTCAAATGATGAAAATCATTGATAATGCAAATATCTCTATAGAAAATACCAAAGAAGTTCCCGTTGTCCTACTTGATGAAGCCCAACTTTATTCTGAAGCTTTAATGGAAAAGATAAGACTTCTTTCTGATACAAGAGCAATTAAATTTGTCATCACCCTACATAAAACAGAAGAGGAAGATCTTATAGCAAAAGAGCACTTCCAAACACGTATTTGGGAGAGTATCGAGCTTGAAAATGCTTCAAGTGCTGAACTAAAAATATATATTCAAAAAAAACTAATGAAAGCAAACTGCTTTAATACAGCAAGTATGTTTACTACTCCAACAGTAAATAAAATACACAAGCTCACTCGTGGTAACTATAGAGATACCAATAAGCTTTTATATACACTTTTTGATATTTATGTCTCTTACGAAAAAAACAATCAATATATGGATATTAATAAGATTCCTATAAAATATATTGAAATGGCAGCTATTCATACAGGACTTATAGATGCTTAATATTCCAGAATTAGAAAAAAGATGGTTACGATATAAGATAAAATCATCAATCCCGTATGCTGTTATCTCTTTAATATCTATTATTGTTCTTATTGTTGGTGCCAACTATCTTTTAAATAATAGCAACACCATAGAAAAAACTAAAACAACTGTTAGAGTGCCTGTAGAAAAAAAATCTCATTATGTACAAAAAGAGACTCCAAAAAAACAAAAGGTACAACCACGCAAACAAGAGATGCAAACAACTTCAAATACAAAAACAGTATTAAAACCCTCTATGAATTTTTTACATACAATTAAAAATGAAGTACAAACTACCCAAGTAGTTACTTTACATGCTAAACCTCAAACACTTAAGAAAACAGCTTCTGTAGCTGTTGTACAGCCAAAACCAGTTAAACAAGAAGTGGCACAAACTGCTGTAAAGCTTGAAAAAGAAGAGGTAACACCAAACTATATCAGTATTAAAAGAAGAGATACAAAAAAAGACATACATGAAATTATCAAGCGATTTAAAAAGAATCATAATCCAGCACTAAGCCTTTTTGTAGCAAAAAAATATTATGAACTTGGAGAATATAAAAAAGCATACAACTATGCACTCATCACTAATCAAATCAATCAAGATATAGAGGACAGTTGGATAGTTTTTGCAAAGTCTCTTGTCAAACTTAATCAAAAACAAAAAGCCATCAAAACACTCAAAAAATATATTGATTATTCAAGTTCAAGTACAGCACAAATTTTACTTAATGAAATTCAATCAGGAAAATTCAAATGAGATACTTTATAGTAACTGTTCTTTTTTTCACTTCTATACTCTTTGCGGATAGCAAACAAGATATGTTTCAACTATATAAAAGTGAAAAATACAAACAGGCCTGCCAAATTGGATATGACAATTTAAAAGCAAACAAAAGAGATGAAGAATATATTTCTTTATTTGCATTTTCTTGTTTATACTCTGATTATATAGATAGACTTTCTGCTCCAGCTGCACTACTTAAACTCACCAAAGAATCACGAGCTAATGCAGCCTACTTCGCTGTTATAGTTATGCAAAAAAAGCTTTTATATCACTCCTTAGTAGATGGCTATGAATTATCAAAATTTGTACTACCTACTACTGATTATGTTTTATCAAAAGTTTTTGATGCTTATACAAAATTAGGCAAACACAAACCTAAAAAGTTTTATTTCTTTAAAGATCCAGAAGATGAGAAGATTACATACAAACTTTATTTATCCAAAGATTATAAAATTAATAAAATGATTATTGAAGAATATTATGATACAATTGCCATTAAACGTCATGAATATTGGTAGGAAGATTCAGTGGATAGAATAACAACAGATTTACTTGCTAATGGTTCAATAATGAAGGGGCAAGTAGATAGATTACTTGCAAAAGGAATCAGCGAAAACCTTATTTTGAGAGATATTACACTTTCTGGTTTTATGACAATGGACAGGCTCGTACGTTTCATTGTTCAGAAGATAAGAGATGGTGTTTATGAACTCTCAATTATTGACAATTATGATTATATTGAAGAAAGAGCTGTTTTACAAAAACTAGCAGAAGAGCTCAATGTTCCATTTGTTGACTTAGATTCAATGGATATGGATTACACCCTCATTAGTAAAGCTCCTCTTGTTCAACTTCAAAAACACAACGCCATCCCAATCTATCAAGATGACATGAGTGTTACTGTTGCTTTTAATGATCCTTTTGATATTGATGCTCAAGAGGCGATCCAAAGACTTTTTCCAAGAAAAATACTAAAAATTGCATTGGCTACAAAAAAACAGATATCTTCATATCTCTATAAAATATATCTCAAAGATAGTGTAAAAGGTCTTGTAAAAAGTATTCGTGAAGAGCTTAACTCCATCACTTCACTGGAAGAACAACAAGAAGCTTCTTCTATTTTACAGCTTATTGATGTTGTTTTAAAAACATGTATCAATGGACGTGCAAGTGATATTCATATCGAACCAACAGAAAAAAACTGTGTAGTTCGTGGTCGTGTAGATGGAAAACTTACAGAGATGTTTATCTTTGAAAAAGATATTTATCCACCACTTGCATCACGTCTAAAGCTTCTTTCAAATCTCGATATTGCAGAAAAAAGAAAACCGCAAGATGGACGTTTTTCAACACTAGTTGGTGCAAGGGAGTACGATTTTCGTATCTCTACCCTTCCTATTTTATATGGTGAATCAATCGTTATGCGTGTTCTTGACAAAGAAAAAGCACTTGTTAAACTTGAAGATGCTGGGATGGATTCAGTAAGTTATCAAAAACTTCTTAAAGGATTACAATCACCTTATGGAATCATTCTTGTAACTGGTCCTACAGGTTCAGGTAAAACAACAACACTCTATGGTGCACTGAATGAACTTCGTAATGTTGAAGATAAAGTAATTACAGTTGAAGATCCAGTTGAGTATAGAATGAATCTTATCCAACAAGTACAAGTTAATCCAAAAGTTGGGCTCAGTTTTGCTGATGCACTACGTTCGATTCTACGTCAGGATCCCGATAAGATTATGATTGGGGAGATTCGTGATCAAGAAACCCTTGAAATTGCCATCAAAGCAGCCTTAACTGGTCACTTGGTTATTTCAACACTCCATACCAATGATTCTATTAGTGCTATCCCTCGTATGGCTGATATGGGGATTGAACACTATCTTATTAGTGGAGCACTTGTTGCCATACAGGCACAAAGACTTGTAAGAAAAATTTGTACACATTGTAAAGTTGTCGATGAACTCTCATCTTCTGTTTTAGAAGAGATTGAAGGTATAGTTCCAAAAGGAACGGTATTTTACAAAGGTCGTGGCTGTAAGGAGTGTGGAGGCAGTGGATACATGGGAAGAGAGATGATTTGTGAAGTTTTAACAATTTCAGAAAAGCTCTCTTCCATGATTGCAAAGGGAGCTTCTAAAGAAGCTCTTTTAGAACAGGCAAAAAAAGAGGGATTTATCGGTATCTTTCAAAATGGTATCCAAAAAGCAATTGATGGTGTTACCAGTATTGAAGAAATACTCAAGGTTGCAAAAGGATGAAATACTTTGTAGCAACAATTCTAACTAAAGGGAAAAAAGAAGAAATTGGTCTCTATGCAGAAAATAAAAAAGAGGCTAATAACTACGCCAAACTAAAATATTCTGGCATCATCATTAAAGTTGTAGAAGCTCCTGAACCAATAGATTTAAAACTAAAGAAAATAAAAGATGAGCTTTTCTCAAATCTCAAAAAGAAAAAAATCAAACCTGATGCGCTTATTGCTGCCATACGACAGCTTGCAGTTATGACAAATGCAGGTATCTCTATCCATGATTCACTCCATGAGATAGCAAATGCTACTACAGATGAAGCATTAAAAACTGTTTTTACTAAGGTTGCAGATGACATCAACTCAGGTCATTCATTCTCTGCTGCTATGGAAAACTTCCGCTTTGAGGTTGGAAACTTAACAATTGCTATGATCCAACTAGGAGAAAAAACTGGTAACTTGGATGAAGCACTTTATTCTTTGGCAAATATGCTTGAAGAGATTCGAGCCAATATCGTGAAGTTCAAAAAAGCGATGGCATACCCTCGAAATGTAATGATAGCCATGGCTGTTGCTTTTACGGTACTTATTTCTTATGTTGTTCCACAATTTAAATCTATTTTTGAAGAACTTCATGCAGATTTACCACTTCCGACAGTCATTCTTTTAAAACTTGAATATCTATTTAATAATTTTGGTCCATATGTTCTTGCAGCATTAACCATTGCTTTTATGACATTTAAATATATGATAAACAACAACAAAGAGATAAGGTATGGATGGCATCAGTTTCTACTTAAAACATACCTTATAAAAAATATTATTATGTACTCGACACTGAGCCGTTTCACTCTTGTTTTTTCTGAACTTATCCGTGCAGGTATCCCTATTGCAGAAGCACTTGCAACTGCGATAGAGATGATAGACAACCTTCCGCTAAAGAAAAAACTCCAATCTGTAATCTTTACAGTTGAAAAAGGGGGAACTTTAAATAAAGGACTTGAAGAGACTGGTCTTTTTGAAAATATGATTATCCAAATGATTCGTGCGGGTGAAGATAGTGGTACACTTGATACTATGGTCAACAAAGTCGCTGAGTATTATAAAATGCGTTTTGATGCTATTATAGATGGTCTTAGTGAAGCTATTGAACCCATCATGTTATTTATCATCGCATCTTTGGTTATTTTACTGGCTCTTGGCATCTTCTTACCAATGTGGGATATGGGAAATGCCGTACAAGGAAGATAACACGCAACACAGTTAATCACTTGCGTGTTATGACTCTTTTTACTTTTTCTAAAAAGTTTTCTAACTCTTTTTTGGGAGCTTTTACCTTGTAAACAACTTTTGTATCAAATTTTTTTTCAATAATGTCTATGCCAGCTTGTTCACATTCATAATCTATAAAACGAACATCTGCATACTCTACTTCAAAAACTTCAGAAATCTCCTCTTTATACTCAAAAAGTTCTGCTTTATCTATGACAAGATTTACAGCATCACTATATGCTCTTACCAATCCACCAGTACCAAGTTTAGTTCCTCCAAAGTAACGAACTACGATTACAGCAGTATTAATGAGTTCCTGCCCTTGTAGTACCATTAAAGAGGGTTTGCCTGATGTTCCTTTTGGTTCTCCGTCATCACTTGAATGTTCTACTATTTGGTTATATTCATTAAGGTGTCTGTATGCTGTTACAAAATGTCGTGCTTTTGGATGCAATTCTTTTAAAAGAGTGAGTGTTGTTTCATATTCATGGTAAGGAAGAAGATGAGCAATAAACTTTGATTGCTTCACCTCTAAAGTGTTTTCATATTCTTTTTTTATAAAGAACATCTTTGTTATGCTAAGTTTGTATAAACTTTTTGAACATCCTCATCATCTTCAAGGCGCTCTAAAATTTTATCTATATCAGCTTGTTGTTCTTCCGTTATTTCTATTGGTGTGTTTGCTATTCTCTCAAGTGTTGCTTTTTTGATCTCAACATCCATACCTTCCAATGCTTCATTCATTGTTCCAAAAGAGGTAAAATCAGCAGTAACAAGTACCAAACCATCTTCCTCTTCTATCTCCTCAAGCCCAGCATCAATGAGTTCAAGCTCAAGTTCTTCTAAATCCATCCCCTCTTTAAGTTCAAATTCAAAAAGAGCTTTTCTAGAAAACATAAACTCTAAAGAACCATTTGTTAGCATCTCACCACCATTTTTATTTAAGATACTTTTTACATTGGCAACAGTACGTGTATTATTGTCTGTAGCACATTCAATGAATAGAAGTACACCATGAGGAGCCTTTCCTTCAAAGTTTACCTCTTTCATATCAGCACTGTCTTTAGCTGCTGCTCTTTTAATAGCTGCTTCTATATTATCTTTTGGCATATTTTCAGCTTTTGCATTAAGAATAGCTGTACGAAGTTTAGGATTTAGATCTGGGTCCATTCCCCCCTCTTTTGCAGCCATAGTAATAACTTTGCCAAGTTTAGGAAACAGTTTTGACATTGCTCCCCATCTTTTTAATTTTGATGCTTTTCTATATTCAAATGCTCTACCCATAAAAATTCCTGTATTATTTATATTTTTCGCAATTATACCATTTTTAAAACATGATTTTTGTATAATGATATTTATGAAGGACAGATATGCGACTTGGATTTAGAATCAAACACTATTTTTTCAATGCTTTTCGGGAGATTTTTGTGCACCACCATGGGTCACTGGAATTTCGGGCAAAAGTTTTTGCATTAGTGATTGCTGCAAATGAGCACATAAAAGTTGAAAACTATATTTTAGTCAAACAAACTGCTTTGGATATTTATGAAGGGGATGAAGATAGAGCAAATCTACTTTTACTTTCAACTAAAGAGTTAGTCAACAAGCTAAAAGACAAAAATGGTTTGGATATAGATTCTTTAATCTTTAGTATTCAAAAGGAGCTTAAAATAGTTCCCCGTTATGCTAAAAAGATTGATATAGAATCACTTAAACCTTTTTTGGACTTGGCAGAAAATGAAGATACTTTTGCATATCAAAATAATATTTTAGAATTTTTACAAAACTTAAAAAATGAAACACTAAAAACCAATGCAAATTCAGAAAAAAAGGAATAAAATGGATTTACAAACACTCGCTCTACATGAAGGTTATGAAAAAGGTTCTCAAGGAACTATGGCCGTACCGATATACCAAACAACAGCGTATGAGTTTCGTGATGTAGAACACGCAGCTAATCTCTTTGCACTTAAAGAACTTGGAAATATCTACACACGCTTAAACAACCCTACTACAGATGTGTTTGAAAAACGCTTTGCGGCACTTGAAGGTGGAGAAGCTGCTCTTGCTACATCAAGTGGTATGAGTGCCATTTTCTTTGCATTTGCCAATGCAGCCCAAGCAGGTGACAACATAGTATGTGCAAAACAGCTCTATGGTGGCAGTCTTACACAAACAGCACATACACTCAAACGCTTTGGCATTGAATCACGTTTTTTTGATGTACATAACACGCAAGAGTTAGAAAACCTTATCGATGAAAAAACAAAAGTAATCTTCTTTGAATCACTGACAAACCCAAGTATTGATGTTGCAGATATTGAAGCGATCGTTACCATTGCGAACAAACATAACATCTTAACTGTTGTTGATAACACTGTTGCAACTCCTGTTATCTGCCGTCCATTTGAGTGGGGTGTAGATATTACAGTGCACAGTGCAAGTAAATATACAACAGGGCAAGGTCTTGCTATTGGTGGTATTTTAGTGGAGCGAAAAGGGTTAAATGAAAAACTCAAAAACAATCCTCGTTATGAACATTTTAACACACCAGATGCTTCCTATCACGGACTTGTCTATACTGATGTTGGACTTCCTGCATTCACACTGCGTGCTCGTTTGTCACTCTTACGTGATTTAGGTGCTGTAGTATCTCCATTTAATGCTTGGTTATTTATTCAAGGGATGGAACATCTTAGCCTTCGCATGAGAGAACATTCTAAAAATGCTTTAGCCCTTGCTGAGTTTTTAGAGTCCCATCCGAAAGTAAAAAAGGTAAACTATCCAGGTTTACAAAGTAACAGTAACTATGCAATGGCACAAAAATATTTTCAAGATGGTATGTGCAGTGGACTGCTCAGTTTTGAGGTTGAAGGTCTTGAGGAAGCAACAAAAATAGTCAATGCAACAAAACTTTACTCTTTAGTGGTTAATATTGGTGATTCAAAATCTATCATCACACACCCAGCTTCAACAACTCATCAACAGCTCTCCCATGAAGAGCTTCTTGCGTGTGGTGTACCTGAGGGTTTAATTCGTATCTCATGTGGCTTAGAGAGCAGTTATGATCTCATTGAAGATATAAAACAAGCACTTGAAGCATAATACAAGTGATTTTTGCTAAAATGTCATCATTATTTTACGGAGCACATTAACTTTGTCACTTAACCTACAAACAAACACGCAACATTTTACCAATCCACTCTACTTGGAGAGTGGACGTATTTTAGAACCTTATGATATCACATATGAAACATATGGTGAGCTTAATGAAGATAAAAGTAATGTTGTAGTGGTATGTCATGCACTTACAGGAAGTCATCATGCAGCAGGTTATTATGAAGGTGAGAACAAACCTGGTTGGTGGGATGGACTCATTGGCAGTGGCAAAGCGATAGATACAGATAAATATTTTGTTATTTGCTCCAATGTTATTGGAAGCTGTTTTGGATCAACTGGTCCAATGTCTCCTATGTTACCACACCATGAACCGTATCGATATAAATTTCCAGTTGTCAGTATTAAAGATATGGTCAAAGCACAACGTATCCTTTTTGACAGACTTAATATCCATCGTGTTCATGCTATTATTGGTGGCAGTATGGGAGGGATGCAGGCATTACAGTTTGCTATACACTATCCTCATTTTGCTAACAAAATTATCTCTTTAGCTGCTACACACGCAACCCAACCGTGGGCTATTGCATTTAATAAAGTAGCTCAAGAAGCGATACTCAAAGATCCAGAGTTTCAACAGGGTTATTATGACCCAGATATTCTCAAAGAACAAGGGCTTAGTGGCATGGCTGTTGGTCGTATGGCAGGACATATCAGCTTTTTATCCCATGAATCAATGCGAGAGAAATTTGGTCGTGAATACAAACTTACAGATGGTTTGTATGAGCTTTTTGGTAAATTCCAAGTTGAATCTTATCTGGAGTACAATGGTTATAATTTTACCAAATGGTTTGATCCTTTAGCATATCTCTACATTACAAAAGCGATTAATATTTATGATCTTTCTCGTGGTTTTGATTCTCTTAGTGAAGCATTGAAAAAAATCACAGCGCAACTTCATCTTATAAGCTTTAAAAACGATCTTCTCTTTAGAAACTTCGAAATGAAAGAGATTGCTGATGAACTGACAAAGATAGGCAATACAAACTTTAACTATTTTGATGTTGAAAGCGATTATGGGCATGATGCCTTTTTGGTAGAACTTGACAAATTTGAAGATTATATAAAGGAAATCTTAAAATAATGAACAATGAAACACTAAGTTTTGAAGAAAAACTCAATAATGCAAAAAAAATACTTGAAAAACTGATGAATCCAGAGATTACACTCCAAGAGAGTGTCAAAGCTTATGAAGAGGGTATGAAAGAACTTAACGATGCCCAAAAGATGCTTGAAGAAGCACAACTTAAAATTCAAGAAATAAAAAGTAATTAATATGAGAGTAGCCGTCCTTCAACTAAGTTCACAAGGGGTAAGCTCAACCAAACTTCTTAACTATGTACGTATAGCTCATAAAAAAAATGTTAAAGTACTTCTTCTTGGTGAATATATTTTAAATACATTTTTCAAAGAGTTGCAATCGATGTCAAAATCGATGATACATGAACAAACATCCCACCATATCAAAATTTTAAAAGATTTGGCATCAAGTTATAATATTACTATTATTGCCCCTCTCATCATCGTAAAAAAAAATAAAATATATAAAACGATTGCGAAGTTTGCACCCTCTTCCACATCCTACTATCAACAACAAATTTTAATCAACTATCCACATTGGAATGAAGAGAAGTTTTTTGACAATGAGATCAAACCTATTCAAGCACCTCTTATTTTTAAAATAGATGGTTTTAAATTTGGAGTCATCAATGGATTTGAGCTTCATTTTGATGAAATTTTTGCACAACTTGATACAAAAAATGTTGATTGTATTCTTGTTCCTAGCGTTGCGACCTTTGAATCTTATGAAAGATGGAAATCACTTATAGCAACGCGTGCTTTTACACATAACATCTATATTTTACGAGCCAATCGTATAGGGGAATATCAGGATAAAGAGTTTACATGGAAATTTTATGGTGATTCGATTTTAGCTGCACCAGATGGTGAAATTCTCACCCATCTTGGAAATCAGGAAGAGCTGATGATTGTAGATATGAGCCATACTGATGTTGTACAAGCACGTAGAACTTGGGGTTTTAAAGAAGCTCTTAAAAAACGCTCAACAAAATAGTTTTCGCATTATAATTTTTTATGATAAAAGGCACATTATGACACACTATTTCCATAGACAAATACAACTTTGGGGTGAAGAAACACAACAAAAACTTCAAAACAAAACAATAGCTATTATTGGAGCAGGAGGACTGGGGTCTTCTTTAGCCTTTGCACTTGGAGCAAGTGGCATTGGTACAATACATATGATTGATTTTGATGAAGTAAGCCTACACAACATCCACCGCCAAATCGCTTTTAAGATGGGTGATGAGGGGAAAAATAAAGCACAAGTCAATGTCGAACTTATTATGCAACGTTGCCCTTTTACCAAAGCAATAGCCCATGAGTGTGATTTTCAAACATGGAGTCAAAAAGGAATAAAAGTTGATCTACTCATTGATGCTACAGATAATCTACCAACACGTGGCGATATCAACACCTATGCCAAAGAGAAACAACTCCCTTGGGTTTATGGAAGCGTGGAAGCTTTTCATGGTCAGGTCTGTTTTATAGATAAATCCTCTTTTAACGATGCCTTTAAGATTATCCAAAAAACTCCTGCTGGCATTGCTGCACCGATAGTGATGCATATAGCATCACTTCAGGCAAATTTGGCATTAAGATATTTAGCAGATTTAAGTGTTAAAAAAGATACTCTTTATTATCTTTTCTTTAATAATGAAGGGGAACTCATCACCCAAAAATTTGGGCTTCCTCATGCTTAATAGAGTCTCTAAGGGATAAATACTTGTGATTCAAAACAGATTTAACCATAGACCTAAAAAAGTACTCAACTTCAAAACTCCACATGAAGTATTTTTTAGTGAAATGAGTAAAAAGCTAGTTAGTTAAATTAGGTGGAAATTGCACTTGATATCAGAATTTGCGGAACCATATAGATAGATTTAATGAAAATTTTGACAGAAGTATAAACATTTACAAATGACGCCCTACGTCAAGGGAATTTTGTTTCTTTAGAAAATTGCTTGAAAGTGCCTAAAATAGGTGGTTAGTGGTGGAGAAGGAGGGATTCGAACCCTCGGTACAGTTACCCATACGCATCCTTAGCAGGGATGTGGTTTCAGCCACTCACCCACTTCTCCGTTTGTAGGTCAGAATTATATTGATATAATTCTGATAT
>JAMOSN010000109.1 GCA_027068455.1 Sulfurimonas sp.
CCTCAGCACATATCCACCTTGATTTGATAGTTGGACTCCCAGGTGAATCCTTAGAGAGTTTTGGTCGTAACCTCGATGAGTTGATGCACTTGAGCTCCTGTGAGATTCAAATTGGCATCTTGAAAAAACTCTCAGGTACACATATCAACCGCCATGACATAGAACACGGTATGGTCTATAGCGATATACCACCCTATGATATCTTAAAAAACAACCAACTCTCTTTTAAAGAGATTCAGATTATGAAAAGATTTGCAAGATTTTGGGATATCACCTACAATAGTGGCAACTTTAAACATACACTACCACTTCTTTGGAAGGAGGAGAGTGTCTTTAAACATTTTTACGATTTTGCTTTATGGGTATATGAACAAACCGATACAACATGGAAAATATCACTTCAAAGGATGGGAGAACTTCTTTTTATCTATCTAACAAAAGTGCAAAACAATAACAAAGAAAGTGTAGCCCACTCAATGCTAAAAGATATGCTCAAACTCAAAGGTCGAGCAGTTCCACACTATCTCAAAGAGTATGCAAAAGAGTTTCAAATTCAGACACATTTTGGGCAGGGCAGATTTAACAAAAGACAATATAGTAGTTAATTTATATTTTTTATGTTATCATAAGGTACTTTAAAATAAAGGATACTCCATTATGTTTGGATGCAATGAAAAACTCAAACAACAAGAACAACATTATAGACAACAAATAGCAGCACTTGAAGATGAAAATCAAAGACTTCAAGAGGAGATTAGACGCCTTCAACAAACTCCTGTTCAAGAAACGCAAAAGAGCATGTACGATAGTGCATTTGTTGATTTGCTTATAAAAAGTTATGACAATGGTACACAGTTTTTACAAAGCACCATTGAAGACAACCTTTTAACACTCGAAGAGGTAAATGATCTCAACTCAAAAACAAATGATAAAATGCAAGATGTTGAAGATGAAACACATAACATTCTTTCTTCCATTCAAAGTATTCAAGACTATACCAATACATTAGGAGATGATTCCAACTCTCTTAATGAAAGTGTGATGTCTATTGCACAAATTATCAACCTCATTAAAGATATCTCAGACCAAACCAATCTTCTAGCTCTTAATGCTGCCATAGAAGCGGCTCGTGCTGGTGAGCATGGTCGTGGTTTTGCTGTTGTAGCCGATGAGGTAAGAAAACTCGCAGAGCGTACTCAAAAAGCAACTCAAGAGGTTGAGATTAACATCAATGGTCTTAAACAAAACTCCAACTCTATGATGGAGATTAGTAATACCTTTATGGATGAGACATCAAAAGTGATGGATATTCTTGAGAACTTTGGTAGCAACATCCAAAATGTTGTTGAAAACTCTCATAACATCAGAAACAAAACCAAAAATCTTACTAACGAACTTCATGTAAGCAATGGTAAAATCGACCATATCTCACTGAAACTCCAAGGATACGATGCCATACTTAATGATAAAAATATAACCATTATAGATGAGAACTCTTGTCGCTTTGGACGCTGGTTTAGTGAAGTATCTCATACGCTTCTTAAAGGAAACTCACATCTCTCTACTATTGACAAGTACCATCGTGAAGTGCATCAGGGTCTTCAAAAAGCTATCACACTTCATAAAGAGGGTAAGATTCAAGAAGCTACTGAAGTGATGAAAGTTGTAGAACACGCAAGTGAAGTTGGGTTTGAGGAGCTGCTTCAAGCTGTTAAAGAGAGTTCAAACTAAACATCTTTACTATCCTAAAGAGTTAAGCCCTTTTGTCAAAGAGTCTTCAATCTCTTTGGCATACGAGGGATTACGTTTAAGCAGTTCTTTGTAGAACTTTAAGATGAGATTTTTATTTGTTTGTTTATGACGACAGATACGTAAAATAATCTCCCCATATTTATAAAACTCAGGATGCACTCTCACTCCCATTTTAGGAGGAATATCTCCATACTCTTTAATGATTGTTTCAAGTGCTTTAGCAAGCTCTTGCGTAGATGAGTTTTTATTTTTAATAACACGCATAAGCTCAGTAAAGGTGGGAATTTTCTCTGGTGGTTGTGTATCTGTTTTTTTCTGAGACTTTTTTCCTGTAGGTTTTTGTTTTTTTGAATGTCTGGGTACATATACAAGAAAAAACACCAAAACAAGCAACAAAAAGACCAAGCCTATAATCGATTTTATAAGTACAACTATATCCATCTACTCACCTTTGTTCCACGGAGTTCTAGCATATCTGTTGAGATCGTACAAACCTGCTTCTACAGGGCTTTGTTTATATAAATCCTCAACAAACCAGTCATAATAGTTCCAAAAATCTTTGTCACTGCGACTGATAAAATATTTTTTAAGTCTTCTTATATCCGATTCACTGCCACGACAGTTTTTCATCACATCCAAGAAATCTGGCAGATCTTTTAAATCAACAATAACAAAAACATTAGGGTAAGAGCCTATAGAACCATCTAAAATATCCATCGTATCTTTTTTTGGATTAAGATTATACTCTTCTAAAAAGAGTGAGTTTACATTATCGTGCCATCTGTTAATCACTAAAGATTTTCGTATATAACTTCCATCAGGCATATTGATACGCAAAAATATATTGTTAGCACCCCAATCTGTCATATAGGAGATAAAACCACTTCCTGCAACGCTGACAGCTTTTGCCGCAACCATAAAATCCTCTACTGTTGTGTACTCTTTTGGCATCACTATAGAGGTATTTTTCTCTAACTTATAGTTGATGGTATCAAAATCGATCCCCACCTCTTTTATAATATGGTGCTTGACAATATATTCAATAAACTCCCTTTTTGGATCTTGTGTTTTATACTCAATATTGTTAGCAATTTTTTGTAAAAGTGTATATTTTGCATTATCAACACTGCTGTCATTGATATACCATGAGCGCAACATTGCTACTCTTTTGTCCTTTGGCATATAGTTTAAAAAGTTCAACTCCCCCTCTATACGCAAAAAATCCATATAGCGACGGATATTTGTCTGGTGGGAGACATTACCAAAAACATCATAACCAGCTACCAATGTATAGTATATCTTCTCAAACTGTGCATAATCTATCACCCACATCGTTCTAGGAAGTTCACCCCGTACACCTTTATGTACAGAAGCACTGTCAAAATGTCTGTAGATACTTAAAATGGGAGCATCCTCTGCTTTGTTACCCCTCCAGATCATCTCATAATCATACCCCTGAACAAACTCTTTATTTGCAAGGTTTACTTTTGCTCTGTAGTAAGCTTCATACTTCTGCCTATAGGCATCACTAAAAGTTTCTAAAATACTTTCATTGACACTGTTGATTGGAAGATTGAGGTTGGAAGCCTCTTGCTGTAAAAAATCGGGGTGTAATACACTTATATCATATTTTGGATCTTGAAACATCACCCAAAAATGGTCATGAATCACATTAAGTGCCATCTGCCCTCGACATACAGGTCCACGGATAAAGGTCATCACAATATAATGGGAGTTATCCAACAAAAACTGATAGCGAGAACGTACAGGAATCTGCGCAAAAACAGCAAAAGGGTTATCAGTTAGATCTGCATCATACGATACCACATGGGGTGGTTGTCTCCACTTTTTGTAAATAAAAAGCTCTCTAAAGCGTTCAAGCACACCATCATCCAACTTAAAAGTCATATGTGTTTTATGGACAATTGTGGCGTGTATCTTTCTAAAGCGGTAGTAAAACTTTGGTGTTTTTGGATCATCAAAAGGTCGTAAAGTGGGAATAATCTTGATTGGTTGTGGTGATGGTGTATAGGAGCGAACCAGCTCAAAAAACTCACCAGAAGCTGATGGGAAGTAAAGGTGTGCCAAATAGAGATGCTCATAAAGGTAGCGTGCCGTCATTTGATGTTTTGGGTCTTGCGTGTTAAAAAACCTCTCCCACTTAAGTATCTCTTTGGATGCTGTTTCTGAAGGGGTTTTCAGTGTTTTTTCCTCCTCTTTTGTCGGTGCTTTGGCACCATGAAAAAGCCAACTTTGCACTATCTTATACTCTTTGTCTTCCAAGGCAGGTAAACCATAAGGCATCCCGTGATAGGGTTTTTCATCTAAGTACTCAGCCAACTCCTGTGTATCTTTTGGGCAGGTAAGTTCATCATGCTCAGGGGAGTAGTCACCTACTATCTGGGGGTGTTGTTTTTTATCATAAAGCAAGTGCATCATAATAGAATCATTATAGGAACTATTGGTATCGAAAGAATCTGTTAAAGAGAAAAAACCTTTTTGTCTCCACTCCTGCGTGTTTGAGGCATCTATAAAAAGTCGGGTTGGATCTATCGACTGAAGACGGGTTGCGTTATACACCTCTATCTTACTCCCACCTCTGTCTATCCCCTCAAAAGAGCTTAACTTTGCCTGACACGGAGAGTTATAACAAGAGTGGCAGCTCACACACCGCTTGTCAAGTATGG
>JAMOSN010000110.1 GCA_027068455.1 Sulfurimonas sp.
TGTTGTAGAGTTTTTTACAATAAAGCCAATTTTATATGGTGGTATAGTTTCTCATTTTTTGAAGATACCCAAAAGAGTTTTTTATATAACGGGATTGGGTTATACCTTTATCCAAAAAGGATTCAAAGGGAGTGTTGTAAAAACAATGGTGAAAAATCTGTATCGATTAGCACTTGTTGGTAACAACAGCAGTGTTATTACTGAAAACAGTTATGATAAAGCACTTATAGAGAGTTTACATATTATAGATAGTGATAGGATTTATATTATTAAGGGTGCAGGAGTTGATTTTGACAAGTATCCTTTTGTTGATAGAGTACCAAATAATCCCTTTGTTGTTGTGATGGCATCTCGATTGTTAAAAGATAAAGGTGTGTTTGAATATGTAGCAGCAGCAAAAACAATCCTTCAAGAGGGATATGCTGTAAAATTTTTACTTTATGGTGATATAGATATTTATAATCCCACATCTTTAACAACACAAGATTTACATACAATCAAAAAAGAGGGTAATGTAGAAGTGAAAGGTTTTTGTAATGATATTGCACAAGCATTTGTGATGGCAGATATTGTTGTATTGCCATCTTATAGAGAAGGTTTGCCAAAAGTTCTTGTAGAGGCAGCTGCGTGTGCAAGAGCAGTGGTTACTACCGATGTCCCCGGCTGTCGTGATGTTATTGTGCCCAAGAAGACAGGAGTGTTATGTAAAGCGAAGGATGCTCACTCTTTAGCAGAAGCAATAAAAAAACTTTTAGATGATAGTAATTTGTGTAGGCAGATGGGATTAGAGGCAAGAAAGTTAGCTCAAAAGGAGTATGATATTCGTATGATTTTAAAGCAACATTTCCATATTTACGGGGAAAAAATATGAATATTTTATTAACAGGTGCAACAGGATTTGTAGGAAGTTATTTCATAAAGCATTATAGTGATAGATACAACATAAAAACATTTTCATTTTTGCGCCATAAGCAAGAAAATCTCTCGTTTAACAATATCCATAGTGTTGTCCATCTTGCAGCACTTGTACATCAGATGGGTGGGGCTAGTTATGAAGAGTATAAAAAGATTAATGTAACACAAACCCTCCAATTGGCAAAAAAGGCAAAAGAGTCTGGGGTAAAGCATTTTATCTTTATGAGCAGTATCAAAGCGTGTGGAGAGGAATCTTCCTATCGATATGACGAAACAGTTAGATGTAAACCTCAAGATGAATACGGAAAAACAAAACTTGAAGCTGAAAACCTTCTTCTACAGCTCCAAGATGAAAATTTTCATGTAAGTATTATACGAACACCTATTATTTATGGACCTGGAGTGAAAGCAAATATTGCAAATTTAGTAAAACTTGTTGAGAGGGTGCCATTATTGCCTTTTGGTGATATTAACAACAAGCGAAGTATGATTTTTATAGGAAATTTGTGTCATATCATCGATACTTTGATCCAAACACAAAGAGTGGGGATATTTTTTGTTGCAGATGATACAACACTCTCCACAAAAGAGTTTATCCAAATGATAGCCAAGGTGCAACAAAAACAGATAAGACTTATCACTTTAGTATTTTTTGCATCACTTTTAAAAACTATCAAACCAAGCTTTTATAAACGTCTTTATGAAAGTCTGGAAATAGATACAAGTGATTCCAAACAAAGACTGTTTGGTAAGAATGCGTATAAACTTCCCTATAGTGTTGAAGATGGGATAAAAATAATGATTAAAGGTGAGTAATGATTTATATTATATTATTTCTACTTTCTTTTGTGTTAACCTATTTTATAAAAGAACACGCTCTTAAAAATGCTTTGGTTGCTGAGGTTAATGAAAGAAGTTCACACACAACACCAACCCCTCATGGTGGTGGTATAGCAATTGCACTTACATGGTTTGTTGGGATTACCTATTTATACCTTCAAAACCAGATGAACACGCAACTCTACAGCGCTTTAATGGTTGGTATGCTTATCTCAGGTGTGAGTTATCTTGATGACCTTTATGAGCTTAGTGCCAAGGTTCGTTTGGTTGCTCAAGCTGTGGTTGCGTGTTTGGGGTTGTATTTTTTGGGTGGATTTGGAGAGTTCAATCTCTTTTTTATCACTATTGAAAATTCATTTTTTAATAATATTTTTGCATTTTTTATGATTATTTGGTTTATCAATCTCTACAATTTTTTAGATGGCATTGACGGATATGCAGGAAGTGAAGCACTTTTTTTAGCACTTGCTGGATATCTTCTCTTTGGAGGAGCACATTTTTTGGTTTTGGCAGCAGCAGTTTTTGGTTTTTTGTTATGGAACTGGCATAGAGCAAAAATCTTTATGGGTGATGTTGGCAGTACATTACTTGGTTATAATGTTGCGATTTTTACAATCTATTATGCTAATGCTTCAAGTGTGGATTTTTGGGTGTGGATAGTACTTTTTGGTCTCTTTTGGTTTGATGCGACATTGACACTTGTTCGCCGTTTTAAAAATAACGAGAGTTTAAGTATGCCACATAAAAAGCATGCTTATCAAAGATTACATCAAAGTGGTTATCCTCATGACAAAGTTGTTTTTTTGGCTATGGGGATTAACTTTGTACTTTTTTCTCTTGTTTGGTTGTTAAAGGATGGTGTGGTGCTACTCTTTTTAAGTTTGGTCGTGCTATATTCTGTGATGAAATTTGTAGATAAGAAAAAGGAATTTATTTGAGTAGTACCTCTAAAACTATCATAAGAACTATATTTTTCATCCTTTTTGATATAGCAATTATTATTTTGTCAGTCTATACTGCATATAGCCTTCGTTTTGATTTTCAAATACCAGAGATCTATAAAGGTGGGCTTTATTTAACGATAGCAGTTCTTGTGGTAAGTCGTATTATACTTTTTTACTCTTTTCGGATTTATGATATCAGTTGGCGACATTTTGGTTTTAAAGATACTGCTATACTTATCTATGTAACTATATTTTCTACACTTATTTTACTTCTTGTTACATATATTGTACGTTCCAATGCTATTGTCATTCCCCGTTCCATTATTGCCATAGAGTTCTTTATCTCTCTTTTTCTTATTTTGGCATTGCGTGTTAGTAAACGATTATATTATGAACAGTATAAGGCAAATGCTCTTGGAAAATATAGTGTGATTATTGCCGACCTAGATCATGCCAATAATATTATCCGTGCTATTAGTAACAGTGAAAGTGGATACTACCCTATTGCTGTTGTTTGCGATGAAGATCATGGCATGAAAATAAATGGTATCGATGTTTATTCATTTTCTACGTTTAGTCAAAGTGATATAGGGTATGAAGCGATTATTGTTGATAAAAATATTGATATCAAAAGTATTTATGAAAAGTTAAACACGCAAGAGGGTGTGGAGATAAAAGTTGCTACTGGATACACTCAAAACGACACAAAACTTGAAAATATCAGTGTTGAGGATCTTCTTGCACGCCATCCTAAAGATTTGGATAAAAATCTTATACGCAGTTTTTTACATAATAAAACGATTCTTATCACTGGTGCAGGAGGAAGTATAGGAAGTGAGATAGCAAGACGTTGTTATAGCTATGGAGCCAAAGAGCTTATTCTTTTGGATCATAGTGAATATAATCTCTATGCTATTACAGATGAACTAGATAGTTCTAACGTTATTCCTGTTATGCAAACTGTTCTAGATACAGAAGCTCTGGAAAAGACATTTGCAAAATATAAGCCAGAGATAGTGATACACGCAGCAGCCTATAAACATGTTCCACTTGTTGAGTTCAACACGCAAGAGGGGATTAAAAATAACATTGCAGGGACAAAAAATGTTGTTGATATGGCTATCAAACATAAAGTTCAAAAATTTATCATGATATCCACAGACAAAGCAGTGCGTCCAACTAATGTGATGGGAACAACAAAACGTATCTGTGAACTCTATACCCAAAATGTAGATGCAAAAGAAACAGAGATTGTAGCTGTTCGTTTTGGAAATGTTTTAGGCAGCAGTGGCAGCGTTATCCCTAAATTTAAAGCACAAATTGCAAGTGGTGGTCCAATTACAGTGACCCATCCCGATATTACACGCTATTTTATGCTTATTCCAGAAGCGTGTGAATTGGTACTTCAAGCTGGAGCGATAGGAAAGGGTGGAGAGATATTCATTTTAGATATGGGTGAGCCTATTAAAATTGTTGATTTGGCGAAGAAGATGATTGAACTCAGTGGCAAACGAGATATTAAAATAGAATTTACTGGACTGCGCCCTGGAGAGAAACTGTATGAGGAACTGCTTATTGATGAAAGTGATGCACAGACCGATTATGAATCGATAACAGTTGCAAAGCCAACTCTTTATGATATTGATAAACTCAATGTTGATATAGAGGAGCTTTTGGTGTGTGAGGATATAATAGCCAAACTAAGAGAGATTGTTCCTGAGTTTGACC
>JAMOSN010000111.1 GCA_027068455.1 Sulfurimonas sp.
CTCGTTTTTGGCATTGCAAAGAACCTTGCTCTCTATAGACTCAAGCTCTTATCTGTTCTTAGTGAGTAAAAAAGTTGCAGATGAAAAGCTTTTTAAAAGTGAGCATTCTCATTATACACAGAGTGAGTTTAATGACTTTTTATATGACAAGGCTACATTGCAAGATGTTATGGAGTTGCGACTTGAAAAAATATATGCTATCAATAAGAAAATTGCTCCTAAGGTTCAAGAAAGACTGCAAAAAGGAGAGAGCTTTACCATTTACTTCTTTGATGAAGATATATATAATGCAAGAGAGATTGTTGTAACTTTCTTAGCTGTAAAAAATCTAGATGCAAAAACGGTGGCATATATCGTGCATTATAAGTTTGATACATTTTTAGAACTGCTTTTAGGTAAAACAAGAGCACTGTTTGGAGTTTTGACTTTTGTTGTTCTTCTTATCTCTTTTATGCTTATGGTATATCTTATTTATGCTAAAAAAAAGCAAGAGCGTATTGAAGAACAGGCAACGCATGATGCATTGACAAAAATATATAACCGATATGGAATAAATACAGTTTTGTCTAGTAAAATACATGAGTATATGCGTTATGGAGAGATTTTTAGTATTGTCTTTTTCGATATAGACCATTTTAAAAAGGTAAACGATACCTACGGGCACGATATTGGAGACTTTGTTTTGCAAAACATAACTAGAATTGTCGGTAGTAATATACGAGAGAGTGATATATTTGGAAGATGGGGTGGGGAAGAGTTTATCGTTATTCTTCCAAAAACACCTTTAAATGAAGCTGTTCGTGTTGCAAATAAACTACGAAAAAGTATAGAGAGTGAGCATTTTGGAATAGAGCGAAAAATAACCTGTAGTTTTGGCGTTACAGAAATAAGAGAAGATGATACTGCATCAACACTGCTTAAAAGAGTAGATGAGTATCTCTACAAAGCAAAAAATACAGGACGAAACAGAGTTGTAGGAGATAATAGCAATCTTAAATAAAACTTATACAAAAACACTCTTTTTTTAAATAAGAGTAAAATTATCCGATTTAAAATATACTTCTGGTATCAAAACAAAGAGAGCAATTTTTTATAGAGAAAAATTATCTCTTAGTGAAACGCAAAAGCGTAAAAAATAAAAAGGATTTGAATATGGCAACAACTAAATTCAAAGGTACAGATGTAGAATTATTAGGTAATGAAGTAAATGTTGGAGATAAAGCTCCTGAGGTAACAGTTGTAAACTCTGATGGTTTAGGTGATGTTAAAGTTGGTGGTGCTCAAGGCGTTAAACAACTTATCATCGTTGTTCCTTCACTAGATACTGGTGTATGTGCTACTGAAACTCGTAATTTCAATGCTAAAGCTGCAGAGCTTGATGGTGTTAAAACTACTGTTGTTTCAATGGATTTACCATTTGCAGCAGGACGTTTTTGTTCAGCTGAGGGAATCGACAAACTAACTGTTGCTTCAGATTTTAGAAACAAAGATTTCGCTAACGCTTACGGTGTACTTCTTGGTGGTTCTGTTCTTGCTGGTGTAACTGCACGTGCTATCTTCGTAGTGGATGAAAACGGAATTGTAACTTACAAAGAGATCGTTCCAGAAATCACTGAAGAACCGCAATATGATGCAGCAATCGAAGCTGCAAAAGCGTAATTAAATTCTCCTCTAAGACAAAGTTTGAAAAGTTAAGGTGTCCAACTTAACTTAAGCGGCTAAAATCACTTACTTGCCTCCATTGGGGGCAAAAAGTAGAGTGAGATTAGTCTCATTTTATTTCTCCTTCCTTGTGGGTATTTGGCATTTGTCAAATACCCCTTTTTTTTATCCAAAAATTTTTTAAGCAATCAAATATATTACTCTGATATAATATGGTAAGAAAATATTATGGAGTAATTATGAAAAAATTAGTAACTACATGTGCTCTTGGAGCATTACTTGCAACAACAGCCAGTGCAGATTTCGCAAGAGTAGAAGTCGGTGGTGGTATATGGCAACAAACACCAAATGGGTATGCTAGTAGAACGGATGGTGATGGTGCGTTAAGCCTTAATGGTACATACTCAAGTAGTGAGAAAGAAGCAACAGATACTTATGCATGGATCTTGATTAAGCATCCTGTACCTATTATCCCTAATTTACGTTTAGAATATGTGACTATCACGGATGAAGGTACGACAAATTCAAGTGGTGGAGGATCAATCGGTGGTATTCCCCTTCCAGTTGGTTTAGATGTTCCAACAACGATTGACATAACACAATATGATGTTATTCCTTACTATAATATTCTTGACAATACTTTTTGGATAACTCTTGATTTAGGTCTTGATATCAAGGTCATAGAGAGTGATGTTCATGCTGCTGCGGTAAGTGCAGGTATATTGACCTTTGCTGGATATTCATCAACAGATACAACTGTGATTCCACTTTTATATGCAAGAGGAAGAGTTGAGATTCCTGCAACAAATATAGGTCTTGAAGCTGATGTTAAGGCGATTACTGATGGTACAAACAGTATGTACGATGTGCGTGCCAAAGTAGATTATACATTTGATTTTATTCCTATTATCCAACCAGCACTTGAGGTTGGTTACAGAATGCAAAAACTTAAAGTTGATGATGGTACAAAAGCACAGGTTGATTTAGACTACAGCGGTGTATATGCTGGTTTAATGCTTCGTTTTTAGTCCTTTGAGATACTCTTCATCGAGTATCTCAATTTCGAGTTCAAGTTTGATTCCAAACTCTTCATAAACTCTTTCTTGTGCATTTTCTATAAGATAAAGTGCATCTTCAAACTGACCATCTCCATAATTGACCAAAAAATTTGCATGTTCTTGGCTAAATGCCATATCTCCAACACGCAACCCTTTAAGCCCTACAGCCTCAATAAGCCTTCCAGCATACTCATTTGGTGGATTTTTAAAACAGCTTCCTGCACTAGGTGTTGAGGGTTGGTTTGTACGCATCTTTTGAAACATCATCACTTTTTCTTTGTCAAAACCATAGTGCAGTTCAAATGTGGCTTGAAGGATGGGTTCGTTGATATCTGTATAACGGTATCCATATTCAAGGTCGCTTTTTTGTTTTTCACCAGAGATTGTTTTTATGCTTACAAGGTTATTAAATATCTCATACTCTTTAAGTCCTGCATTCATTTTCACAAGACCGCCAAGTTTACCAGGAAGGTGGGAGAGAAATTCAAAGTTGGCTATATCATTTTTTTTACAAAAAGAGGCGATTTTACCAGAAGGAGTTGCCGCTCCAATATGTAAGAGATTATTTTCTATGGTGATAAAATCATATTTCTTTGCAAGCATCATCATTGGGGGAGGATTGTTTCCTATGAGGATGTTATTGCACCCCCCTATAAGATAATACTCTTGCCAATCTTGCGTGTTGTCTTCAAGTAAAGCAACTTCAAAAGTGTTACCCATTTTAAAAGAGGAGTATTTTTTAAAGTTTATAGACTTTGTTTTCATTGCACAAATGTTGGGATAAGATTAAAAACATGTTTTGCAAAATCTTCCATCTCGTTAAGCATCCAAGGCATGGTAAGCACTATGACAATCACAACACCGATGATCTTAGGGATAAAAGAGAGTGTCATCTCATTGATCTGTGTTGTTGCTTGAAAGATGGAAACAGCCAAACCAAGGAGCATACCAACAAGCAGACCTGGGAGTGCAAGGTAGAGAGCTATTTTAAAAGTTTCTACCCCAAGTGCTACAAGTTGAGATTCCATTTATGAATTCCTTAGCTCTTTATACTCTGTTGGGATAAGATAGTCTTCTATCGCTACAGGTTGTGGATAAAAACCGTGTTTGTAGCCCAGTTCAAAAAGTTTGTTGATTGCTTTAAGCTGTAGTGGACTTAATGAGATAGATTCATCATTGGCATAAAGCTCAAGATACTTTTCAAGAGTTGGGGCATCGATACGAACCAAATCTCTCTCTAAGAGCATTTGAGAAAGACGCTCTTTATGATCACGTGCCACCTGAACCGCTTTGGTAAGTGTTGCTTCATACTCTATGGCTTTGTTAAGAGGGATTGAGCGACGAAGTGCCATACCGCCAAGAGGAAGAGGAAGCTCTTCTCCTGCAAGTTCCTGCCAAATATCCCACATTTCACGTTCTACTTCAAGTTCGTCATTATAGGTAAGGATAGATTCATGGATTAAAACACCAGCATCAACCACACCATCTAAGACCGCTTGTTCTATCTCTAAAAAGTTCATATAGGTGATGCGTGCATCAGGATAGGCGATGCGAAAGAGCATAGCATTGGTGGTGTGCTTGCCACTGAGAGCTACTTTAAAGTTTCTTTTGAGTTGTGTGTTCTTTTTTTTAATGATTTTAGGACCATATCCCTCACCAAAACTTACCGCAGTACGAAGCAGGGCATATTCATCTTTGATGTGAGGATAGAGTGCAAAGCTGATAGCTACTATGTCATAAATGCCGCTTAGGGCATCTTCATTGAGTGTTTGAATATCTTTGGCGATATTGTCAAAATGGGTATCTTTCATCCCAACCCAGCCAAACTTTATGGCATAGTACATAAAAATATCGTCAGCGTCAGGAGAATGTGCAATTAATGTTTTTTTCATAGAAAGATTGTAACCAAAGGAGGCTAAAGAAGCTCTTATGTTTCTCTTGATAAAAGTGAGAAATTACATCATTTTTATCTTAAGTGATAGTATATTAAGTTATAATATTATGTATTATTTTCCAAAGGAATACTTTTTATGCACTATGACTTCTCCCATATTTTAATCGACAATAATGAAATCATTGATGAGTTTATAGAAACTTATACTGCTTGTATTAAACTTGATGGTGACGACAAGATTACGATGATAATAAGATTTTATGAAGAGATTTTTACACTTTTTCAAAAAAGATTTCAAGAAGAAGAGATATTAGAGATCTTTCAAAAGCTTGCTGAGTATAAGATGTCTATCGATATTCCATATACTATTATGTCTAATGAAATATATGGACTAGAAAACATTCTTATCTCCAAAATGCCTGAACATGTTGCTAATAAAGATCTTTTAATGTTAGTAAAACTTTTTAAGCATATCAATAATAAAGTGGCATATCAGTATCTTTTAAAGTATATAGATAAACTTATCTCATTGAACAATGTCAGAAGAAGTTCTCTAAGTGAATTAGTCGGTAAAAACCTAATGAATCATTATGATGCTCATCTTATTTGGTTAAGTGATTTGGCACAACATATTAAAGAGGGAGATAAACATCTATTTCCTGAAACAGATGATACTATGTGTGCTTTTGGTAAATGGTTGCATGGGGATGGAAAAAAGCTTATTGAAAATAACTCAAAATATAAATCTATTGATAATCTACATAAAAATCTCCATCTTTTTGCAAAAAAAATATATGCGATTTTGGGAGTTGGTGAGTATCATATTTTGATGACTTATTTGGAAAAATGTGAGTTAATATCGCTTAGTATTGGTACGGAGTTAGCATTGCTTGACCATATGATGATCAACAACAAAATGGCAAAAGACACCCTGACGGGAGCACTCAACAGGTATTCATTACATACACTCTTTGAAAATGAGTATGAACTGGCACTGGCAACTGGAACCTCTTTTGTTCTTGCTATGTGTGATTTGGATCATTTTAAAGATATTAATGACAAATATGGGCATGTGGCAGGGGATTATGTGTTAAAAACATTTGTTGATATCGTGAAAAAAACACTTCGAAGTTCTGATGTGATTATTCGTTATGGAGGTGAGGAATTTATTATTATGCTTCCTGCTATTACACATAAAAATGGTTATAAGGTTTTAGATAAAATTAGACAGACTCTTGAAGATACAGTAGTTATGTTTCAAGGTATGCAAATAAAAATAACCGTAAGTATAGGGATGATGGAAATCCATCCTAAATTGCTATATAAAAAACATTTTGTAGATGAGTATATTATGCAAGTTGATCAAAAACTTTATAATGCAAAAGAAAACGGTAGAAATACAATAGAGTTTTTTTAGATATAAGTTAGTTTGATTCTTTTTTACTTAATTCTTTAAGCATCCATTCCCATTTTCCATAACCACTTTGGGCATTGATATGCCCACCATTTTCTATTATTTTCATCTCTATAGCAAGTTTCTTTTGCAATGCTCTTGCTTCATTCATAGTCATGTAGGGATCGTTGGTTGAAGTGATAAGCAGACTCTCTTTTGCATAAAGATTTTGTGGTGCTTCAACTGGAAAAAACTCACTAAGCTCAGGTATGGAGCACTCTAGGCTCGGTGGTGCGACAAGGTAGAGCTTTTGTATCTGCTTAATGGGTTGCGTGTTGCAAAGATGAAACCATAAAATGTTTGCCAAAGAGTGGCAAAGAACAACATCGGGTCTAAAATCTTCTAGTGCTTCTTGGAGCTCTTGCATCCAGATGGAGAGTTTAGGTGTATCGACATCACTAAAACGTAAAAAATGGACACATCCGTACTCTTTTGCCATTTCACATGCAACATAACTTTGCCAATGGGGAAAATCACTTCCACCCCATCCGTGTAACAGTAAAATCTTTTGAGACATGGTAGCAAAACCTTTTTTTAGCAAAGTATAGCATACTAACTACACATAATTTTTGTATAATACTCTTAAGAAGAAAAAAAGGAGGATGGTATGTGTATTCCTCACGGAACTATGAGTCTAAAAAGAAAGAAGGGGGATTTTTTGATTCCTTTTTTAAATAGGCGGGAGTTTCTTCTTTACAGCTTTGCCACTTCTGCTGTTTTTATTACAAACGGTTGTGAAGTCAATGGTATTACAACGCCTCTTGAGACACTCTCACAAGTCCAAAAGGATCTTTTCCCAAAATCCAAAACACTTGGTATCAACACGCAACACTATATGCGTATAGTCTTAAACCATCCTCGAATTGATGATAAAACAAAAACATTTTTAAAAAACAGTGTTGCTTGGCTCAATGAGAGCGCTTATGAACGCTACCAAAAAAAATATATTCTCCTTAATGATGAACATCGACAAAAACTACTGCACCAAATCAGCACAACACAATGGGGTGAGCGATGGATATATAAGTTGTTGTCTTTTGGTTTTGAGGCGATGCTCGGTGATCCTGTCTATGGTGCAAATATCAATGAAGCAGGGTGGAGATGGCTTAAGTTTGAGGGTGGCAGACCCCGACCAAAAAAGGCGTATCTATGATATATGATGTATGTATTATCGGCAGTGGGGCAGGTGGTGCTCCTATAGCGTATGAGTTGAGTCGTGCAGGGTTTCGTGTTGTGGTGCTTGAGAAAGGGGAATACTATACGGAGGATGATTTTGACAAAGATGAACTAGCCGTTACAAGAAGAGACAAGTTTACACCGCCACTTTGGGAACAAAAACATATTATTCATGAGTATAAGAAAAACGGTTCTTTTATGCGTTATGACGGAGAGGAATATAACTGGAGTTTTTGGAACGGCTCTTTGGTTGGTGGCTCTTCCAATCTCATGAGTGGCTATTTTCACAGGATGAAACCTGATGATTTTCGACTCCGCTCTGTTTATGGTGCTATAGAGGGTGCCAATGTTATAGACTGGGCAATAAGTTATGAAGAGTTAGAACCCTATTATGACAAAGTTGAAAAGGTGATAGGGGTAAGTGGTCAGGTTGTCAAACACACATATCAAGAACCACGCTCAAGCAAAGATTTCCCTTATCCCCCACTTAAAGAAAACAAAGTTGCACAATGGTTTGATACTGCGTGTTTTGATCTTGGATATACACCCATCCCAACACCAAGAGCCATTCTCCCCTATAATGCTCAGGAGCGTAATGGGTGTTACTATTCTAACTTTTGTGGCAGTTACGGGTGTGCTAGTGGAGCCAAAGGGAGTGCGAGGGCTGCTCTTTTACAAAAATGCAATGCCAAAATAATTGCTAACGCTTTTGTATATAAACTTCAAAGCGATGCAAAAAGGGTGACAAAAGCGTACTATTACTCCAGATATGGACTCTCCCACTCCATTGAAGCCAAGATGTTTGTTGTGGCTGCACAACCCATAGAGAGTGTGCGCTTACTTTTGAACTCCAAAAACAAACACTATCCAAATGGTTTGGCAAACTCAAGTGGTGAGCTGGGGAAAAATCTTATCTTTTCAGCAGGTGGTAGTGGTAGCGGACGTTTTGTTTTTGAAAAACTGAGTAAAAAACAGCAAAAAGAGCTGATGGAGATAGGGGTGTTTTTTAACAGAAGTCTCCAAGAGTGGTATGAGTATCAACATAACGGTACAACACGCAAGGGTGGCACGATAGATTTTCTTTTTGAACACCAAAATATCATCTCCCGTGTCAATAGTGAAATCTATGATGATGAGGGGCGTTTGATATGGGGAGAGGCTTTAGAGAAAAAGATATATAAAAATATCACCCAGTCCAGAGTCTTGACGTTTGAGGTGTTTAATGACTGGTTGCCGACTGATTTATGCTCTATCGGTGTTGATGAGAGTGTTCAGGATAAGTTTGGTGTCAATGTTGGGCTTATCAACCTCTACGGACATCCCCATGATTTGGAGGTGGGGGAGTTTTTGGCACAAAAAGCTGTAGGGGTACTTGAGAAGATGGGCGCAGTTGATATCTCTTACTCCATCTCAAGTGCACCGTCGCCAAACCTTGTAGCTGGTGGGTGTCGCTTTGGTTATGATGCTAAAACCTCTGTTTTAGATAAAAACTGTAAAGCACATGATGTAGAGAACCTTTATGTAAGTGATGCTTCCTTTATGCCAACAGGGGGCAGTGTCCCTTACACTTGGACAATTTATGCAAACTCTTTTCGTGTAGCGGATGTGATAAAAAAAGAGCTTGCTAAAGAAGAGATTTAAGAAAAACACCTAAGTATTTTTCATCAAATTTTCCGTGCATTTTTTCATCTTTGAGCATAAAGTTCAGTGCTTCAAAGTAACTCAAACGTTCCCTGTAGGGGCGATCACATGTCAGGGCATCAAAAGTGTCACAAATCGCTAAAATAGCGGCAAATTTACTGATACTTCGCTTTTTTAGACCATCTGGATAACCACTACCGTCATAACGTTCATGATGATGTTTGATGGCGTCTATGATGTATGGGTTATGGATATGGTTATGTTCTGCGATCTGTACACTGTAGAGGGGATGTTTTTTGATGTTTTTAAACTGTTTGTCATCGAGTGACATCGATATCTCTTTAATATCCTCATCTACAGCTTTTAAACCTATATCGATAAATAAAGCAGCAAGAGCAATATATTCAAGTTCCTCTTGTTCAAACTTGAGATGTTTTGCAAGATTAACAGCATAAATGGCAACATGTAAAGAGTGAAAATCAAGTTCATAGTTATTTGAAAAATGTTCAATGGTATTTTTTAAAAACTCTTTTTGGTTGGTAATAAGGTAGATGATGGAAGCTACTATATTATTCATACATATAGCAACTTTGGGGTTATATTTTTCATATAAAAGCATCTTGAAGTTTTCTCTGTTTACTGTATAGAGGAGGTGTAAATTGGCAAGATTGTTTCTGCCATTAGCCTCTATAAGCTTTCGAAGATGCATACATGCAGTGATCTTTTTTAAAGTTTTGAGTTTTTTAAATTCTTTTTGCATGTATTATTTATATCGTATAATAACTTATTTGCTACTTATTACCTTTAGCCACTTCAAACTTCCCAACTGCACAGGAAACAAAACTTTTAGCCTGGACTGTTGTGTTTTCTACAAAGCCAAGGGTCTCATCTGCCATAGGATATCCTAAAGATTTCAATGCTTCACGCAGGGCAGGGAGTTTTGTATCTTCTATCTTTAGTGTGATTTCACGCGGCATCACCTCAAGGTTAACATCTATCTTACCAAATTCATCGGCTAGTTTTGTCATCAGTGTATTGGCACAGCCGCCACATTTGATGTTTTGTACTTTAAATGTTTGTTTTTTCATCTTTTTTCCTCGTATAATTTCTCTTTAAACAAGCCGAGTGATTGCAGCTGAGTTAACTTAAAATTTTTTATTGATAAAATAGACTGCTAGCATACTCACTGTACCACCTACAATAATGTGAAGCTGCATCTTTTCATCTAAGATAAGCCAAGCGATAAAAAGGGCAAAAACAGGGACTAAAAACATAAAACTGCTGGTTTTTTGGCTTCCTAGTTTTCCACTTGCGATAAAAAAGATGGTGGTAGCTATTGCCTGACCAAAGATGGCGAGATACAAAAGTGCTATCCAAAACTGTGTTCCTTGGGTAAAAACAAGGGGTAGCTCACTTTTGTCGGCATAAAAAAATGTAAATAGAGTGGCAATAATAGAAATAATAAAACTATAATGGATAGGATGAATATGAACATGGGAGTGTTGAGAAAGGAGTGTAACTCCTGCCCAAATGAGTGCACACAGGAGAAAATAAATATTACCCCCTTGAAAAAGAAGTTCAGGATGATGTAACTCTAAAAGAATATATCCACCGACAACTCCTAAAAAAAGACCAAAGAGTTGCGTGTTGGATATCTTTTTACGAAAAAGTATCGCTACAAGAGCAAAAGTAAGAATGGGACTAAATGTAGTTATGATGACACTTCCAGCACCTGCTAATCCCTCTTTCATCCCTAAAAAGCTTGAAAACATAAAAGCGATGTTCAAAACAGAACTTGCTCCGATAAAAAGAAGTGCTTTTCTATTGATAACAAAGGGTTGTTTGAAAAAGTATAAGATGGGTACAAATGCAAGGCTCATTAGAAAAAATCGCCAAAATACCACAACATCCAAAGGAAGCTCATAGGTTAAAATCTTCAAAGCACTCCAACCACCGCCCCAAAAGAGCATGGCGATAGTTAAAAGGATACTATACTTTTTTGTTTCGTTTTTCAAACTCATCCACTATTTTTGTAACGATTAAATCAGAAGTAACATTTAAAGAGGTACGACACATATCAAGAATCCTATCAACGGCAACGATAAGCGCCATATACTCAACAGGGAGTCCGAGTTGATTTAAAATCACCACCATCATCACTAAAGATGCACTAGGTAGAGCTGCAACACCGACACTAAGCGATACGACGGTGATACCTAAAAGGAGTTGATCTCCAAAGCTTAGTTCTACTCCTGCAAGGTTGGCGATATAAAGGACAGCTACACTTAAATAAGCTGCCGTACCATCCATAGAAACGGTAGCTCCTAGTGGCAGTACAAAAGAAGCGGTTTTTTTGTTAACCCCACCCACCTCTTCAACAACACGCATACTTACAGGCAAAGTAGCTGCTGAGGAAGCAGTGGAAAATGCCATAA
The DNA here is from genome assembly GCA_027068455.1 of Sulfurimonas sp. GTDB lineage: Bacteria > Campylobacterota > Campylobacteria > Campylobacterales > Sulfurimonadaceae > Sulfurimonas. The sequence continues at coordinate 11,320 of JAMOSN010000111.1, forward strand.
CAGGAGCTTCACGTACTTGTGAGAGGTAGGAGTAGGGGTTTACCTTGCTAAAAAGGCGCATCACAAAAGGGAGTGTAACGATACCATGAAATACAATCACTCCAATAACAACCAACAAATATTTCCATAATCCTAAAACCACTTCTATCCCTTGTTCAGCTATCACATATGATATAAGGGAAAATACCCCTATAGGGGTGAGTTTGATAATCCACTCTGCCATCACCAGCATTGCTTCACTTACAGCATTAAAAAAGCTGACAAGTGGTTGTTGTTGCGAGTTAGGAAGAGAAAGAGCAGCCACACCAAACATAATAGCAAAGACAATGATTTGCATCATAGAACCGCTTGTAAGAGAGTTGAAAATATTGGTAGGGATAAAGCTTAGTATCATCGTTTCAAAAGAAAAAGGTGTGATGGTAGAGGCTTTGGCATACTCAAGATTTTCACCACTTACATGTTCTCCGATACCAAAGATATTCATAGCTACTATCGCCGCTATAACGGCTAAAGCGGTGGTGAGAAGGTAGAGCCCTATGGTTTTAAGACCCATTCTTTTGAGATGATCCAAGCTTCCAAGCCCTAAAATAGCTACAAATATGGAAGCAAAAACCAAAGGGATAACAAGCATTTTTAAAAAGTAAACAAAAGCTGTTCCTATCACTTTTTGTTTAAGGGCAAGCTCTGGGAAAAATACACCAAAGGCAACCCCTAAAATAATACCAACAATCACAAGGGTATTGGTTGTTGCGTATTTATTGATTGTTTGTATCATCTGTTTCTTTCTCCTTACTAAAGGCATCAAAAGCAATCACTAATTATTATTATGCTTCTTTTGGTATGATTTTTAAGAATTGTACCATATAATTATGCTTGATACTTTTTAAAACTAAAAAATAAAGGCAAAACAATGGCATACATAGATTTACCAGAATTTGAAGAGATGAGTCCAGAGATTCAGGAAAAAGCACGACCGATTTTAGAAAAAACAGGAAGTTTGGGAGAGATTTTTAAACTTTTGGCAGTGGATGAAAAAGTTTATTTTGCAACAGATACAATGGTACAAAACTATCTGTTAAACCAAACATACCTTAGTTATGATATTAAAGAGGCGATTGCATTGCTTATCTCTAAGGAAAACAGTTGTAAGATGTGTGTTGATGTGCATAAAAACATCGCCAAGATGTTGGGTTTGAGTGAGACTCAAATTGAGGAGATTTTAGCAGGGATAGAAAAAATGAGTGTAGATGATAAAGAAAAAGCATTACTCCATTTTTGTGTCAGAGCATCTCAAAAAGATAATTATAAAATGACAAAAGAGGATATAGATACACTCAAAACTCTTGGATGGAGTGATAAAGAGATTCTTGAAGCGGTAGCTATTGTAGGCTACTTTAACTATGTCAATACACTTTCAAATGTCTTTGGATTAGGGCAATAGTTGATGTAATATCTACGGAGGTTTATAAAAGTTCTTTGTTTATCCAATGACTCAAAGCATATAATCCCCATACATGCTGTTTAAAACGCCCTTTGCGTGCGGTTTGTATATAGTGAGCTAAAACATCCTCCTTAAACATCCCTGTTTTTTTGTTCACCTCTTCGATGAGATTAACTCTCCCGCTGCTGTAGAGATACTCTCCATAAGGGTTGGAGAAACCTTTTTTCTTGCGTGAGAGTATCTCAGATGGGAGTTTGTTATGTAAAAGCTCTTTTAAAAGCCCTTTTGTAATCCCATCTTGGTAGCGGAGTTTTGGGTTTATGCCAAAGACACTCTCTACAAAATGGTGGTCTAAAAATGGGGTGCGTGATTCTATGGAGTGTGCCATACTCACACGATCAAGTTTGGCTAAAAAATGTTCTGCTTGAAAATGTTGCAAATCAGCATAACTAAACCAGATAGACTCATCTGCGTGTTTGGAATTTTCAAAGTTGTCACGCAGACTTTTGAGGTACAAAAAACCATCGCCGTCACGGATATTTTTTTTCATCAGGATGTTTTTTTGCATGTCGGTAAACTTCTCACTTGAGGTGCGGAAGATAACTTCCCCCTCAAAAGCTCGTTTGTACCACTCCCACTCTCTGTTCATACTAAAGTTGGAGCGAAAATATTTTTTGAGCCAGTTTTTGTGAAACACTTTCTTTGCTGCTTCCATCTCAAGGTATTCAAAATATTGCCTATACCCTAAAAACAGCTCATCACTCCCCTCACCACTAAGCACCACTTTGTAACCATCTTTTTTTATGTGCCCAAAGAGGTGATAGAGTGGGATTGCCGCAGGGTCGTTGAGGGGTTCATCAAGAGTGGCAAACACTTCATCAATGGTATCGATATAGCCATTTTGACTGAGTTCTATCTGTTTATTTGGTATGCCTAAAAGCTTGGCACTCTCTTTGGCATTGTTTCTCTCATCATACTTGCCAAAGTTTTCAAACCCCAAAGTGTAGGTTTGGAGGTTATACCCAAATCGTTTGGCATAGTAGTTGATGGTGGCACTGTCTATCCCACCGCTAAGGAGTGCTGCTATAGGCACATCACTCTTAAGTCGCAAAGCGATAGACTCTTCAAGTTTGAGCTCAAGCTCTGCTAACGCATCATGTTTGTTTGTTAGTATGTTAGGTTGCGTGTTTAAGATGTCATAGTATCGCTTGCGTGTTACTTTTCCATGATGAACAATAAGCATCTCACTAGGGGCTAATTTTTCTATCCCTTTGTAAAAGGTGTGGGGTGCTGTGGGAGCAAGGAAGCTAAGATATGAACTCATAGCATCAAAGTTCATCTCTTTGTGTTTTAAAAAGGGTGTAAGTGCTTTTATCTCCGAAGCGAAGTAAAACGCTTTGGATTCTTGCATAAAAAAGAGAGGCTTTTTGCCGAGTCTGTCACGAAAAAGGTAAAGGGTTTCTCCATCTTTGAGGGCAATGGCAAACATACCGCGAAGATGGGAGACAAAATCCTCTCCCCACTCCAAATAAGCTGCCAAAATCACTTCGGTATCGCTGTTGGTGGTAAAAGGGAAGTTGAGTTGTTGTTTAAGCTCTTTGTAGTTATATATCTCTCCATTAAAAGAGAGAAGAATATTTGCGTGTTTGAGGGGTTGGTGGCTTCTGTGGTGGGTATCTTGGATGCTGAGGCGCTGATGGGCAAAAAAGAGGTTATTGTCTCTTTCTACACCACAAAAATCAGGTCCTCTGTGTTGAAGCTTTGCAAGCGCTGCGGTAGCAAGGTTGTCATCATACTCCCCTACAATACCAAAAATACCACACATCACTCTTCCCTTGCGTGTTTAGTTTTCTAAGAGCTGTTTGAAGTTTTTAAGGCTAAGAAGTTGTACTTCTTTGCCTTTAAGTGCTTTGAGTTCACTTGAGAACCCTTTTTTTGCCACTATACAAAAGTGTGTTGCTTCGATATTTGCTTTTGTTGCAAGCTCTTTGAGACGGGTGAGTTCACTCTTTTTTATTTTGGTGTTTGTGTATTTGGCACTACCAACGAGTATTGTATCATTCTCCTCTTTGTAGAGTGTAAACTCCACCTCTCTGTCAAAATAGGGCTTTGCATCTACGAGGGCTTGTGCCAAGAGTGTAAAAGTATCGCTAAAAAACTCCTGCTTACGGTTCTCCCATCGCTCTTTGACCTCTTTAAAATCTCCGTTTTTGATTCCCTGAAACAAAGGGGAGATAAAAGCAAACCAAAAGCGTAAAAATGGTGTATGAAATGCAAGTCGCGGATCTATCTTTTCACTCTGTGCCCATGATGTGAATTTTTTGGGAGAGTTGATTTTATAGATAATGCCGCGCTCTATAAGATCTTCTACAGCTTTATCTCCCACATCTTGTGTAACATTGGCACGTTTATATACCGCATGAATTTTACCATCACTCAGTGCTATGGCTGTGAGTATGGTGTGGTAGAGTGGCAGTCCTGAAGTGAGTTCACTAATATCGTTACGGATATAGTGGTAATCTTGTAAAATAAACGACTCAATAAGTTCAAAAGTGGGCTTTGTAGTATCTATCTTTCCCCATCCAACACCACCAAAGATGCTAAACTTTTCGATAGCATCCTCCATATTTGCAGGGGAGTGGTCTTTGTAAAAGTGTTGAAACTGTTGTTTTATGGTTTGGGTATTGTTAATGATAGAGAAGCCTTTTTTAAAAGTAATTATACACTAATTTTTTTTGAAAAATCCCAAAGTGATGTCATTATCAATATAACCCTCATACATTTGTACTGTATCTACTTGGAGTGTTTGTTGTAAATTTTCAATATCTTGCGTGTTAAAGTAGTTATATGTTTGTGATTTCTTAGAACCATAGAGAGCATTAAATACAACACCTACTCTTGCGTGTTGGTAGCAGTTTTGTATGAAAAGATAGCTTTCAAATTTACTCAAGGTATTGAGTGCACCGCTACAGATATAAAAATCGGCAACAGGAAGTTGTTTTGGATGTAAAATATCCTCATAGATGATGGTTTGTTGCGTGTTGCGTGAGGCGATAGAACACATAAAATCAAGACAATCTATCCCAATATATTTTTTTGGCAGCTTGTTGCGTGTTTGTAAAAAGGTGTATAAATCTCCAAACCCACACCCCGCATCTACAAGAGTATAAAGGGATAGATCATCAGGTAAAAGATGCACTAAGGCTTCAAATCGAGTCTGTTGAGAGAAAAGAGAGTTCCATTGCACCCCTTTTGGTGTTTGAGCATATTTTTGAAGTGATGCTTTATAAAATGTTTTGGTATCGACTTTTGGCATAACATCCTCATGATTTTTTTGTATAATAGCACAAAACAACCAAAGGAATAGAGTGAAAATAGCAGTAATTGGACTAGGTGGTGTCGGTGGATATTTGGCTGCGTGTTTTGCTAAGGCTGGATTGGATGTTGTAGGGTTTGGTCGAGGGGAGCATCTGCGTGTTATCCAAAAAGAGGGGATAGCTGTTGTGGAAGATTCGACAACCTGGAAGCAACCTTTAGAGGCAAAAAGTTTAGAGGATATACATGGGCAGTTTGATGTGGTACTGTTTTGTGTGAAGAGTTATGATTTGGCAGAGGCGTATGAAAAAATATCCCCTTTTACCCATGAGAAGAGTGTGATGCTTTCTTTTTCCAATGGTGTTGATAATGCAAAGAAGTTGCGTACTATGGGTGCGAACAATGTGCTAGATGGATGTATCTATATCCTTTCACATATTGAGAGTGCAGGAGTGATTCGAAAAAAAGGCAAAGTGTTTGCTGCTGTGTTTGGAGGAGAACTACACGCAAGCAAGCAGGTAGCGGATATATTTGAGAGAGCAGATTTACGCTACAAAACACCACAAAACATTCAAGAAGCGATATGGAAAAAATATATTTTCATCTCTGCATTTGCAACACTTACCTCTTACTATGACACCTCTATCGGTGGTGTATATCAACACCATTACGATGAGGCAAAAAAACTTTTAGAAGAGATTGCATCGGTAGCAAAAGTGTATGGTGTGGATGTAGATAACGAGGTGCAAAAGTCGCTTGATACCGCTTCTAAAGTACCGTATGACTCTTCAACCTCCATGCACAAAGATTTTCAAGCTCATAAAAAAACGGAGTTGGAATCATTAAGCGGTTTTATATGTAACACGCAAGAGGTGCAAACACCTCTTATGTGTCATATGTATAGTGAATTAAAACAAAAAGCATAGTAAAAATGAGGAAAAATTATATGAACAAACAGAGAATAGTTTTAGGTGGTGGATGTTTTTGGTGTATAGAAGCAGTCTATAGAAATGTGAAGGGAGTAGTTAGTGCTGTAAGTGGTTATGCAGGGGGAAAACGACCAAATCCTACCTATGAGAATGTATGCTCAGGTGCAACAGGGCACGCAGAAGTGGTTGATATCGTTTATGATGCGGATGTTATCAGTCTTGAAGATATTTTAGATATCTTTTTTGAGATCCATGATCCCACAACACTGAACCAACAGGGTGCAGACAAAGGAACACAGTATCGTTCTGTTATTTATTACAGTAACGAAAATGAAAAAAAGATCATTGAAGATGCCATTAACAAACATCAGCAAAGATTTTCGAGTAAAATTGTAACAGAGGTGAGTGAATTGCCTAAAGTGTATCCTGCGGAAGGATACCATCAAAACTACTATAATGTAAACTCACAACAAGGGTATTGCCAAGTGGTGATAGCGCCAAAATTACAAAAATTTATGATGAAGTTTCCTGATAAGTTACAATAAATATGCTACACTTATTAGTAAGAATTTTACTATAAGGATAGGTTATGAGTGAACATATTTATGAATTGGCTATTGTCGGTGCTGGTCCTGCTGGGATTGCAACAGCAGTTGAGAGTTATTTGCAGGGTGTACGCGATATTGTAATGCTGGAAAAAGATGAGAACCATAACTCCACAATACGTAAATATTACAAAGATAACAAAAGAGTAGATGTTGACTGGAAAGGGCAAAAAGTTGAACTTGATGGCAATATCTATTTTATAGATGGAACAAAAGAATCTACACTCGATTTTTTCGATGAAATCCTTAAAAACCATTCTGTTGATCTAAAAACCCATGTAGAAGTGACATCTATAGAGAAAAAAGATGATTATTTCGAGGTGATGATGGCAGGTGGCAGTATCAAAGCCAAAAATGTAGTTGTTACCATTGGTCGTATGGGTAAACCAAACAAACCAAGCTACAAAATCCCTCCAGCTATAAGAAAAAGAGTGAATTACACGCTCGATAACTGTAGTGAGGGGGAAAAGGTTCTTATCGTTGGTGGAGGAGACAGTGCTGTTGAATATGCCGTAGATTTGAGTGAAAAGAATGATGTTAGCATTTGCTACAGACGTGAGACGTTCCGTCGTGCCAATCCAACCAACCAAAGAGATATAGCCAATGCCATAGCACATAATGAGGTGCGACCGATTCTAGGTGTCAATATTGATGGGCTTGAAGCTACAGAAGATGGTAGGGTGAAAGTACTCTTTAATGAGATAGAACCAGAGGTGTATGACAGAGTAATTTATGCTATAGGTGGAACAACACCAAGTGGCTTTTTGGCAAGTTCTGGCATAAAAGAGGAGGATGGAAAACCTGTCCATGATGAGCATTATGAAACCAATATCAAAGGACTCTTTGTAGCAGGAGATATCACTCAAGAGAGTGGAGGAAGTATCGCTTTAGGGCTTAATCATGGGTATGCCATTGCATGTTATATCAAGGGTGGTTGCCAAGATAAAGGGCAAAAAGAAGTTTCAAGTTAAAACTTCTTTTGTTTTGTAGATATTGATAAGTTTGATGATAATCATAACACTTATAACTTGAAAGAGTGCTGCTAAAATGAAAGCATAATAGTGAAGCTTGTCAATAGAGTTTGCTCCATAGGCAAGTGTTGCCATAGCGATAAGAAGTGTCAGTGGCATAGAGTGAGAGAGTCCCATAAGAATAGAATCAATTACTCCTAGCTCTTTGACAAAAACTAGTGCTGCAAAAACCCTCATAAGAATCATCACTATTGCAATCATGAAAGTTTTAACTAAAAGACCCTCAATTGCAAGTGCATTCAAATCAAAAGAGCTTCCGATATGGATAAAAAAGATAGGGATTAAAAATCCAAATCCAAATGATGCAAGCTTTTCTGGAAGTTCATGTTTATGTTCAAAAAATGTTGGGATGAAAATACCTGCTAAGAATGCACCAAATGCAAGCTCAAGATGAAGATAGAGCATAGCTCCTACAAGTAAAAAAAAGATTCCCATACTCAGGCGAATATCTTGTTCTTTGTTGTCTTGATATGGCATAAGTGCTGTTGAGACTGCTGGAAACCACCAAAAAAGAAGCTGCATGGAGCGAAAGAGTAAAAACATAAAGAGCAAAAAAGCCAAAAGTGCCATAATAGTTTGAAAAAGTCCAAGACCAAATCCTGATTTTAGGGCTGCTGAGGTGATTGTTAAAATAACGATACTCACAACCTCACCAATACCTCCAACGGTCATAGAAAGGGTAAGCCATGGAGTTTTTCCATACTCTTTTGAAAGTGAAGCGACAAGACCGACAGAGATCAAAGGTAGTAACACCATAAAGATTTTCCCCAAATCAAACTGCATCGCAAAAGCTATGGAAAAACCGTATAGAAAAATAAGATAAAATACTATACGTTTGACAATGCGTTTTGGAGTTTTGAGTACATTTTTGAGATTAATCTCTGTTCCTGCTATAAACATTAAGTAAAGAAAACCAAGCTCAGCTACGATATCAAAAAGGTGTTCAGTATGTAAAAATCCAATATATCCAAAAATAGAACCTAAGATAATCTCTATAGGCGTTGTTGGGAGTTTGAGATACTTTGCAAAAAAAGGGGAGAATATAATAATGAGTGAAAGGGTAATGATTAAAATAACATTCTCACCCACATTATGCTCCATTGTTAGCTCTTAACGCTTGTTGCTACTTCAAGACCAAGTTCACTTAACATCTCTAAATCTTTGTGCATATCTCTACCTGATGTGGTGAGATAGTTGCCTATAACAATAGAGTTCGCACCTGCATCAAATATCTCATTTTGACGCGAGCCAAACATTAATTCTCGTCCGCCAGCTACCATAATACGATCAGCATCTGGTAACATCTTGCGTGTTAGAGAGATAAGCGTGAGTGCTTCATCTGTAGTAAGAGAGTTGGGTTGTAGTTCCAGTGCTGGATTGTGATGATAAAAGTTGATAGGAACACTTGTCGGGTTGAGTGAAGCAAGTGACTTTAACATGGAGATTCTATCCTCTTGAGATTCTCCAAGACCAAAAATCCCTCCACTTATAAGAACAAGACCAGCTTCATTGACATTTTGGCATGTTTCATAACGTTCACTCCATGGGTGGGTGGTACATATCTGAGGATAAAATGTTTCACTTGTTTCAAGGTTGTGGTTGTAGGCTTTAATTCCTGCACTTTTGAGCTCTAAAAGCTGCTCTTTTGTTGCAGTACCGTTACATGCAATAAGGCGAAGTTTTGGAGCGACTTTTTGTACCTCTTTTGCAACATTACAAACAAACTCCAAAGTTTTATCATTAAGCCCTTTGTCAGCTGTTACCAAACAAAAGCCAAGTGCACCATTATTTTGCGCAGCGAGTGCTTCTTGTGTGATTTGCTCTAGCGGCTTTTGTTTATAACGTTCTATATCCGCTTTATAGCGAACACTCTGTGAACAAAATTTACAATCCTCTTTGCATGTACCACTGTTAATGTTACATATAGAACATAAAAATATTTTCTGACTCATCTCATTCGCCTTTTATAAGAAAATTGCTCTTTGTGCTTGTACTTTTTCTCTTTTTTACGTGTAAAATAATCAACACGCAACTCTTTTTCTTTTATTTCAAGTATAGCACATTCTGAGAGTGGCTTACTTCGTGCACATACTTCACCAGGATTAAGATAAAGGGTTCCTTTTCTAAACTCCACTTCAAAAGTATGGGTATGACCAAAGATGATAATCTCTGCATCGGGTGTCATATAAAAAGGAAGATGCATCAGCTTAAAAGTAGTGTGTGCGAGTTTAAAGTAATGGGGCTCTTGCACAAGGTTGTAGTTGTTATGGTATTGAACCAGATGTGCATCATTATTCCCATATACCGCTACATAACGCACCCCTGAGTTTGCTAAAAGCTCTAGTGTTGCAACTTCTACTATATCCCCTGCGTGTATAAGAAACTCAACCCCTTCATTAAGAAGAAAATCTATGGTAATCTTTGTAAGATTCACTTTTGTATGGGTGTCAGAGAGGATGCCAATTTTCATAATAAAAACCTATTGTTCTGCATCAATCTCTTCGCGAGGGGTACGTGCTTTACATTTGACACACTCATACACCTCTTTGTTTCTAAATGTTCTTGGTGCTAACACGCCATTACACCCTTTGGCTTTACATTTGATGGTTGTTGGTTCAAACTTTGAGATAAATTTACAATCAGGATAGTTTTCACATCCCCAAAAAGGTCCACGGCGAGAGTTTTTAAGGCTGATTTTACCACCACAATCTGGACATGGTGTTTTACTGATTTTCTCTTCTACTAGAATTGATTTTGTATTTTTACAATCAGGATAGTTGGAACACGCAAGAAACTGACCGTTACGACCATTTTTAACAATCATATCACTGCCACATTTTTCGCATTTTTCTTCTGCTACTTCCTCTTTTTTCTCTACTTTATTTCCCTCTTCATCACACTGTTCTGTGTACTTACACTTAGGAAATCCGCTACATGCAATGAAATGCCCAAAACGACCACTTCTTAAAAGAAGCTCACTGCCACATTTAGGGCAGTTGCGTCCAAGTGGTTTGGCAACTTTGAGTGAAACAATTTTTTCTTTTCCCTCTTCAATTTGCTTCATAAAGCTATCATAAAAATCAGCTAAAAGTTTTTGCCAGTCTTCATGCCCTTGGGCTATCTCATCGAGTTTCTCTTCCATAGTTGCTGTGAAGTTGATGTCCACAATATTAGGGAAGTGTTTCTCCAAAATCTCCGTAACGGTAAAAGCAACCTCTGTTGGGATAATCTGTTTTTTCTCTATGGTAACATAGGTGCGATTTGTAAGTGTAGCAATTGTCGGTGCATAGGTAGATGGACGACCAACACCCTCAGCTTCAAGTTTTTTGATAAGACTTGCTTCAGAGTATCTTGATGGTGGTTCAGTAAAATGTTGTGTAGGTTTGACACTTTGAATCTCAGCTTTGTCACCCTCTTTAAGAGATGGTAAAAGTTTGTCTTTATCCTCTGTACCTGTTAGAGCATAAAAACCGTCAAAGATAAGTTTTCTACCACTTGCACGGTATTCATTTTCATCTCCTTTAAAGATGATGCTTTGTTGCTCAAAGAGTGCATCTTCCATTTGACATGCCATAAAACGCTCATAAATAAGACGATAGAGTTTAATCTCATCAGGTTTAAGGTATTTTGCCGCTACTTCTGGAGTAAACTGTAGCATTGTTGGACGGATAGCCTCATGCGCTTCTTGGGCACCTTTTGATTTTTTTGTATATACTTTAGGGTTTTTAGGCAGGTATTTTTTCCCAAAACGGTTTTCAATAATACCACGAACTGCACCAACAGCCTCTTTTGCCAAGTTAAGGGAGTCTGTTCTCATATAGGTGATAACCCCGCTTGTTCCATCTGGAGTTTTGACACCCTCATAAAGAGTCTGTGCAATCATCATCGTTTTTTTCGGGCTAAATCCAAGCTTGCTTGATGCCGTTTGTTGGAGTGTTGAGGTCATAAACGGCGGAGGAGTTGCCGATTTTCTTTGTTTGGTTTCTATCTTTGCTATGGTGAAATTATCAGATTTGACACTCGCTGTGATAGCTTGGGCTTTTTCCTCATTCTCTATGGAGAGTTTGGAGATTTTTTCCTCTTTGTGCTTGAAAAGTGTTGCATCTATGTTTGTTTTAAACTGCGTGTCGATGCTCCAGTACTCTTGCGGAACAAATGCTTTGATCTCACGTTCACGATCTACTACAAGTTTGAGTGTAGAGGACTGCACACGACCACCGCTGAGCCCTTTTTGGATCTTCGAGCTAAGAAGAGGAGAGAGTTTATACCCCACGATTCTATCAAGTAAACGGCGAGCTTGTTGAGCGTTAACCATGTTCATATCAATATGGCGAGCCGATTCAAGAGCATGGTTGATAGCACTTTTTGTAATCTCGTGAAAGACAATTCTTGGCAACTCTGCTGGGTCTTTTTTGATAGCATGAGCAATGTGCCATCCTATAGCTTCCCCCTCGCGGTCCTCATCGGTTGCGATATATATGGTGTCAGCTTTTTTGGCTTTCTCTTTTATCTCTTTTACCGTTGGAGCATTCTCTTTTGCTACAGAGTATTTAGGGATAATCTCATGTGTCTCTTCATCTATAGTGATACCAAAACGTGATTTAGGCAGGTCTCTGATGTGACCTTTTGATGCAATTACATCAAATTTTTTACCTAGGAAGTTTTTGATAGTACGGGCTTTTGCTGGTGATTCTACAATAATTAAATTCAAATAGTTTTCCTATAATATAGTATAGTGATTTTATTTTTCGATTTTGGAAGTGTATCTAAAAAAGTTTAAAAAAGAAAAATTGTAAAAAATTTACAAGTTTTCTAAAGTTATTTTTTTGAGTGTCGATTTAGTTTACATCTAAGGCAAGGAAGCCTAAAGATAAAAATAAAAAACACAAGAGCAAAAGGCTCTTCCATAGAAAAGGATTTATTATGGGTTTTAGAATTAATACAAACGTAGGTGCAATGAATGCACATATGTATGCGGGTAATAATAATGTTGAGTTAGATAAAAGTTTAGCACGTTTATCTTCAGGTCTTCGTATCAACAAAGCAGCGGATGATTCATCTGGTCTTTCTATCGCGAACAAACTTTCAGCACAGTCAAATGGACTTGGTCAGGCTATCAGAAATGCAAATGAT
>JAMOSN010000112.1 GCA_027068455.1 Sulfurimonas sp.
AAGTAGCATAGCAGCCCAGTCTTGGCTTTCTGTTCCTCCAGCTCCAGGGTGAATGGAGAGTATGGCATTGTTGGCATCGCTCTCACCACTTAAGAGAACTTCAATCTCCATGGCACGAATCTGCTCCTCTAATGCAGGGGCATCATCATAAAGTGCTTGAAGTGATTCCTCATCATTTTCATCTTTAGCCATCTCATAGAGCTCTTTTGCATCCTCAACAGCATTTTTTGCTTTGTTGTATTTTTCTAGTTTTCGTGTCAGTTGCGTTTTTTCTTTTTGTATTTTTGCAGCTTCTTTGGCGTCATTCCAAAATTCAGGATTATTTTCAAGTTCTTCTATCTCTGCAAGTCTTTTTTCTATCTTTTGAGGTTCGACAACCCCTGTAATGTTGTCCATTTTTGTTGTAATATTTTTAAGTAGTTCTGTATATTCGTAATTGTCCATAGTATGATGCCTAAATCTCTGATATAATTGCAAAATTATATTATATTGGGACTTAAAATGAAGATTATTTCTAATCCTTTGGAATTAAAACAATATTTACAATCACAACACGCAACTGTTGGTTATGTACCGACAATGGGTGCACTCCATGAGGGGCATATCTCATTGATTAAACACGCAAGAGCTGAAAATGAACTTGTCGTGGTTTCTATCTTTGTCAATCCTACACAATTTTTAGCTGGAGAAGATTTAGAAAAGTATCCAAGACGAGATGAAGCAGATAAAAAGATTTGTGAGCTTGCTGGCGTTGATGTTGTCTTTATGCCTCAATCAGATGATCTTTATTTTGAGGATGAAGTCAAAGTGCAAGCACCAAATGTACGAGGATATGTTTTAGAGGGGGCAACAAGACCAGGACATTTTTCTGGTGTGTTGCGTGTTGTTATGAAACTTTTAAATATAGTCAATCCAACACGAGCCTATTTTGGTAAAAAAGATGCACAACAACTCCATCTTATAGAACTGATGGTAAAGCACTATTTTATGGATGTTATCATCGTGCCTGTAGATACAGTAAGAGAGAGTGACGGACTTGCTCTTAGTAGTCGTAATGTATATCTCTCAAAAGAACAAAGGGAAGATGCTTTAAAAATTTCAAAATCACTCTATAGTGCTTCTCAAATGGTAAGTAGCGGTGTCTATGACTCTTATGTTATCAAAGAGAAGATGTTAGAGATACTTTCTCCTCTTGAGATTGGGTATGTTGCGATAGTCAATCGTGAATTTGAACTCATAGATAAGGTTGAGATTGGCAATAGTGTGATTTTAGTAGAAGCACTTGTTGGTTCTACACGTTTACTTGATAATATCTGGTTATAGTGAGGGGTCTAAGTAACCATCTTCAATCATAGTATCAACGATTTTTTTAAATACAGGGACGGCTGTTTGTGATGCAAAATGGCTTTTTGTAGGTTGAACAACTATAACACCTATGGAGTAGCTGTGAGTAGCATCGTTGGCAAATCCCATAAAGGCGGTATTGTACTTTTTAATATATTTTCCACGCTCAACAATGTGGGCTGTTCCTGTTTTACCTCCAACTTCAATGCCTGGAGTAATCGCTTTTTTCCCTGTACCTTTGTTTACAGTTTTAATTAATATTTTTTTCATTTTTTGTGCGGTGGCACTTGATATCACCTGTGTCTCTTGTGGATCAAATACTTTTTGTTCCTGTCCAAACTCATCTATAAAGCCATCAAGAAGTTTTGGGGTTACCATACGACCATTATTGTTAAAAGCACTGTAGGCACGGAGTAGTTGCATCAGATTGGCACGCATACCATATCCGTAAGCACAGGTTGCTTTATAGATTTCATTCTCCAGTCTTTTTGGTGAAGGGATGGAACCCGCTTTTTCATAAATAAGGTCAGGTGTTGATTTTTGAGAGAATCCAAAATCTTTAAGCCCTTCATAAAATTCATATCCAGAGAGCTTTTGTGCAAGTTGGGCTATCCCGACATTGGAAGAATGGACAATGACATTTTCGGCACTGAGCCAGTCGAATCTGTGTTCATCTGTAATCACTTTACGACCAATTTTAAAACGACCGTTATGTCCATTGACCAAATCATAAGGGTTGATAAGATGGTGTTCTAAGAGCAGAGAAAAGGTAATAGGTTTGATAACACTTCCAGGCTCAAAACTGTACTCTATCATTCCACTGTTAAGAGATGGATAGTCACTGCGCTTAATGGACTTTGGCAAGTATCTGTTTGAACTTGCCATGGCAAGTACTTTTCCTGTTTTAGACTCCATAACCGCACACATAATCTCTTTGGCACGCAACTCTTTTTTCATAGTATCGAGCATCTTTTCAACTTTGATTTGAAAAGCTACAGGGATGGTAAGTTTGATATCAAGACCATCAATTTTGGCTTTTGTAAAACTCTCTTTGTTAAGTATGATATAACTGTTGACATCACGTTTACCACGGCTAAAACCGTTTTGTCTTGCTGAGAGTTCATTGTCAAAACGTTTCTCTAAACCTTTTACCCCTTGTACAAAAGTGTATCCATCATCTTCAAGCTTATGTGGATAACCTACAATCGGTGTTAAAAGATTGCCATAAGGGTAAAGACGACTCTCTCCACTTTCAATGATATTTAGACCATGAATAGAGCGAAGACCCGTACGGGGATTTTTAAGCTCCATAAACACTTTAAAACGGCGCAGTTCATACGAGAGCTTTTTGAGATAATGTGCCTGAATCTCTGGGAGGTTATAGCTTAAAACCACAACTCCTTTTCTTTTGGCAAGCTTTTTTTCTATCTCTTGTGGCTGCATTCCTGAATATATGGAGAAAAGTTTTACAAAGAGTTCTTTTTTCTGAGGATCGATATAGCGTGTGTTGACTACTGCTTTGTAAAGTTTCTTTGTTGTTGCTATATGAAAACCATCAGCAGAGATGATACTGCCCCTTTGGGCGCGTGAAGACTCTTTGGCATACAAAGAGGGTAGATGTCGTGGTTGGATAACAGTGAGGAACATTACACTCAAAAATACTAAAAATCCAAGAGCCAAAAGCCCATAGAGAAGCAGTATTTTTGCGCTTTTATTGGTATTTGTCATTAAATTAGAGTTGGGTTCTTCCTATCTCTTTGTATGCGTTGAGTGCTTTATTGCGAATCTCAAGCATCAGTTTCATACTTGTTTCGGCTTTGCCAATGGCAAGTGCTGCCTGATGGAGATCTTTAACCTCTCCTGTTGCCAAGTCTGCTATCGCTTTTTCGCTCTCTTGTTGGATCTCATTGACTTCATTAAGAGCAGATTTAAGTTGTTCGGCAAAAGCCTCTCCACCCTTTAGATTTTTGGTTGTATCATTCTTTTTGAGTAAATCAGCTGTTGATAAGCCTGATATGTTGTTAATTGCCATACTGATTACTCCTTTCTTTATTGTAATAATGATATAGCAGAGTTAGCCATATCTTTTGCACTTTGAAATGCCGCAACATTTGCCTGATAAGAGCGAGTCGCTTCTACTAAATCGGCCATTTCTATGACAGGATTAATATTTGGATATGCAACATACCCATTTGCATCGGCATCAGGATGATTTGGTTCAAACTTGAGTTTTGGTTTGGAATCATCTCGCACTATCTTCTCAACTTGTACGCTCATTATAGCAGGATTTACCTTTTGACCCTCTAAACCCTCATTAAGAGGGTCTTCATATTTTGCAGAATCTGTTGTTTTTGCAAGAGCATCATTATAAACATCATTGAAATTAATAGCTTTAAAAACAACCTCTTTACGGCGATAAGGTCCGCCTTCATCTGTACGTGTTGTTTGTGCATTGGCAATATTGCTTGAGATGACATTCACACGAACACGCTGTGCTGAGAGTCCATATCCTGAAATATCAAAACTGTTTAAAAAATTACTCATTAGTTAACCTTTGATGAAGCATCAATGACACTTTTAAATATATCGCTGTCTTTTTTATTTGCCTGAACAAGAGCATTGAACATGATAGAGTTTTTACTCATCTCCGTTGTTTCAACATCAATATCAACAGAGTTTCCATCATTGCGAGCCATATGTCCATCTCGAAAGAAAAGTTTTGGCTTTGTTTGTGATGTCTCATTTTTAGGCTTGAGATGTTTTTCATTGGTTGTTGCAAGCTCTAGAGTTTGGGTCTTGTCTTGATAAAGTGCAGCTTTTTTTGCCTTGAGTGCATCCTCAAAGCTGATATCGCGTGGTTTATAAAAAGGGGTATCGGCATTGGCAATATTAGAAGCTATCATATCTTGACGTGCAGCGCGAAAATCAAGTGCATCTTTGATAAGTGAATGTGTTTTAGATATCTCTATACCCATTGGGATACTCTCCTTTATAAAATTTATATTTTTAGATAAGCAAATCTAGTTCCACTTACTTTGTAAGATT
>JAMOSN010000113.1 GCA_027068455.1 Sulfurimonas sp.
GATGTTTCAGTAGAGATTTTTTTCTTGTCAAGTTGTGTTCTAAAAAAAGCTAAGTTGTCTTTAAGTTTTCTATATTCATTTTGATGTGAATGGCAAAGAGATAAAAATTTCGTAAAAGATTGATCCGTATCTATGCGTTTTGATAAAAGTTGTTTCTTAAAATTTTCACCTCGACTTCCGATAAATCCACTACTTAGACCTCTTTCTTGTTGCAGGTCATTGATGAGTTGTGATATCTGTTTAATTTTTATTATATTTGATTTGAGAGTATGTAGTTCACTGCGTGTCTCGTAAGTGTTATTTATGAAAAATAAAAATCCAACAGTAATGATAATAATTGGAATAAAAGTTAAATAGCGTAATTGTTGTATAAGAGTATCTGGTTTTATGGTTTGTCCTTGTTAAATATAAAAGGTTCGAAATATTACTGAAAGTATATTACATAAATGTTAAAAGAATTATTTTGTTACAAAACTTCGATATAATTTAGATTGTTAATAATTTTTAAAGGTTTAAGTAAAACTATGGGTAAATATGCACAAATAACAGATTATCTCCATCGCTTTTTAGATAATGAAGTGAGAAAAACTGGCATGAACCATGTTGTTGTTGGTTTAAGTGGTGGACTGGATTCTGCTGTTGTTGCAGTATTGGCACAGCAGGTATTTGGAGATAACCTCTTATGTGTGAAGATGCCTTCTCAATACTCTTCTCAAAGTTCCCTCGATGATGCTGATGAGTTATGTCGTGATTTTGGACTGCAAAATACTACGGTTTCTATAGCACCTATGTTGAAGGCGTATGAGATAAACAATCCAGATATGGATAACCTTAGAAAAGGGAACCTCTCTGCACGATTGAGAATGACAACACTTTTTGATATTTCAGCGCGTCAAAACGCTTTGGTTTTAGGAACAAGTAACAAAAGTGAATTGATGCTTGGGTATGGAACACTCTATGGTGATCTGGCTTCAGCGCTCAACCCTATAGGGGATCTGTACAAAAGTGAAGTGTTTGAATTAGCAGAGTATTTGGGTGTGAGTGCATCTATCATTAAAAAACCACCTTCAGCGGATTTATGGGATGGTCAAAGTGATGAAGCAGATCTTGGTTATACTTATGCACAACTTGATGAAGCATTAAAGCTTTATGTAGATGAGCGTCTTTCACGTGAAGATATCTTGGAAAAAGGGATCGATGAGAAGATGCTTGATATGATTATAAAGAGAATTTTTAGAAATCATTTTAAAAGAAAAATGCCAGTGATTGCAAAGCTGACATCACGTACACTAGGACATGATTTTAATTATCCTAGAGATATAACATTATAAAGATACAAGGATATCATGATGAAAATACCGTTTTGTAAATATGAAAGCTCCAGAGAAGCACATTCTAATGTGAGTGATGCACTTGATGGGGATGATATTAATCAGGTTGAAGAGTTAGAAAACGAATTTAGTGAGTATGTAGGTGCAAAATATGCACTTGCTACTTCTCATGGAACGTCAGCTTTACATTTGGCAATGTTGGCACTCGATTTAAAACGTGGTGACAAGATTGTATGCTCAGTTAATGCTCATCCAAGTGTTCCTGAAGTTGTACGCCATTTTGATGCTGAACCTATTTTCATAGATATTGAAGATACTACATATAATATCAATCTTGATAAGCTTGAGAGCTATTTGCAGGAAAACAAATCCAAAAAGCTTAAAGCTGTGATAGTAACACATCTTGGTGGAGTTACTGTTGATTTGGAACGTGTTTATGCAATGGGAAAAAGCTATAATGTAAAAATAGTTGAAGACGCAAGTGATGCACTTGGTGCAACCTATAAAGGTGAAAAAATCGGTGCAACAGGAGCAGATATAGTATGTTTTAATTTTTCTCCCCACTTAAAGAAAAACATTTGTAACGGTGGTATGCTTGTAAGTGATGATGATGAAATAATAGAACGTGCAAGACTTCTTGCCAACCATGCAATTGTTCGTGATGAAGATGCTTTAGAATATATTTATGATGTAGTAGATATTGGCAATGACTACTCCTTAAGTGAACTTAATGCTGCATACATCCGTGCGCAAATCGGGGAACAAGATAAAAATATATTACGTCAACGAGAAATAGCGGCTATCTATTCTCAAGCACTTGATGGTGTAGAACATATCACAATCCCAAGTATGGAGAATGAAGAAAATCCTTTCTCTTTATATATTATAAAAATAGATAAAAACCGTGATTCGTTTGCAGTTGAACTTAAAAAAGAGGGGATAGGTACGGGACTTCATTATATTCCTCTTCATTTACTGACATATTATAAAGCAAAATATTCATTGCGTGTTAATGACTTTCCTGTGGCTCTTCGCTCTTATCAACAGGTGTTGTCGTTGCCTATATATGCAAGTATGAGCGATGATGAGGTGCAAACTGTTATCAAAACAGTGAAAAAAATAGCAAAAACAAGGGTATAGATTCCCTTGCGTGCTACACTTGTTTTTTGGGTTGAAAAATATTTCTATAACCCAAATATACTTCAAAAATCTCTTTCTTTTTTTCTTTTACCCCTCTCTTGGCTCTATTGTTTCATAATGTGGTGCCGTTTTCAACTTGCAAAAGAGGAAGATTTTGGTGTAGATATAGTAAGTGTTGGTAATTTAACAGTAGGTGGAAGTGGAAAAACACCACTTGTTACTGCTCTTGCTAAGAACCATGATAATGTTGCCATAATATTACGAGGTTATGGACGCTCATCCAAAGGGATGGTTGTGGTAAAAAACAGAGAAAAGATTCTTTGTGATG
The DNA here is from genome assembly GCA_027068455.1 of Sulfurimonas sp. Classification (GTDB taxonomy): domain Bacteria; phylum Campylobacterota; class Campylobacteria; order Campylobacterales; family Sulfurimonadaceae; genus Sulfurimonas. The sequence goes on from JAMOSN010000113.1 coordinate 2,800, forward strand.
TAGCCACAAGCGGTGATGAAGCTATGATTTATGCTAAAAAACTGCCTAATGCTGTGGTGATTGTCAGTGAAGACAGAAAAAAAGCGATACAACACGCAACTGCTATGGGAGTGAAGAAGATTTTTCTTGATGATGCTTACTCCAAACATACCATAAAGAAAAAAGACATTATTATAGATGTACAAACTCCAAACACTGCATGTTTGCCATCAGGACCATTTCGTGAGAGACTTTGGAGAGGTAAGCAAGCGCTTGTTGTTTATGAAGATATTGATTTTACCCGTCATGTCACTGTTCAACACGCAACACAAAAGATGTCTTTGGTAACTGCAATTGCCAGACCTCAGAGACTTGATAAATACCTTCCAAAAGTAGTTAGTAAACACTACTTTGAAGATCACCATTCATTTACAAAAGAGGAACTTGTTGCTATTTTAGAAAAAGACAAGGCAACATCTTTATTGGTTACTTTTAAAGATTATGTGAAAATAGACTCTTTTGGATTACCACTTTCTCTTCTAGATTTGGAAGTGAAAGTAGATACAAGTGTTTTAAAAGGTTTGTTTTTGAATAACTCTATGCGTAAAGAGTCGTAAGCCTATTTCGATAAGAAATGCAAGGAAAAAACCACCTGCTATAAAATATCCAACATTTGGAATATGTTTAGATGTGTATTGTAATGCTAAAATTATGGCGCTAAACATAGTAATAATGGCTAAAACAAGTAAAATAGTTGAAGCACCTGTATGCTTTCTCTTAAACAGATGTCCTATATGGACAAGTGCATGGATAAAAAGCATAGATATAGAGCCAATAGCAGCAATTTCTTGTAAATCAAAAAAAAGTATTAAAAGTGATATAAAAATAGCACTGATAATAAGTCCCTCAGTCGAATGGTAAACATGTCTTTTATAGACTTCAGGAAGTTCTCCATTTTTTGCCATATCATAGGTTACATTTGTAACAGCATAAAGATTGGCATTAATGGAAGATGAAGTGGAAATTAATGCTGCAATAGCCATTAAAGTAAAGCCAATTTGCCCAAATACCGGTTTCGCAGCCTCTGCAAGAGCATAATCTTGTGCTTTGATTATTTGGGGTAAAGTTAAATTTCCAAATACTGCAAAGGTTACAGCAATATATAACACCATAACCAAAAAGATAGCAATAAGCATAGCTTTTAGCATAAGTTTTGCAGGGTCTTGCATATCTTCTGCCGTATTGGTTATAACCCGAAAACCTTCATAAGCAAAAAATGTCAAAGCAATAGAGGAAAATATATTTAAAACAGGTGGCGCATCTTTGAGGGCGAGATAATCAGGGTGTATATAAAAAGAGACAATAACTGTAAAAAGTATAATGATGGAGAGTTTTATAATAACTATGATGTTCTCACTTCTTGCAATAAGTGTACTTCCTGCAAGATTAATTGCCACAAAAGCAAATAAAATACCTATGGCAAATATATTTGCATACTCTTGTGTATGCATCTCCATCATCATAGAAGCATAGGTACCAAAAGTTTTTGCAACCATCGCAATGGCAACTATGGCAGAAAGATAAAATAAA
>JAMOSN010000114.1 GCA_027068455.1 Sulfurimonas sp.
AAATATTCGCATTAGAAAAATTAGCAAACGGAGACAAATAGATGAAAAAACTACTACTAATACTAGCTCTTGGAGCTTCCCTTATGGCGGAAGTTTTAACACTTTCAGGAAGCGTAATATCAGACAACGAAAAGATGATAACAAGCCGTTTTATGGGCTTTGTAACAAAAGTAAATGTGAGTGAAGGCGAAAAAGTCAAGCGTGGAGAAATTCTATATACGATTGACTCACGTGAAATAGATTCAGCAAAACGTCAAGCTGAACTCTCACTGCAAATGTATCAAAACCAGTACAATAATGTAAAAATCAACCTTGAGCGTCATAGACGCCTCCTTGAAAAAGATATGGTTTCAAAGTATGAAGTAGAGAATCTTGAACTAGCAGAAAAAAATCTTAGAGATATGATAAATATCGCAAAAGCACGAGTTCATGAGGTAGAAAACCAGTACAAATATCTTGTTATCAAAGCACCAAATGATGGTGTTATTGTAAGAAAAAGTATAAAAGTCGGTGAGATGGCAATGCCAGGTATGCCAGCTATTATCCTTTCAGATCTTTCAGATCTTAAAATTTTAGCTGAGATTAGTGAAAGCAATCTTGGAGCTATTAGTTATGGGAAAAAAGTAAAAGTTACCATTCCATCCATAGGATTGAAAACAATTGGAAAAATCAATGCGATTATTCCTAGTTCTAATCCTATGACGCATACATTTAAAATTAAAATCAGTTTTAATAAAAACCATAATCAAAAAATTTACCCGGGTATGTATGCTACAGTTGACATAAAGGCAGACTAATATGAAAGAAAAAGATTTATCACATATCAAGGTTATTGATTATGCTGGTAAGTTAGCCAGAGGGTTTTTATACAGTCCTTTGACTGCACTTCTAGCAGTATTTTTACTCGTTTTAGGATATATCTCACTTGAAGTGATGCCTCGCGAGGAAGATCCACAAATCGCCATCAGTGGTGGTAGTGTTATCGTTGTAGCACCTGGTATGACACCAAAACAGGTTGAAAAGGTTATTGTTGAGCCCCTGGAGCAAAAACTCCGTGAGATTAAGGGTGTTGAACATATCTACTCTATGAGTATGGAAAATGTAGCAGTTGTCAATGTTATGTACTACATTGGACAAAACCGTGAAATATCAAACTTAAAGCTTTATGATAAAGTGATGCAAAATATGGATAAAATGCCAAAAAGCATCATGCAACCGCTTGTTAAACCTTTTGATATTGATATTGATATTCCAATTGTAACTGTTGCATTTTACAAAGATGCCAATGCCACTCTTCCTTATTACAAATATCTCGAAACAATTCAAAACCTTAAAAAAGAGATCAGTCAAATCAACAATGTCTCAAAAACAACACTCAAAGGTGCTCATAAAGAGCAGTTTAATGTTGAAGTAGATTTGGCAAAACTTAAAGGTTACCATATCTCTCTTGGTCAAATTATGCAAGGGATACAAGCTATTGCAAAAATTGCTCCAAATGTTGACACAACTACTAATGAGGGTAAGCTTGTTGTCTTTGGTGTTAAAAATGCAATAGAAAGTATTGAAGATGTTGAAAGTATTATTATCGCTCAATATATGGGAAGTCCAATCTACCTAAGAGATGTAGCAAAAGTAACAGATGGAATTGATTTTCAAAACAAGCAAGAGGCTTGTATCACTATGAAAATAGACAACCAAATCTTTCAAACATCTCAAATGACACTCAGTGTTTCCAAACTTGCAGGATCTAATGCTGTTTTTGTTTCCAATGATGTAAAAGCAATGTTGGAAAAATACAAAGAGAGACTCAGTAAAATGGGTATCTACTATAAAATAACAAGAGATTATGGAGTAAGAGCCGATGATGCAGTAAATGAGCTTGTACATCACCTTGTTATAACTATTGCTATTATTGCAGTGATGCTTATTTTCTTCCTTGGATGGAAAGAGTCTATCATTGTTACCTTTACTGTACCTGCTATTTTAGCAATTACACTTTTTGTAGCATATATGACAGGACAGACTATTAATCGTATCACCCTCTTTGCATTTTTACTTTCACTTGGTCTTCTTGTTGATGCTGCCATCATTGTTATTGAAAATATTCACAGACATCTCCATGATCATGACAGTGAACACAAAGATATGGATACACTTCTTATTAAGGCAACAGATGAGATAGGTCGTCCGACAAACATTGCAACATTAGCAATTATTCTTACAATGGTTCCTATGATGTTTGTTGGTGGTATGATGGGTGAATTTATGAAGCCAATTCCACTCAATGTTCCAGTTGCCCTACTTGCATCACTTGTAGTTGCTTATATATTCACACCTTATTTAAGTAGAAAACTACTGCGTCGTGAAGATGATGGAGCGCACCATCATAATACAAAAAAAGAGGAGAATTAATTATGCCGCATCATCACCATAAGGGTAAGAAATTTGAATCGTTTGTATATAATATTTTAAACAGCCCTTCAAAAAAAATTGTTGTTATCTTAGCAACACTCTTGGCACTCGTTGGTAGTATTATGATGCTTCCAACAAAAACAGTTGTTGCTAGAATGCTTCCTGGAAAAAGTGCCAACACATTTAATGTATATGTTACAACACCAGCTGGAAGTTCTTTGGAACAAACAAAAAAAGTATCACGATGTGTTGTTAATTTTCTTGCAAAAGAGAAAGAGATAACAGATATAGAAGCATATCTTGCACAGGGTGCACCACTTGACTATGCTGGTCTTGTTAAAGGAAGTGCATTAAAACAAGGGGAAAGATTTTCTGAAATTGTTGTAAACCTTACAGATAAACATGAACGTGAAGAGAAATCATTTAGTATGGTTCACCGTATTCGTCCATTGTTAAAACAAAAGTGTGAAAATCTTGTAGAGGGAACTAACATTGCAATGATTGAGATGCCATCTGGTCCTCCAACATTGGCAGCTATTGCAGTAGAGGTGTATGGTCTTTATAATGATGAAGTGCTCAAAGTTGCTTCAGAAGTAGCTAAAATTTTAAAAGAGACTCCTAAACTTGTGGATATCGATATGATGAGTGAAACTCCATATGATAGATATCAACTTGTTCCTCTAAAAGATAAAATCGCTAAAAGTGGACTTACCGTTGAACAGGTAAACAATATCCTTTATTTAGCATTTAAAGGGATGGAGGTAGCTGTTAAGAACACTATTGAACTTAATGATCAAGTAGGTATTTTTGTTTCACTCAGTAGAGATTCAAAACAACTAGATGGCTCGACTTTACCAGAACTAAGCGCGAAGTTGAGTTCTTTGTATTTGATGAATAAAAAAGGGATGATGGTTCCTTTAACAGAGATTGTTGATATTATAAAAATAAAATCAACACCTACTATTTATCACAAAGATTTACGTACTATGGTCAATGTTATAGCTGAAACAGATATGGAGTCTCAAGTTTATCCACTTCTTGAAGCACGCCAAAAAATGATAGAGTATTTCTCATCTCATGGATATGAAGTAAAAAAAGCTCCAGGAATTTCAACATATATGTTTGATTTAACACTTATAGACCAAAAAACTGGACGCGAATTTTTACTAAGATGGGATGGAGAGATGAAAGTAACACTCGATACTTTTAGAGACCTTGGAGCTGCTTTTATTGCTGCACTTATCCTTATTTATCTTCTTCTAGTTATTTACTATAAATCATTTGCTATTAGTGGTATTGTTTTAGGTGGAAGCTTCCTCTCTATCATCGGTGTTATTGTTGGTCACTGGGTGGCTGACTTGGTAACAGTGGATACTTTCTTCCTGACAGCAACATCACTTATTGGGTTTATTGCTTTAATGGGTATTAGTTCAAGAAACTCTTTACTTCTTATAGATTTTGCAAAATCACTTATGGAAGAAAAAGGGATTGAAAAACGCCATGCAATCGCTATTGCCAGTGCAACAAGAGCAAAACCTATTATGCTGACAGCTATTGCCATCATCTTGGGTTCTGCACTTCTAGCAAGTGACCCTATCTTTGGTGGACTTGGAGTTGCACTTATCTCAGGTACAGTTGCAGCTGTCATTGTTTCACTTATCTTTATCCCTGTTCTTATGGATAACTCAAAAGCCATCTAAAGCTTTTCTAACACGCAAGTCACTGCTCTTGCGTGTTATATCTTCCTTTGTATCTTATATCCAACAACCGTTTATAGTTGTATAACAAAATATTTTTATTTTATAGAAAACAAGTTTGATTTATAAAAGGAGGAGAAAAAGACTAAAGAGAGGTAAACTAGAGAGGTAAACTC
>JAMOSN010000115.1 GCA_027068455.1 Sulfurimonas sp.
CATTACTGTAACTTTACACAGGCCATCCCTCAAGTGTGTCCCTCTTGCTATGCCCATCATTTAACAAGTTCGCGTTTGGGAACAGCAGAAGTTGTCAATATTTTACAAGAACATTTACAACACGCAACTATAGAGCAGTTTGACAGAGACAGTATCACAACATCTGCAAAATTAAAAAAAGCACTCAAACGTTTTAATGATGGCAAAGTGGATATTTTTGTAGGAACGCAGATGCTCTCCAAAGGGCATGATTACCATGGTGTGACACTGGCTGTGATTTTAGGGATGGATAATATGCTGGCTATGAGTGATTACAGAGCAAGGGAAAAAGCACTTTCTTTAACCATTCAAGTAGCAGGACGTAGTGGTAGAGCAGGTGATGCTGAGGTGATTATACAGACATTTCAACAGGCATTTTTTCAAACATATATAGAAAACTATGAACAGTTTTTAGAAGATGAGATCCCTTTTAGAAAAGAGTTATATCCCCCTTTTAAAAAGTTATGTCGTATTCTTTTTAGTCACAAAAACTCCAAAAAAGCTCAAGATGAGATGTCTTTGATGGCTGAAAAATTACGAAAGTTTGCAAATCTTGAAGTGGTAAGTGCTAAAAAATGTGCTATAGAGAGAGTTGCAAACAAGTATCGTTATGAGATACTCTTGCGTGCTGATAAAGCGACAGATATTTTACAGGCAATCAAAGCCACAAAAACCCCGCTTGCTGAAGTTGATATGGATCCTTTGGAGTTTAGTTAGTTTTATTGTCAAAAAACCAAAAAAATGCCATCATCATCCCTGGTGTTTTTTTGTACGTTTCATCAAACATAAACTTTTTGGCTTCAGTTTTCGGGATGTAGAGAACTTCTATCGACTCCTCTGTCAAACCTCCACCGTCATTGATTTTCATACTCTCATCGATTTGTGCGTAGTAGAGTGTTTGTGATGCTCCTGAGATTCCTACACTTGTATAAAAAGTGGTGATTTTTTCTATTTTGTCTAAAGGAACATCATATCCACACTCTTCTAATACTTCTTCTTTGGCTATCTCTTTGTCAGATTTATTTTTATCAATAATGCCAGCACACAGTTCGTGCATATAGCCATCACTTTGTGTTGCATTGAGCACAGCTGGACGAAGTTGTTTGACGATAACAAAAGCATCTTTATCTTTATGGTAGAGTAAGACAGAGACACTGTTGTGGCTGATTACAGCTTCCCACTCTTTAGTTTCTCCATCTTGGATATATTCTATTTTGATGGGTTTTACAAAGTTTGGGTTTTGAAGTTCTTTAATAGCTGTTATTGTGTTCATTATCATTCTTTGTAAGGAGATGGACATAGCACATATTTTGAAATGGCGGTGTTTTTTTAAACTTTTCATCACTGTTTAAATGAAATTCCAACTCTTTGTCATACTTTTTTTTGAGTTTGACAAACTCTTTGTACTCTTTACCTTTGAGTTTTTTGGTAGTTACTTGTACAACACGCAACGGATTGATAGCCCGACCTCTTTTTCTCAGTTCAAAATGAAGGTGTGGACCAGTGGAGCGACCAGTTGAACCTACATAGGCAATCACTTGCCCTTTTTTAACATATTTGCCTCGTTTAATCCCTCTTCTAAATGATTTGAGGTGTGCGTAGCGTGTTTCATACCCATCCGCATGTCTAATCTTGATCAAATTACCATAGCTTCCCATACGTGCTGCATAGATGATACGCCCACTTCCAGCTGCACGAACTGGTGTTCCCCGTCTTGCCGCATAGTCTATCCCTAGATGGGCTTTCCATTTATGGAGTACTGGGTGGTACCTGCGTTTGGTAAAATAGGATGATATTCTAGCACCTCGCACAGGACGAGCCAGTAAAAACCCTTCTACCTCATTCCCTTTTTCGTTATAGTAACGCTCATCTTTGTTACGATAGATGTAGTGTCTTTTTTTGCGCATCTCTATCATGGCAGCTTTTAAAACAGGCATAGAAAAAGGGTGCCCTAAACGGTATTTTTGATCATAGATCATAACAAGCTCATCCCCTTTTCGAATATCATTTTTAAAGTTCAAAGAATTTTTAAAACTAGATATAAAAATCTGAGCCAGTTTTTTACTCCCTGTTTCTTTTAAAATATTGTACATAGGTGAACTTGTTATTGTTGTATGAAAAGCCTCTGTTTTCGTTTCACTTATGATGGGAATAGCTTCAAATTTATAGTTATCACCCTCTTTATAAAGATGGATCTGAAGCTCATCATTGAGAGGTAATAAAATTTGCTCAATAGTTCCGTTGTTATCTCGAAGAATTTGGTAGTGAACACCTGTTCTCATCTCTTCTGTAAGGCGTTGGTCATCCTTATCGAGATTATAATAAAGGTCACGCGTAGGGAGGTTGTTTTTTTGTAAAAAAACGAGATATGTTTCTCCATTTGCCCATCTGTATCGCTGAACTTGTGAGGCAAAAAGTGTTGTTATTGATAAAAGTAAGATGAAAAATCGTATCATAAATATTAGCCTAGAATAAATTATGGAAGAACTTTATCAAATTTTGGCTTAGTCTGAGGTTTGTTTGATATAATCGCATAACAAAGAAGTCTAATGAAAGAAGCAAAATGAAACATATTCTCTTAGTTCTATTTTTTACACTCACACTTTTTGGTAACACCATGCATTTTAGTGTCAGTGCAGTTGATGAAGAAAATCAAACGATTCAAATAGAATCACCACAAAAGCTTGATGTGGGTGTCAGTGGTTTTGTTGTGCATCATATTACGCCACAACACGCAAGTATTTTAAATAATGTTGCAGTTGTCTCTTATGATGAACAAACACATAGAGCACTTTTAAAAATGAGCCCTTTTACTATTTTAAGAAACAATGCACTTCCAAGTGGAAAATGGAAAGTACAAAAAGGTGATACGGTTGAACTTGCTTTTGCTTACTCCAGAGGGTTGTTGATAGCTCCTAGTGAGGAGATATACCATAATATCTCTAAAGCTGTTGCCATAGAATGGGTGCATCCTGACATTTTTGCGACTATTTTATCGTTTAAAGGGCATCCAACACCTTTAAAATCTGATTTTGAAGCGATGTTTATTGGAACCAATACAGGATTGTTATATATATTTTTAGATCAGAAACTTTATACGCTTGATATGCAAACATTTAAGATATTAGCTATTAATGATGTTCCTTTTAAGCAAACAAAAGCAAAACTGCCGTTTTATTCTCGCATACCAAAGATAGAAGCGGCATGGTTTGGTGAGGGAAGTGATGAGATGAAGTCATATGAGCCGCATTATTATGAACTTTTAGCGACTTATAACCCAACAAACAAAACACTCTATGAAGCGATTAAAAAGCATCAATACACAGAGATTTTAAAAAAGTTTACATTAGGAAATGAAAAATGATAGATACTAAACATTTAGAATATTTTAGCTCTATAGTTGGAGAGGATAATATTTACAGTGACAAAGCACATTTGATTGCGTATTCATACGATGCAACACGAGAGCATTTTGAACCAGATGCTGTGGTTTTTCCTCGTCATGAAGAGGATGTGAGTAAAATCTTAGAGTATTGCAATATGAATCAGATTATCATAGTGCCTCGTGGAGCAGGAAGTGGATTTACAGGTGGGGCACTTCCTAGCAAGGGTGGTATTGTTCTTGGTTTTGAAAAACATATGAACAAGATTTTAGAGATAGATATGAAAAATATGGTTGCAGTGGTACAGCCTGGTGTTATCAATATGGACCTGCAACGTGCAGTGGAGGAGGTTGGGCTTTTTTATCCGCCAGATCCAGCAAGTCAAGATTACTCTACCATTGGTGGGAATGTGAGTGAAAATGCAGGTGGTATGCGTGCTGCAAAGTATGGAATTACCAAAGACTATGTGATGGCAACACGTGCAGTGCTTCCAAGTGGAAAAATTATAAAAGCTGGTAAAAAAACGATTAAAGATGTAGCTGGGTATAACATTAGTGGTATATTAATTGCATCTGAAGGAACTTTAGCTGTCTTAACAGAGATAACACTTAAGCTTATTCCAAAACCTAAAATGACAAAAACAGCGATGGGAATTTTTCCGACAGTACATCAAGCGATGGAAGCTGTTTATAAAACGATGGCAAGTGGTATAACTCCTGTTGCTATGGAGTTTTTAGATAACTTAACTATCCGTGCAGTGGAGCAGACATTTAACAAAGGATTGCCTGTTGATGCTGGTGCTTTGCTTGTGACTGATGTTGATGGTAACATGGAAGAT
>JAMOSN010000116.1 GCA_027068455.1 Sulfurimonas sp.
ATCACTGAGCCCATATAAAGTTATGGTTATAAAAAAAAGAAAAAAAAGGGAGCGAAGCATCAGCTACTTATTCACCCTCTGTTAGTTTTTGCATCAACTCAGCAACTGAGATAATCTCATTGAGTCTATAGCCGTTTGTACCTGAGAAGAACAAGCCTGTTTCTGTATTTCCCTCGTACGCATCAGAGAGTCTGTCTGCTATACAAAAACCAACCTCTTTTGCTTCTTCACCTCTGTTACAAGGAGCAACACAGTTAGAGATACATTTAATAGCAGGACCTTCCCTTTTTTCAACCAAATGGGTAAGGTTTGTTACAACACCTTGTGCTGGATAACCTACAGGTGACTTCATAAGTTTAATATCCTCTTTTTTCGCATCAAGAAGCACTTTTTTGAAGTTTGCATGTGCATCACATTCATATGTACCAATAAATCTTGTACCCAGTTGCACACCACTAGCACCAAGTTCCATCATCTGTTCTATATCGTTTTTATCCCAGATACCACCAGCGGCAATAACAGGCATTCCACCCCACTCAGCAGCCTCTTCTACAACAGGTTTTACCAAATTTTCAAGCTGATACTCTTCCATTTTACATTGTTCATAAGTAAAACCTTGATGTCCGCCAGATTTAGGTCCTTCTAAAATCACAGCATCAGGAAGTCTGTTGTAACGCTTTTGCCAACGACGACAAATGATTTTGAGTGCTTTTGGAGAAGAGACAATAGGAACAAGTGCAACATCAGGATACCCTTCTGTAAACTCTGGCATATTGGTAGGAAGTCCAGCTCCTGTGATGATGATGTCAACACCAAGTTCACATGCGTTACGCACCACATCTCCATAGCCATTGATTGCATATAAAATATTTGCGGCTAACGGTTTATCTCCACAAATCTTTCTTGCATTGTCGATGATAGCTTTAAAACCCTCTTTTGAGTAGAAGTTTTCCTCACTTAAAGGGCGGTTTGCTACAAGTTTATGGGCATACTCTTTATTGTTATAGTATCCTGTTCCAACAGAACTCACAACACCAAGACCACCCTCTTTTGAAACTGTTCCAGCTAATTGATCCCAGCTGATTCCAACACCCATCCCACCTTGAACGATTGGTTTTTCTATCTCATATTTTCCAATTTTTAAAGACTTGAAACTCATTAATGTACCTTTAATTTTGCAAATTTTCTTTTCCCAACTTGCAAGAGATATTCGCCAGATGAAAGTTGCATCTTCTCATCTGTCACCTTTTCTTGATTTATTTTAACACCACCTTGCTTAATATCTCGCCTAGCTTGAGAAGTTGATGGTTCAATGTTACAATCTACCAACGCTTTTGCTATCCAAACCTCACCCTCTGTCTCAAATTCATCAATATCTGTTGGAATCTGACTTTTTGCGTGAACTTTATCAAACTCCTCTTTAGCCTTCTGAGCAAGCTCTGCATTATGAAAACGTTCTGTTATCTCAAAAGCAAGTTCCTCTTTCACCTTTTTAGGATGCAAAGTTCCATTTGCTACACCCTCTTTCATATCTGCTATCTCTTCAAGTGATTTTGTACTCAGCAGTTCATAGTAACGCCACATCAAATCATCAGAGATGGAGAGTACTTTACCAAACATATCGTTTGGTTCATCTGTCACACCTATATAGTTTCCTAACGATTTTGACATCTTTTGCACACCATCAAGACCTTCTAATATAGGCATCATTAAAACAGCCTGCTGTTTTTTGAGTCCATACGCTTTTTGAAGCTGACGTCCCATTAAAAGGTTGAATTTTTGATCAGTTCCACCAATCTCTACATCACTTTGAAGATGAACACTGTCATACCCTTGCAAAAGTGGATACATAAATTCACTCACAGCTATTGGTGTATTGGAGGCATAACGCTTTGAAAAATCATCACGTTCCAGCATTCTGGCTACTGTCAGATTTGAAGCCAGTTGCAACATACCAGCAGCACCCAATGCTTCCAACCACTCTTTATTATAAACAATATCAGTCTTACTCTCATCTAAAATCTTAAAAGCCTGAGTTGTATAAGAGGTAATATTTTTTACAATATCTTCATCAGTCAAGACCTTGCGTGTTGCACTTTTTCCTGTAGGATCTCCAATAGTCGCTGTAAAATTTCCTATAAGAAACTGCACCCGTGCACCATATTTTTGAAACGTTGCTAATTTTTGCAATAAAACAGTATGCCCAAGGTGTAAATCGGGTGCAGTTGGATCAAATCCAGCTTTTACAGTATATGTTTTACCCTCTTCGTAGTATGACTTTAAAAGTTTTTCAATTCTTTGTTCATCAATAATTTCAGCACAACCTCTGTTTATCTCTTGTATAGCTTTTTGTATCATATACCTTCTCTTTGTAAAATTTATTTTATACTCTGTACGCATCATCTGTACGTACAAGCTCTATCACTTTAATTTTAGACTCTATTTTAGCACGAAGTGCGTTAATATCAGCTTCTTTGGATTCAAAAACCAACTCGCAGTACTTAATGTAATCATTTCTCTCTTTTCCAAGTTCAATGGAAACTATGTCAATATTAAGCTTTACCAGATAGTTTAAAAACTCAGCCAATGCGCCTTTTTCATTATGGAGTGAAGCGATAAGCTTATAGTCATACACATTGAGTTTAGCCCAGCGAACAAAAACCATTGGTTCATGATTTTCAAGCATCTCTATTGCGTGTTTACACATTTTATGATGAACATGCACTTTAGATTTATCTAAAAATCCCATCACCTCATCACCAGATTTTGGATGACAACAGTAGTCAAAAACAACATCACTGATATATGTCGTGGAAAAGATCTCTAAGCCACCTATGTCATATTGTCTGAGCTTGAATCTATGACGAGAAATAAACCCCTTAAAACGGCTGTTTTGACTAATCTCAGTAATATATTTATGAATAACATTTTTAAAATGTTGTATATCGGTAGGGATATTCGCCACTAAATCACAACTATGTGCTTTAAACCACTCCTCAACTCTTGAATGGTTTAAACGCATAGCAGTTGCAACAATATTGACTGCACTTTTGGCATTTATCTCACGAATACGCCCATTACAATTGAGCTTCATATTTGTTTTTGCTTTGGATGTTTTAACCGCATCTATCCACGAACATCGTGTGACGATATCATCACCTGTAATGATTTTGACAATGTCACCATTGTTCAGTTCAGTTAAAAGAGATGATTTTGTTTTGTTGATAAGTGCCGTTGTCGCTTTATTTCCAACTTCACTGTGAACTGCATAGGCAAAATCGAGTGCAACTGCTCCACGAGGTAAAGTAAAAGCATCTCCAGTTGGTGAAAATACAGAAATATCTTCAGAATAAAGGTCATTTTTTATGAGTGAGTAAAAATCTTCTACACTCTCCCCTTGATATTGTAAATTATCAAGCCAGTCTAGCTTGATATTATTACCACCACTTTTATATTTCCAATGGGCGGCAACACCAAGTTCAGCGGTTTTATGCATATCGTAGGTTCTGATTTGAATCTCAAAAATAGCAGTATTGTGAAAAACTGTCGTATGTATGGTTTGATAACCGTTATCTTTGGCAACTGCTATGTAATCTTTAAAACGTGATGCAAGGGGACGAAAGTTTAAATGCACAAGACCTAGTGCATCATAACATCTTATAGGCTCTTTTGTTAAAATTCTTACAGCCAAAAGATCAAGTACTTCATCGATACTTACACCTTTTCTTTGCATCTTCAAATAGATGGAGTATTTATGCTTTATACGTGAAAGTACCTCAAAATCATCTTCACAAAAACCATTTTGGAGTAAGATTTTAGAGACAGAATCTTTAAATTCACTCAAACGCATCTCAATAGCATGGTAGTTTTTGTCAAGATAATTATCTATATGGTGTTTTTCTTCAGGGAAAAGATATCCAAAGCTCAAATCTTCTAAAATATTTTTCATAAAACTAATACCCAAACGATGTGCTATAGGAGCATAAACAACAAGTGTTTCTTCTGCAATACGTTTTTGTTTATGGGGAGGAAGTGCATCAAGTGTGAGCATATTATGAAGTCTGTCACATAGTTTTACCACCAATACACGCACATCTTCAATACTCGCTAAGAGCATCTTTCTAAATGATAGTGCCGAGACTACAAGTTTTTCATTGGAACTTGATGGAATAAGTTCACTG
>JAMOSN010000117.1 GCA_027068455.1 Sulfurimonas sp.
ATTATTTATAATAAAAATGTGATATCAGCTTAAAGAAAAAAGAAAAAATGCACATATTGCGATACAACCACTTAGAAGTGCATAAGGCAGTTGCGTGTTAACATGCTCTACAACATCACAATCAGCAGCAAGTGATGAGATGATAGTGGTATCAGAGATGGGAGAACAATGATCCCCAAAGACACCACCACTTATCACTGCACCGATTGCCAAAGCCACATCAGCATCCAAACCAACAGCCATAGGAACTGCGATAGGGATCATTATAGAAAAAGTACCCCAACTCGTTCCTGTAGAAAATGATATAAGAGCGCTCAAAAGAAAAATAATCACAGCCACAAAAGAAGCAGACACAATCCCTTTTGCCAAAGAAGCTATATAAAGACCAGTTTGGAGCTCATTGGTCACCTTTCCTATGGCAAAAGCAAAAAAGAGTACCCCGACAATGCTTGAGAGCTTTTTTGCACCTTTAAAGGCAGCAAGCACAAATGTTGCAGTTTTCATAGGTGTCCTGCCAACATATAAAAGATACATAAACACAAGGGTAGCAATCATAGTATAAAATATAGAACTCGATCCACTTCCGTGTAAAATATTGCCATCACCTGTAAGATATAAAAACACAAAGACACTGCCAACCATAAAAACTATGGGTAAAATCATAAAAAGGGGTGAAACATCTTTTTCAACGACAACATCAAATGATTTCTTCTCTCTTGTTGCGTGTTTCATAGCCCCTAGGTCTATACCAAAATAGATAGCTATAAATGTAACAACAAGAGCACTCATAGCATAAAAGTTATACAAAACACTCTCTATGAGTATCTCTACACTATCCCCCTGAAGAAGCCCTGATTCTATTTGTGTTGCAATCAGACCAAGTAAAAGTGCACCCCAGCCATTAAGCACGATAAGTGAACTCACGGGCGCAGATGTAGAATCACATACAAAAGCAAGTTTGGCATGGGGTATATTGTATTTATCACAAAAAGGTCGTCCTACAGCACCAGCGATTAAAGAGGTGATACTTGATTCTATAAAAATAACGACACCAATAAAATAAGAGAGCAATAACGCTTTTTTTGGGGAGTCTATGATTTTGCGTTTCTCCTGCATGTAAGAGACAAATCCACCAATACCACCACTTTTTTCAAGAAGCTCCATCACACTGCCGACAAGCAGGGCAAATGCAAGTGTTTTAAGTATCCATGCCTGAGATAACAAATCGACACAAAGTTCATAAAAAGCTATAAAGCTCGCAAAAAAATGGAAGTTTTGTAAAAAGAAAAGTCCAAGAAGAACCCCTCCAAAAAGGGAGAGAAGAACATTTTTTGTTCTTAATGCCAATACAATGGCAAGCAATGATGGAAGAAGCGAATAAACAGAAGGCTCTATAAGAGAGTCCCTCTAGTTAAAATTCAATGGAAAGAAGCATAAGACCATTACGACCAAACACTTCACGATACGATTCACACTCTTTCTCTTCTATAACACGAAAGCCGAGTTTTTTGTAAAAGAGTTCAGTTTCTAGTGAACCTATCTCTATAATAGTTTGAGCACGTCCATACCCTTTAAGACGTGCTGTAAGAAGAGATTTTTGCATAAGGGCTTTTAAAACACCTACATCGATGAACCCATCGAGTTCCTCCATAAAATCAAACATCAATGTATTTTTATTGAGTTCAAAATTACATCCGTACACCACTTCAAGAGTTTCATTGACACTCTCATCACATCCTATCTCTTTGAGCGCTTCAATGAAAGTTTCTTTTGTTGATATACGAGGCTCATAACTACACAGTGTTCCAACCTTTTGTCCATCAACTTCAGCGATTAAAAAGTTTTTGTAGTGACAATGACTCTTCGCCTCTGTTTGTGCAAGTTGTTGCAATTTTTCTAAAATTACCTCATCATTATCTGTATCAAAAATTAGATCAAATAACCCCCTCTTTTTACCAGCACGAGAACTCTCTAACATCATTTGCGCTAAAAAAGGTATATCTTTCATTTCTGCTTGTTTAATTTTTATGCCCATTGTTCTTCCAATTCTTTATTTAATTGACTTCATATAATAGTAATAGTACCATACTTTATGATAAAAAGTTTCTTAATTAGCATAAGTTTTTCAACATTGTTATTTTCATCACAACAAATCATACTTGTTGTTGCTGATGATTTCAACTCCTCAACAGCCAAACTCTCTTGCTATGAAGATGCGAATATTATCTGTAAAGATATAAAGATAAACTTAGGTAAAAATGGCTTGGGATGGGGATTAGGAGAGTATAAGTTTCCATATGACCTTACCAATGAACCTTTAAAATTTGAAGGTGATAAAAAGGCACCTGCTGGTATTTTCAAGCTAACAAAAATCTTCGGATACCAAAAAAATCAAAATTTCAAGATGCCCTATTTATACACATCTGATAAACTTATTTGTGTAGATGACAGCCAATCACCCAAGTACAATACCCTTGTTCTAGCTCAAGGTGATGAGAAAAGTTTTGAATACATGAAAAGAAAAGACAACCTCTATGCTTTGGGAATTGTTGTAGCCCATAACCAACACGCAACGCCAAAACGGGGTTCTTGTATCTTTATACATATACAAAAAGGGGAAAATAAAGCAACAGCTGGATGTACATCTATGCAAGAAAAAGATTTGAAAAAAATCATAAATTGGCTAGATAAAGAGAAAAATCCAATTTTAATTCAAATACCTAAAAAATATCTCAAAGAAGTAACAAAACATTACCCTAAACTAATAAGATCTCATTCTTCTTGGTAGAGCACCTCTTCTATAAGGTACTCTCCTAGGCATGACTGGCGTTGAATAAAAATACGCATCCCTATCACTCTCTTTTCTAATAATAAGAGGAGCTTCCCTGTTTGCTTTTATAAATTTATTGATAGTTTGAGAATCTGTAGCTGAAGAGTTTATACTTGTTGCTGTTAAAGTGATAGGACCTTTTTCATACTCTTGCTCTGTGATTATAATCTCTCCTGAAAGTTGAACATTACCAAAAAAAGTAAGCTGCACATGAGTAGTGTTTTGAGTTTTCCATATAAGTTTATACTTTTTAACATTATCTACAACAATACTTTGAGCTTTAAAAAAAACAATAGTCGGCTGATTTTTTTTTGATATTTTTATCTTAGGAAGTTCATAAGCATAACTCTCAACACAGAACAAAAAAAGTAAAAGAGTAAATATTATTTTTTTTAGTATCATAAAGAAAGAGGCATTACACCTCCTCCTCTTTTACCATTTTGTCTTTAGCTTCTATACCCAAAAGATTTAAACCAGTTTTTAAACTCAATGCTACCATTTGTAAGAGCTTGAGAAGTTTTGCTTCATCCTCAGTTCCAATGATGCGAACATCATAATAAAACTTATGTAAAGCAGCTGCTAAAGTTTTCAAATAGTCTGTTAACTTTTGCACTTGGCGTGTTTCAAATGCATCCTCTACCACCTCTGGCAATAAAAGTGCATCAAACAGTAGATTGTCAGCATTTTCACCAAGATTTTTCAGACTTGCTTTTTCTATATCCTCTTGTGAAAGTTCACTTTTAGAAAGGAGTGTCTGAATCCTTGCGTGTGCATACTGAATGTAAAAAATAGGGTTAGAACTGTCTTGCTTTTTGAACTCAGCAAGATCAAACTCTAAAGCAGTATCTGATTTTTTAGAAGCGAAAATGAAACGTAAAGCATCAGCACCAATCTCTTCGACAATATCACTCATCAAGATAACATTACCAGCACGTTTACTCATCTTGTATGGTTCACCATCTTTGAGTAAACTCACCATTTGAGAAAGTAGAACTTCGAGTTTTTCGCTTTCATACCCAAGATACTCGATAGCAGCTTTTACACGAGCGATATACCCATGGTGATCAGCTCCCCAAATGTTAATGTAGTGGTCATATCCACGTTCAAACTTTTGGTTATGGTAAACAATATCTCCCGCTAAATAGGTTGGGCGTCCATCATCACGAACCACAACTCTGTCATGGTCATCACCCTTAGCTTCCGATGCAAGCCAAATCTTGCCCTCTTTTTCATAGATGCTTCCAGGAGCGTTTTCTTCCATCTTCTTCATCACCCTG
>JAMOSN010000118.1 GCA_027068455.1 Sulfurimonas sp.
TATTGCGGAAGTTATTTTGTTAGTTATTGTATTTGCTGTAGGTGTTGGTGGTTTTATTTATACAGCCCTAAAAGAGGACTAATCCTACTAACGTAATCAATAAGTTAGCAAATAAGTATATAATTTAAAAAAAAGGATCAATAATGACAGAAAAAAAACAAAAGATTGAAAAAACAGACGCAGATAGAATACAAGAGATATATAAGCTATGCCAAGGACACTTTGGTGATGTTCGTTTTGTTGGTGTCAAGTATCATGACAAAATAGGCTGGATAGCAAAGGCACAACTTGGTGAAGATTTTGAAAATTTAAGTGCTGATGGGAAAACAAGTACAGACGCATTAAAAAAATTAAGAAGTCGTGTGAAAAAAATCATAAAAAGATATAACGCAGTATAAAAAGTGACGACCAACACACCAGGGAGGTCGTCTGTAAGTGAAATAATACCCTACTAATCTTAAAAAAATCTATTAGAAACTCTTTTCTTAAATCTATCTTCTCACAATTAATAATTTCCTTTTAACTTGAACGATTTCAAGTTTTACAAAAACTACTCCAAGAGAGTGAAAACTTTTCATATAAACCCAAAATATTCACTATATTCACACATTGTTCTAAAGTGTGAATATAGTGAACTTTTTTAGCAAATAAATTTTATAATTTACCCATTTTTTAAGAAATATTTTAGATAAAAAAGAACTAAAATTTTTTTTAAAAATCGCTTAAAGCACCTAAACAAGGGCTTTAGAGAAATTTTAGTGAGTTTTTATATCACAAGTAAAAAAGTTATTCACTTTTTATATTTTTATTCACATCCAACATGCTCTTTTTTATAATATCACAACCAATTTTTTTAAAATCCAATCTACTTGTGATTGTATAGGATTGATCATACAAATCAAATGTAAGTTCATTTGCATGTAATAACAACCTTGGAGCTCCACTTAATGTTATTCTGTCTGATTCAGTTAACTCTTTATCTAAAAAACGGATAATATCATTTTCATCTTGTCCATAGATAGGATCACCAACTATTGGATGTTTCACGTGAAACAGATGGACTCTTATTTGATGTTGTCTTCCAGTATATGGTTTACATGCAACCAATGTTACATCAAGCTCTTCATAATACTCCAAAGGTTTAAAGTAAGTTTTGGATGGTTTTCCATCTTGATGAACCTTCACCACCATTCTAACAATTGCACTCTCATCTTCTGCACGAAGTAATGGTGCATCAACAACCATCTCTTTTTCAAACTTACCATGAACAAAGGCAAGATATGTTTTTTCCATATCACGCTCTTGAAACATCATTTTGATTTCACGTTCACTCTCTTTGTTGCGTGCACATAAAACAAGTCCACTTGTTTCTTGGTCTATTCTATGTGCTATATTGGCATCCATACCAAATTGACTTTTAAGTTCGTCTATAAGAGAGTAGGGTGTATGTCTGTTTTGGGGATGGATAAGTACACCGCTGGGTTTATCAAAGACAACAAACTCCTTTGCAACAAAAGTTGGTTGCAGCCCTTTTGAAATAGGCTCAAAATAGATAAACTCTATCTCCCCTTCAATATCAGCTCCAGCTTTACTCAAAGGATTGCCATCTACAAAAAGCCTCCCTTTTGCTATAAGGCGTTGCGCCTCTTTTTGAGTATAACCAAGTTCTCTCATTAAATATAAAAAAGCACGCTGCTTCTCTTGAACAAAAAACTTTTTCTTTACAAATGGCAACTGCAATCCTTAATTACTTTATTATGATTATTTAAGTAAAATAAACAAACGAATTTTAGCACAATATAAAGGCAAACAATGGTAGATAGATACTCCCGTGAAGAGATGGCATCAAAATGGACATACCAAGCAAAATATCAAGCTTGGTTAGATGTAGAAAAAGCAGTAGTCAAAGCGTGGGCAAAACTTGGAAAAATCCCTCAAGAGGATGCAGACAAGATTGTTAAAAATGCAGGATTTGATATTGACCGTATTAATGAGATAGAAGCTGTAACACGCCACGACCTAATAGCATTTACAACTTCTGTTGCTGAAACACTTGGTGAAGAGAGTAGATGGTTCCACTATGGTATGACATCTTCAGATACAATTGACACAGCAGTAGCACTTCAGATGAAAGACTCTCTTGCACTTATCATTGAAGATGTAAAGATGTTAATGGAATCGATCAAAAAACGTGCAATGGAGCACAAAATGACTCTAATGGTTGGTCGTAGTCATGGTATTCATGGAGAGCCTATAACATTTGGTTTAGTGTTGGCTATCTGGTATGATGAGATGGCACGCCATTTGGAAAACCTTGAACAAACTATGGATGTTATCAGTGTTGGTCAGGTAAGTGGGGCAATGGGTAACTTTGCACACGCTCCTTTGGAACTTGAAGAGCTCACTTGTGAAGAGCTTGGACTTAAACCTGCACCTGCGTCAAATCAAGTTATCCAAAGAGACAGATATGCACGTCTTGCATCAGCATTGGCACTTTTAGCGTCTTCTATAGAAAAATTTGCTGTTCAAGTACGTCATTGGCAAAGAACAGAGGTGTATGAGTGTGAAGAGTATTTTGCAAAAGGGCAAAAAGGTTCTTCAGCAATGCCACACAAACGTAATCCAATCCTTACAGAAAACATCACAGGCCTTGCACGTATCATTAGAGCATACGCTACCCCAGCTATGGAAAATGTAGCACTTTGGCATGAAAGAGATATCAGCCACTCATCTACTGAGCGTTTTTGGCTTCCTGATGCTTTTGTTACAACAGACTTTATGCTTCACCGTATGAATAACGTTATAGCAAATTTAACTGTATATCCAGAAAATATGATGAAAAATCTTAACTTAACAGGTGGACTTGTATTTTCTCAACGTGTTTTACTTGAGCTTCCGCTTCAGGGAGTTTCTCGTGAAGATGCTTATAAGATTGTTCAAAGAAATGCAATGAAAGTTTGGGAGGAGATTCAGCAGGGTCGTCCAACAACAAATGAAAAAGGGGAATCACTCTATCTTAATCACCTTTTAGCAGATGAAGAGCTAAGAAGCAAACTCTCTGAAGAGCAGATTCGTGAATGTTTTAATTACGATTACTACACTAAAAATGTAGATGCTATCTTTAAAAGAGTGTTTAAATAATGAGCTTTTAGTGACTTTTAAAACCCTCTTTTAAAAGTCACTCTCACTAGCTGTAGCTCTCTCAACAAATATAACAAAAATATCAAAATTTAACTTTATCATTATCATATTTTCGATAAAATCTATTAGTTTTTTACGAGGTTTTTCATATAATTATTTTTTCTATAATTATATGAAAAATTTATAATCAATCACTAGGAACTACTACAATGATAACAGTTATAAAAAGAAATGGCAGAACAGAACCACTCGATATTTCTAAAATCCAAAAATATACTTCAGCAGCAGTCAAAGGTTTAGACAATGTTAGCCAAAGTGAACTTGAAGTGGATGCACAAATCCATTTTCGAGATGGGATAACTTCTAAAGAGATACAAGAAACACTTATTAAAACAGCTGTAGATAAAATAGACATCGACGCACCAAACTGGACTTTTGTTGCATCTCGCCTTTTCCTTTTTAATCTTTATCATCAAGTCAATGGCTTTACGGGTTACTCCTCTTTGAAACAATATTTTGAAAAAGGAGAAAAAGAGGGTCGTATCCTCTTGGGTCTTAAAGAGATGTATGATCTTGAAGCACTTGAGAAAGAGATAGATCCAGGGAGGGATTTACAGTTTAACTATCTTGGTATAAAAACACTTTATGACCGTTATCTTATTAAAGACTCCAATGGAAACCCTATAGAGTTACCACAACATATGTTTATGGCCATTGCTATGTTCTTAGCGCAAAGAGAAGAGAATCGCCAAGAGTGGGCTGTGAAGTTTTACCATATGATTTCTAAGTTTGAAGTGATGCTTGCAACCCCGACACTTTCAAATGCAAGAACACCTAGACACCAACTCTCTTCATGTTATATTGGTTCAACTCCTGATAACATTGAAGGTATTTTTGATGCTTACAAAGAGATGGCAATGCTTTCTAAATTTGGTGGTGGAATTGGTTGGGACTGGACGCAGGTTCGATCAATGGGAAGTTTTATAGATGGACATAAAAATGCAGCTGGTGGAACTATTCCATTTCTAAAAATCACCAATGATATTGCAATAGCAGTTGATCAGCTTGGAACACGCAAGGGTGCTATTGCTGTTTATCTTGAACCGTGGCATATCGATATCAACGACTTTTTGGATCTTAAAAAGAACTCTGGGGAAGAGCGCCGTCGTGCGCACGATCTTTTTCCTGCTTTATGGCTTAATGATCTCTTTATGCAAAGAGTACAAGAGGATGCTATCTGGACACTTTTTGATCCATACGATGTAAGAGAACTCTCCAACTTACATGGAGAAGCGTTTAACAAACGTTATTTGGAACTTGAAAATGATGAGTCTATTATAAAAGAAAAACTCAAAGCAAAAGATCTTTGGAAAAAAATTCTTACATCCTATTTTGAAACAGGAAGTCCGTTTTTATGTTTTAAAGACAATGCTAACCGTGCTAACCCTAACAGTCATACTGGTGTTATTCGAAGCTCTAACCTTTGTACTGAGATTTTTCAAAACACGCAACCAAACCACTATAAAATCAAATTTATTTTTGAAAACGGTGATAGCGTAAGTTATGAAGAAAATGAGATAGTTACAGTTGACAGCGGTATAACAAAACCAGCCAAAAAGGTTACAGCGTTAGATTCTCTAGGTGGTATGCCAATCTTTGTCGTGGAAAAAGAAAAAATAGATGGTGCAACAGCTGTATGTAACTTGGCGTCTGTCAACCTTTCACGCATCAATACAAAAGAAGATATTGACAGAATCGTACCAGTAGCGATACGATGTTTGGACAATGTGATTGATCTTAACTTCTATCCTGTTGAAAAAGTAAAACGTACAAATATGAGAAGTCGCTCTATCGGTCTTGGTGTTATGGGTGAAGCACAGATGTTAGCTGAAGCAGGTATTGCATGGGGAAGTCAAGAGCATTTTGACAAAATTGATGAAGTGATGGAAGCTGTTTGTTATAATGCAATTGCAGCTTCTTCTGATTTAGCACTTGAAAAAGGAAGTTATCCTGAATTTGAAGGAAGTCAATGGAGTAAAGGTATATTTCCTCATGACCATGCCAATGCAGAGGTTATCAACTTAGTTGACAGAGGCGGTCTTTTTGCTTCAAGTTATGAATGGGATGCCTTGCGTACTAAGGTTAAAAAACAGGGCATGAGAAATGGTTATCTAATGGCTATAGCACCAACAAGTTCTATCTCTATCCTTACAGGAACAACGCAGGCAATTGAGCCTGTTTTCAAACGTAAATGGTTTGAAGAAAACTTATCAGGTCTTATTCCAGTAGTTGTACCAAAACTCTCACCTGATACTTGGAGTTATTATACACCAGCATATGACCTTAACCAAACTGTTCTTATTAAAGCAGCGGCTATTCGTCAAAAGTGGATAGACCAAGGGCAATCACTTAATATTTTCATTACACTCGATAAAGCAAGCGGACGCTACCTTAATGAGATATATATGCTTGCTTGGAAACTTGGGCTTAAATCAACATACTACCTAAGAAGTCAATCTCCAGAGATGGCAAATGATGTTGAGGACAGAAGTATGGAGTGTGTAGGGTGTCAGTAAAATGAAACCACTTCTTAGTAAAAATCTTCCAACATTTTTAGAGCGTTTATGCCATTTTAAAGATGGTGAGATACGCTCTGTTGATATCCTCTCACCTACAGAGATAACAATAACACTTACAACTCAAGATAATGCAAGAGGATATGACTGGATAAGTGTAACACTGCACTTTAGCGGTGTAAGTGATGCAAAACTTTTACAAGAACATCAATTTGATTTTGTAGATATGAGTGATGGGATCTCTTTAGTGCATGAAAACAATCTATTTGCTTTTGGAATAGGGGAATGCTATAATATAGCAACTATAAAAAATAGTTCCTTTTATATTATTGCACAAAGTCTTAAATATAGTGAGGGAACATTTTAATCAAAGGATATATATGAGTTATACTGTAGTAGGTGAAATTCTAGGTTTTGAAGATACAAAGCATATTACCATTAATCAAATAGACGAGCTCTTTTTTACCTTAAAAGATTTAGACAATGAAAATATCTCTTTTACCTTGGTCAATCCTTATCTCTTGAGGGAATATGATTTTGAG
This sequence comes from Sulfurimonas sp., assembly GCA_027068455.1. GTDB lineage: Bacteria > Campylobacterota > Campylobacteria > Campylobacterales > Sulfurimonadaceae > Sulfurimonas. The sequence continues at coordinate 6,260 of JAMOSN010000118.1, forward strand.
ATTCCTGATAATATGCAAAACCTCCTTGAGGTAGATGAGAACTCAAAACTGAGTGTTTATAATATCCTTCTTATTCAAAAACCGTTGGAAAAATCTGTTATCAATTTTCTTGCCCCTATTGTTCTTAACCATGATAACAATAAAGTTGCACAGGTTATTCTCGACCCAAAACAACATCCTGATTATGGCATGGCGGAAACTATAGAAACTTTTAAAAACGACTAACCTAATTGCGACTAAAGTCGCAAAGCAATTGTATAAAATACTATACAATTGCATCTAAAAAGGAGAATGGTATGAGAGTAGTATGTCCACACTGTTTAAGCGTAAATAATGTTCCACAAAAAGAGAGTTATAAAAAAGCAAATTGCGGCAGATGCAAGGGGTCTCTTTTAGATACAAAACCTATGGAACTAGATGATTCCAACTTTGATGAAGTAATAGCTAACAGTGATATTCCTGTTATAGTTGATTTCTGGGCTCCGTGGTGTGGTCCATGTCAAATGATGGCACCAAATTTTGAACAAAGTGCAACTCGTTTTCCCTTAAAAGCTCGTTATGCTAAAGTAAATACTGAAAATGCACCTGCCGTAAGCAGTCGTTTTGGTATTCGAAGCATTCCAACCCTCATTGTCTTTAAAAATGGACAAGAGGTGCATAGAGTAAGTGGTGCTCTTGATGAAGCATCGTTATCACAAATGGTATCTCAGTTTATATAAATACAACTTTTGTATTATTACTCTCTTGTAAAAGGGAGATGTTTTTATAAATATTTTTATAGATAAGGGGAAGTGAAAGTGCGTCCCCTTTGATATTGTAACAAACGGTAGAGATACTTGCAAGTGTACCTATATCCTTGTCCTCATCTATATCTTTTTGAATCTTTTTATAGAGTTTGACTATCAACTCTTTCTCATAATCTTTCAGAAGTACTCCAAAAGAAGCACCGTATAAGCGTGCAACAACAGCATTACCAAAAACACTCGATTGAAGAATTTTTCCAAAACGTCTTAAAATTTTATTGGCACCATGAAATCCATAAAGCTCATTTAACTTTTCAAATCTGTTTATTTTTATATACAGTATCCAAAAGTTCTCTTTTTTATCTTGAAATATTTTTATTTGAGAATCGAAATAGAGTGTATTTTTCAGTTTTGTCAGGTTGTCTGTAACAGTGAGTTGTGCAAGTTTTGCCTGTTTATGCTGAATCTCTTGAAGATAAGCAACACACTCTAGTTGAGTTTTTACACGCGCTTTGAGTTCTGCACCTTTAAAAGGTTTTGAGAGATAATCCGCACCACCAACTTCAAATGCCTTTGTGATGTATGCTATGTCAGTCTGAGCCGTTAAAAAGATTATAGGTATATCTTTGGTTACCTTATCTTTTTTAAGCATCTTAGCCATCTCAAAACCATCCATTTTTGGCATATTGATATCTAAGAGTATAAGATTTATCTCTTTTTTGTATAAAAGTTCAAAAGCGGATTTTGCACTCAAAGCAAAAGAGAGCTTATACCCCTCCTCTTTTAAATAAACAGAGGCTAGTTCAATATTGAGCTTTTCATCATCAACTATTAAAATATGAAAGTTGTTATTTGTTTTCATCTTATTTTATATATGAGCAACAATAATCGGTAACTGTTTTGATTTTGAGATCAAATGAAGAGTTTGCAGGTACCTCAAATGTCTCTGGAGTGTGCAGTGTTTTCCACTCCTCATTTGGAAGCTTAATATCAAGTTCACCACTCATTATCTCCATTATCTCAGCTGCATCAGTTCCAAAAGTGTATTCACCTGGAAGCATAATTCCCAATGTTTTTACTTCACCATCTTCAAAAGTAACTGTTCTGCTTGTTACTTTTCCATCATAGTAAATATTTGCCTCTTTTTTTACTGTTACATTTTCAAACTGTGCCATCAATCTTCCTTTTGTTTTTACTCATAAAATAATACCCTAAAATTATATATATCAAAACCTGTATCCATAAAAGGGCATAATTTTCTTTTACCATTGAAAACTCAGCACCCATTTGATTAAGCTTTAAAAACCCCTGTATAGCTGGAGTTGACGGGGATAAAAGTGCCAACTCTCTTATAAACTCAGGCATCGCTTCAAGAGGCCAAACAAACCCTGCACTAAAAACAAGCGGTAGTGAAGAAAAAAGTACTGCCGGTGTAGCAATCTCTCTTGAGGTAAATATAGAGCCCAAAAAGATACCCAAAGCAAGTGATGCTGCTAAAAAAGCAAAACCAAATTTCAATATATCTTCTATGGATGCCAAGTGACTCACATCAAAAAAAGTAAAAGAAAAACCAAAATAGTAGATCATATGGATAAAAAATATCCCTCCAAAAAGGATACATCGACTCACTATGATCTGCCAAACATCTGCATCAACAAAATAACCCTTTTCTTTTCTTCTTATACGCTCATTGATACCTCCACCTAAAATACCCATACCAATAAGCATAGTTTGTTGCAGTATTAAAATAAAAACAGCAGGTATAACATACTGCGTATAGGAGTTATAGCGGTTAAACAAAGCTATATCATTCAGGGAATAAGGGGTATAAGCTTCTTTTGCCTTTGCTAGTGGTAACTGTTGTTTTAAAAGATTGGCAACCTTCATACCAGCGGCATATGTCAATGTTGTTTTCAAAGTTGCTTCCAACACGCCACCATAAATAAGAAAGTAGCTGTTATCAACACCAAGAGCGATTGTTGGAGATTTTCCAAGTGCCAAATCTTTTTTGAAATGAGCAGGGATAATAATAATACCTTTGATTTTGTTTGCAACCAAAGCGTCCAGTGCATCCTTTTTATTCATATCTTGGCGTATAACCTTAACCTGTGGTGTTGCATCAAGGTTAAAAATATAGTTTCGAGATGTATCACTTTTGTCATAATCAACCACACTAATAGGAAGCTCACGTACACTCTCTTTAAGATAAGGCTGCGGATATAAAAATGAATAAAGTATCACCCCTCCAAAAATGGTTAATACTATGGCAATATCACTAAAAAGGAGTTTTGCCTCACCCTTAAAGACATCAAAAAAACTCATCTTTGCAACCTTTGTTTTATTCTCCATACAACAGGGATAAAAACCAACCAAAAAATTAAAAGAGCTACAATCTTATGAAGTTCACTTCCCAAAGGAGCTCCATAGTTTGCTTGAGATATCTGAATCTCCATCAAATAAGAAACAGGCAACATATCTCTCCAAAACAAAGCAAACTCATTCATATTGTAGATAGGAAAGGTAACTCCTAAAAAAGCAAAAGCTGGAGCAGTATAGACAGCACCCAAACTAAGTGTTCTGGCATAATCAAACCCACTTATAAAAAACAACAACGCTACACCCTGATACGCAATAACAGTAACAAACATAGCAAACACCATAAATAAAAAAGAGCCCTCAAAATACCACCCTTTACAACCATAGATATAAAACAAATATCCAACACCCAAAATCATATAAGCAATGGTATAGGGAAACATTTTTCCAACAATCTTTGCTCCTATATGTTGCGTGCCAAAAAACTTCTTTTCCTTTTTCTCTTTAAATGTAGAACCAAAACTCACAATGGTGGCTATCACTATAAAAATTTGCCAAATCGAAGGTAAAAGAGCTGAAACAAGAAAATAAAAATAGTTTTTATATTGGTTAAAAAAAGCAACAACATAAAGTTGCACAGGAGCAACCATACCAAGTGCACTCTTTGGATTTTTTGTTTGGGTTAAGTTATTGACAAACTCTACCTCTGCCGCACTTGAGCTGACACTCTCTAAAAGAGCAGCTTTTAATATCTTGCCTATAAGGATATACTGCGTGTTGAGCATCACATTAAGTGAAGGCTGTTTTTTAAGATAAACATCTTTTGCAAAATGTTTTGGAATCTCTAACACAGCATACACTTGTGAAGAGTGTAAAAGTTTCATAGCTGCGTGTGTATCTGTTTTTTGAGCAACTATATCAATAGTTGGGGAGGCATTGATGTTAAAAAGAAGTTTTCTTGAGAGTTTCGAGTTATCATTGTCTACAACCACAACAGGCATCTCATACGCTACCCCTTTGTAAAAAATAGCAATAACAAGCCCAAAACACAAAAGGGGAAAAAGGGTGATTAAAAAAAGTTTATAGTATGACCTTTTTATCTCTTGAAGTTCTTGTATAAATGCCTGTGAAAATCCTTCAAACATTATAACTCCACTAACACACTCATACCAACACGCAACCCTTTTATTTTGCCAACAGGTCTTAGATGCACTTCAAAGGTTTTCATATCAAAACCTTTGCCACTCTCAGTCGCTCTCCATGTTGCAAAATCTCCCATCACAGATATATAACTTACTTCAAACGGATAGCTTGCATCTCCCAATGCAGGGATTTTTAACATAAGTGTTGCACCCTTGTGAAAAAACTGCAAATAATCTTCACGAACCGCAAAACGAGCCCAAACATCATCCATATCTGTTATACCAACAACAGGAAAACCACTTGGAGAGAGTTCACCAGAGTGAATAAGTATAGAGTTTACCTCCCCTTTGTGAAAAGCATACGCTTTTGTCTCTTTGACATAACTTTTCACCTCATCCACTTTGGCAACATAAACTCTCTCTTGGGCATCAGCTGCTTTTTTCACTTCAACTCTTGCTCCCTCTTTTGCCATCATATAAAGTTGTTTTGCCGCATCTTGTGTATATTTTGCTGCATTATATTTTGTCTGTACCTCATCTCTCTTTTGTTCTGAGACAACACCCTGTTCATACAAAGAAGCAACTCTTTTATAGGTCTTTTGCATCAAATCTGCTGCTGCTTTTGCTTTTTGCCATTGGTTATAAGCTGCTTGGATCTCCTCTTTTCTTGCACCATTGTCTGCTTGTTCTTTTTGTGCAGCTGCTGCATCTTTTGCTGCTTGAGCCTGAGCCAGTTTTGCTTCTACCTCAGGAGAGTTTATACTAAAGATAACATCACCAACCTCAACACTATCACCTTTATGCACATACACTTTGGCTATACGACCAGGAAGTTTTGAAGATATATTATACGTTTGTGCATCTATCTCACCTTGAAGAATAACTGGTTTGGGTTGATATGCTTCATAAAATGTAAATCCAACCCATCCAAACAAAGCCATTACTAATACAATAGTAATAACCAAACCAGCTTTTATTTTTAACATCTTATCTCCAAATCTATTTTTGTTATAATTATACTACATAAAAAAGGGATTCTCTTATGCTTATTCAATCTGTACTCTTTGTAGTGTTTGTCTTTTTGAGTGCTTGTTCATCCAAACATATCAATACAACAGAGACAACTGTAATTTCTAAAAAATATTCTCATGCTTCTGATGCACTTTATTTTTTAGCAGATGACAATGTATCTGCCCATTATCCACAAACAGGTTTTTATCCACTTGAACATAATTATGATGCCTTTAGTGCCAGAATAGAGCTTATTGAAAAAGCAACAAAAACCCTTGATCTGCAATATTTTATCTATGCAAAAGATGAAACTTCCATAGCAATAACACAAAGACTCTTAGATGCAGCCAACAGAGGGGTTAAAATACGTGTTCTCATAGATGATTTACTTGAAAGAGATGATGACAAGATTATCGCCTCTTTGGCGCGCCATCCAAATATTGAAATAAAACTCTTTAACCCTACACATTTTAGAAAGCTCCTTGGATGGGTGCAACTTGCACTCAATGTTAATACCCTTGGTCGAAGAATGCATAACAAACTCTTCATTGCTGACAATTCTGCTGTTATTTTAGGGGGAAGAAATATTGAAAATATCTACTTTGCTGTAGATAATGAACGTATATTTATAGATAATGATATCTTAGCTATCGGTCCACTTGCAGCGGAAGCCTCCAACTCTTTTGAAACATACTGGAACTCTAAGATTTCAGTTCCCATCGAAACCTTGATAGAGGATGAAAAACTTTATACACTCCAAGAGGTTCAAAAGGAGATCAACAGACTTGTTAAAGAGTATGAAACAAGTGCCTATGTCCAAGATGTACTCAAAAGAGATTTTTCACACTATATGATTATGAACTCTATCCCACTTATCTATGGATATGCCGAACTTTATTACGATATCCCTACAAAAATAACTGCAAGTGAAGAGGATACAAAAACCCATTTGAGTGAACATCTCATCCCCATAGTCAACAGTGCCAAAAAATCTCTCATTATCATTAACCCCTATTTTATGCCAAACAAAAAGATGATAAAAGGGATTGAAAAACTTTTGGATAAGGGTGTGAAAATCACAATTTTAACAAACTCTTTAGCTACTAATGATGCCATTGCTGTTTATGGTGCTTATGCACCCTACCAGAAAAAGCTCATTAAAATGGGTGTAAAGCTTTATGAACTCAGCCCTTACTCTTTTGAATATATTTACAAAAATCAAACCTACAGAAAAGGCAAGATACCAAGAAGCTCTTTACATGCAAAAACCATGATTATAGATGATAAGATATTTATCATCGGTTCTGCAAACCTCGATCCACGCTCCATTAAACTCAACACAGAAGTTGTAGCAGTTATACACTCAGAGGAGTTGGTAAAGATAGAAAAAGAGATTTTTTACAAAGTCATTCAACTAAAAAATGTTTATGAGCTTGGGCTTGAAAAAAGAGCTCCACAGCAATGTATCGTAACTTGTATTCCTCAAGAGGACACGCAAGTGATTTGGAAGACACAAAGAGATGGAAAAACGATTATTCATCACAATAATGATGCCGATGCTGGTTTTTTTAGACGTCTCATCTCTAATATATCTCGATGGATTCCGATAGAAAAATACCTCTAAAATTCTCTTTAATATCTAAAAAACTTTTCCCTCTCACCACTTAAAACACATAATTGTGAAAGGCTCAGTAAAAAATTATAAGCAGCATTTAAACGTTTTGTTTTGACACCTTCTAAAAAAAGTTGCGCATCAACCACATCACTTGAAGTTGCCAACCCCTCTTTAAAAGAGATGGTTCTAAGTTTGTAGTTTTCCTGTGCCAATGCCAAAGATGAATCAAGATCGTTATACTCCTGTAAATATGAGCGCATCTCTTTATATGTTTTATCGACAAGAAGTTTTAAATTTTCAACCGCCTCAGCTTTAAGATAATGCACTTTTTTTTGTGTCATTTTAGCTATTTGAATCTCTTGGGCTCTGTCTTTGCGTTGGAGTAGATCAATCTTTACCAAAACTCCTACAAACCAGTTTGGCAGAGATTCCATTAAAGGGGAAGAGTCTTTGTAAAGGTTATAGTTTCCATACCCTGTAACACTTGGAAGATAAGCAGCTTTTTGGATTTTCACAAGGGAAGCACTCTGTTTTGCTTTTGCATCAAATACCTTTAATCCATGGTAGTTGCGTGTTGTTTCGGCTTTATAATAGTTTTGATCTTTTTTCACATCACTCACAAGCATACCAAAAAGTGGTTTTTGTTGCGAATGGGTCATAAGAGCAAATGCCTGCAATGCTATCTCATATTTATATTGAGCTTTTGTCTGCTCAATTGCAGCAGCATCCATTTTTACCTGTGCGTTTAAAAGTTCAATATTGGCAATTTGCCCCTGTTCTTTGAGTTTTTTTGCATTCTCATAATGAAGTTCAAGTGCCCTATACGCTTCTTGACGCGTTTTATACAAAGCATCAGCCACAACAACACCATAGTATGTTTTTACAAGTTTTAAAAACTCTTTATCTTTTTTCATCTCCAGCATCGCTTTGGTCTCATCAACCTTGGCACCATAAATATCCTGTGCAGCATCTATTCTTCCACCAGTATAGAGTGGCCATAACACTTGCAAATCTGCTAAAAAAACATCCTGTTTTGAAAGATCTACAGAGGATGGAAAAGAAATAGGAATGGGAAGTGAAGCCATCAATTTTGCCACACCACTTGTATCAATATCGATTGGTTTATCCATATGGGTATAACTGCCAATAAGAGATACTGATGGTAGATACATCGATTTTGCTGATTCTTTTTTATGTTTTGCCGATGTGGTATCAGTTTGTGAAGCTTTGATTCCACTATTGTTTTGTTGCACTTTTTGCCAAGCTTCTTCTAATGTTATATTTGCAAATACAACAGTTGTAAAAAAGAAAGATAGTATAAAAAATCTCATATCTGTTTCATCCTTTGTGAATGGGTAATGGCAACTGCCATCGCATCAGAGATATCAAGTGGTTTTATCTCTTTTTTTATATGTAAAAGGCGCTTTACCATAAAAGCGACCTGTTCTTTTTGAGCTTTTGCTTTGCCTGTAAGTGCTTTTTTCACCTGCAGTGCGGTATATTCATGAAACTGCCCAAACTCTTGAAGTAGTTTTAACATAATAGCTCCACGAAATTGGGCAAGCTTAATGGTTGTTGCAGGATTGTGTGCATAAAAGATATCCTCCATTGCCACTTCATCAATGGAGTGTTTGGCAAAAATAGTATCCAATCCCTCCACCATCTGAGGTATTTGAAACTGCAAGTTTTCAGCTTTCATTTTAATAAGTCCAGCTTCAATCAAAGCAATTTTTCCTTTATCAAAAGAGATAAGTGCATACCCCATATTGCGTGTTCCTGGATCTATACCTAAAATCGTTTTTGCCATAATATTCCAAATATTTTTTTCTTGGGCTAATTATACCAATTATTATAATTTTATAAAGTTCATCACACAACCCTTTTTAGTTATTCACATTCTTTTAACCCTATTTTATGGATAATCATAGTACTATTCACATATTAATTTTTTAACTAGGCAAATATGTGAATATAGGAAAAGAAGTACTTGAAGCGCTCAAAGATGAGATTACCGAGATAGAATATAAACGCTATATTCAACATCTCACTTACGATACAAAAAAATCAACCAGCGATTTGGCAATTTTTTATGCACCCAATGCACTTGTGGTCAATTGGATTAAAAACAAATACAGTGCGAAAATAGCACACCTTTTTGAGATTAAATCTGGCAACAAAGTAACTGTTAGAATCACACTCAAAAATACAACTCAAGAGAAACAAAAAACAAAAATAAAAGCGGAAGTAAAACCAAACTCTTCACTTTTAAACCCCTCTTACTCCTTTGACAACTTTATGGTAGGTGGAAGTAACCAGTTTGCCTATGCAGCGGTAAAAAGTGTCAGTGAAAATGCTGGAAAGGTTTATAATCCCCTTTTTATCTACGGTGGGGTTGGTCTTGGAAAAACCCACTTGATGCAAGCAGCTGGTAATGTGTTTCAAAATGAAGGCAAGGTGGTTATCTACACCACTGTTGAGCAGTTCCTTAATGATTTTATACGCCATGTTCGTAACAAAACGATGGAGCGTTTTCAGGAAAAATATCGTAAATGTGATGTTTTGCTTATCGATGATATCCAGTTTTTAAGTAACAAAGAGGGTATTCAAGAGGAGTTTTTCCATACCTTTGAAGCACTCAAAGGTGCTGGCAAACAAATTATTTTAACAGCGGACAAACATCCCAAAAAGATAGGTGGTCTTGAAGCACGCCTGCAAAGCCGATTTGAGTGGGGACTTGTTGCTGATATTCAACCACCTGAATTAGAAACAAAAATAGCCATTATCAAGAAAAAATGTGAAATTAACAAAATTAAGCTTGATGAGGAGATAGTAAACTACATTGCAACAGTTATTGATTCTAATGTTCGTGAGATAGAGGGAATCCTTTCCAAACTCCATGCTTACTCTCAACTTATGCATGTCGATATCGACTTAGAATTTACCAAAAATGTTTTAAAAGATCAACTCAAAGAGAATCGCCAAAACCTTACGATGGATACCATTACAGAAGTGGTTGCAAAAGATCTTAATATTAAACCAAGTGAAATCAAATCAAAAGGGCGTAGTAAAAATATTGTTTATGCTCGTCGTATTGCCATCTATATATCTCGTGAGCTTACCCAACATACCATGCCACAGCTTGCTCAGTATTTTGGGATGAAAGATCATACAGCCATAAGTCATACCATTAAAAAAATCAACGATTTGATTAAAGATGATGAAGATTTTAAAACAAAAATAGATGAATTGACCAATAAAATAACATCAGCTTCTTAAGTTTACTTAGAAAATGGAATAAAAAAAGATATAATTGTAAAAGTGAATAGATGTGAATAGTACTCCAAAGCTTCATCACATCGTTAAAATACCTGTAGTAAGTGTTTTTAAAGAGTTTTCACTTATTCACATACACTTACTACTACGTACTAAAATTATATAATATATATAGGGATTTAAAAGATGAAAATTACCATATCAAAGTCTATACTTGAAAACATCCTTGTACACGCAAGTCCGTTTCTTGAAAAAAAGGATACTTCTCAAATCACTTCACACATTTATCTAAACGCATCTAACAATAAACTGACTCTTAAAGCTACAGATTATGAGATAGGTTTTGTAGTGAGTGTAGAGAATGTTACAATTATCGAAGATGGAAGTATTACTGCCAATGGTAAAAAGTTTTTAGATATTGTTCGTATTTTAAAAGATGGTAACATTGACTTAGAAGTAAAAAACAATATTTTACATATTTCACAATCACATTCAAATTTCAAGCTTCCAACTTTTTCATACAATGAATTTCCAGAATTTCCGTCATATGAAGGAAAACCTAGAATATCTATAGAATCTCATACTCTTATAGAATCACTCAAAAAAATTACACCTGCTATTGATACAAACAACCCTAAATTTGAACTCAATGGTGCACTTATAGATATTAAAACAGATCTTATCAATTTTGCTTCTACAGATACGAGACGTTTGGCTGTTGTTACTATCAATAACCAAAGTGATAATGAACTCTCTTTGATTATTCCAAAAAAAGCAATTGTTGAAATCCAAAAACTCTTCTTTGACAATATCGAACTTTACTATGATGAAACAAATCTAATCATCCACTCTGAACAATATACATTCTTTACAAAACTCATTAATGGTAAATTCCCTGAATATTCACGAATCATTCCAAAAGAGATTGCTCATAACTTAGTTTTACCAAAAGCTATTATGATAGATGCTATTAAACAGATCACTACAATCTCTAATGATGTTAAAATCATATTTCATAATGATCTTATCATTTTTGAAAGTTTAAGTGATGATAATATCGAAGCCAAAACAGAGATTACTCACGCAACAGGTTTTGATGAACCTTTTACCATCGCTATCAATTCAAGATATCTGCTTGATTTTTTAAACTCTATAAACTCCAGTGAATTTACCATTGGACTCAATGAAGGGAATCTTCCTTTCATTTTAAGTGATGAAAATTTTATCACTGTTGTTATGCCTATAGTTATCTAAAACTATAGGTTTTATCCCTCTTTTAATACCCTTAAACACTTCTAAAACTTATTTTTAGTTAATTTTCGATAAAATATCTCCAATTATGCCAAAATGGCAACTGGAGAGTATGAATGGAAAATTACGGCGCTGGTAATATTAAGGTCTTAAAAGGACTCGAAGCTGTTAGAAAACGTCCTGGTATGTATATCGGTGATACAGGACATCGTGGTTTACATCACTTGGTTTATGAAGTTATCGATAACTCTATAGATGAAGCGATGGCAGGATATTGTGACACTATTACAGTAACACTTACCAAAGATGGCTATTGTCAAGTAAGCGATAATGGTCGTGGTATTCCAACTGATATGCACCCTACTGAAAATATGAGTGCTGCTACTGTTGTTTTGACTGTACTACATGCTGGTGGTAAGTTTGACAAAGATACTTATAAAGTTTCAGGTGGACTTCACGGAGTTGGTGTTTCAGTTGTAAATGCACTCTCTTCAGATCTTCATATGACCATTTATCGTGATGGCAAGATTCATGAACAACATTTTAAGATGGGAATCCCTCAAGGACCTCTTGAGGTTACAGGAACAACACGCAAGACTGGAACTACCATTAAATTTGCTGCTGATCCTTCCATATTTACAGAAACTGTTACTTTTGAATACGATTATTTAGCAAAAAGATTTAAAGAACTGGCATACCTTAACCCTTTTATCTCTATAAAATTCAATGATGAACGCACAGGTAAAAAAGAGCTATACCATTTTGAAGGTGGTATAGCTCAATATGTTGAAGATATGAATAAAAGAACTCCAGTTTGTAATGTTTATTCATTTTCAGCAAAAGTGGAAGATATAGAGTTTGATATCGCTTTGATGTATAACGATTCCTATGAAGAGAAACTTGCATCTTTTGTTAATAATATTCGTACTCCAAACGGTGGAACTCATGAAGCTGGATTTCGTGCAGGTTTAACACGTGTTATTTCAAACTATAATACCCAAAACGGTGCAGCAAAAGAGAAAGATGTTAAAATCTCTGGTGAAGATGTTCGTGAGGGACTTATCGCCATCGTTTCTTGTCGTGTACCTGAGCCTCAGTTTGAAGGACAAACCAAAGGGAAACTTGGAAACACTTATGTACGTCCACTTGTACAAAAACAAACCTATGAGATATTGAGTAAATATTTTGAAGAGAATCCTATTGAGGCAAAAGCGATTGTTTCAAAAGCTCTTATGGCTGCTCGTGGTCGTGAAGCTGCAAAAAAAGCAAGAGAGTTAACGCGTAGAAAAGACTCGATGAGTGTAGGAACACTTCCTGGTAAACTTGCTGATTGTCAAAGTAAAGATGCATCTATCTGTGAACTTTATCTGGTGGAAGGGGATTCTGCTGGAGGTTCTGCAAAAATGGGTCGTGATCGTGTTTTTCAAGCTATTTTACCACTTAAAGGTAAGATTTTAAATGTTGAAAAAGCACGCCTTGACAAGATTTTAAAGTCAGATGAGATTAAAAATATGATTACTGCGATGGGTTGTGGTATTGGTGAGGAGTATAATGAAGAGAAACTTCGTTACCACAAGATTATCATTATGACTGATGCGGATGTTGATGGTAGCCATATTCAAACACTTCTTCTTACTTTCTTCTTTAGATATTTCCGTGATATTGTGGAAAAAGGGTATCTCTATTTGGCACAACCACCACTTTACCGTTATACAAAGGGTAAGAAAAAAGAGATTTATTTTAAAGATGACCGTGCGATGAATGACTACTTGATTGAAAACGGGATTGAATCGTTGGAGGTTGATGGAGTGGGTCATAATGATTTGGTGGCATACTTCAAAATGGTTGATCACTATGCACACTCTTTAGAAGCATTAGAACGACGTTACTCTTTGGTAAAACTTATTCGTCATTTTATTGAAAATCCAGACTTGATATCACTTGATGCAAAAAGTATGTTTGAAGAGATAAAGAAATTTTTAGAATCTATCAACAACAACATCTTAACCTATACAATCAATGAAGAAAGCAATGAAATTCATCTTTTTGTGCAAACTGAAGGTGGTATGGAGGAGTTGCTTATTAATGATGAACTCTTTTCAGCTCCACATTTTGCAGAAGCTGATTTTGTATATAGAAAAATCAAGGAGTGGGATATCTCTTTTGAGAAAGATATTTTAGAAGTTCTTAATGATATCAAAGAGTATGCGAAAAAAGGTGCATATATCCAACGCTATAAAGGTCTTGGTGAGATGAATCCTGAACAACTTTGGGAAACAACGATGACTCCAGAAAACCGTGTTCTTTTGCAGATTACCATTGAAGATGCTGAAGCTGCTTCAGATGCGTTTACACTCTTTATGGGTGATGAGGTTGAACCTCGTAGAAACTATATAGAAACACACGCAAAAGATGTAAAACATCTTGATGTGTAAAAGTTTTTAATGTTACTGCCACAAACAAAAGAGAGGGAATACCGTTTTAAGTTGGCACTTAGAATGGGACTTCCTATTTTTGCTCTTATTATCGCTTTTATTTCTCATACACTTATCTCAAATTATAAAACATTGCAAAGCTCTTTTTTCAGTGAAGCTGTTTTGCTTGTTTTAGTGAGTATCTATTTTATTTTTTATCTTATCTACAACGGTTTTAAGGTTAAAATCACAGATGATATCAGTGGAACTTTTAGTCGTGAATATTTATATGAATACTTAAAAAAAGAGATACAAAATAAAAAAGAGTACACACTTATACTCATAAGTATAGATAATCTCAGTGATATCAATAATATTTACGGTATCAAAAACGGTGATAAAGTTTTACAAGAGGTTGTAAAATCGTTGGCTGCTTATTTTAAAAAAGAGAATATTGAAAATTTCCCTATTGGACATATAAAAGGGGGAGATTTCATTATAGGTTTGGAGGGCTCACACGATAAATATCTTCATACAATCGATATGTTATGTTTAACATTCAGTGATTTTAAAGTTGATAATATTGAGGTAAAACTCTCTTTTGCCATCGTAGATACACACTACTCTCAAGATCTTGATTATTTGATGGAGTATCTCTTTGAAGAGCTTGAAAAAAACAAAGATTCAAAAAACGGATTTAAAACAGAAGAGATAAATCCAAATGAACTAGAAGCCTCTGTGATAAAAGCGATCAAAAATAAAAGTCTCATCACTATGTCTCAGGATATCTTTGAAAATGGTGAAGTTGTTTTAAGGGAGTGTTTTATTAAACTTCAAACCGATACAAAGATGATCTTTCCAAAAACATACTTAAAAGTGATTAACAAATTAGGGCTAGGAATAGATTTTGATCTTATGGTTTTAGAAGATATTGCACAAAAATGTCACAATAATGATGTACGCTGTGCAATTAATATCTCTCCAACATCTTTAAGAAATGATACTTTTTTGTTGCGTGTTAAAGAGATTTTGGAACAAAACAATGTAAAAATAATGTTTGTATTAAGTGAAATGGAGTATTATTCACATATTAGCAAATATAAACGTATTATAGAATCTTTGCAATCATTAGGGATTACTTTTGCAATAGACAGACTAGGATCTATCCATACAAGTTTTTTATATCTAAGAGAACTGCCAGTAGATGCAGTTAGATTTGATACCTATTATTCCAAAGAGGAAAGATTACAAGTACACAGAAGTGTTATAGAGGGTTTTTGTACCATGGCACACTCTAAAGGTATAAAGACATGGATAAAAAATATTGAGACTCAAGCGGCTTATGAATTGGCAAAAGAGTACAAAATCGATTATATTCAGGGCAAATATTTGTCAGATTTAGAAAATAAACAGGAAAGAAAATGAAATACGGTGAAAAAATAGTAGCAGAGTTTGATGTAGAAAAAGATTTAGAGATCTGGCCAAATGAACATGAAAGGGAGTATCTCATCAAGATGACATTGCCAGAGTTTTCTTGCCTTTGTCCACGAAGCGGATATCCAGATTATGCAACAATCTATTTGGAATATACTCCAGATAAGTGGGTTGTAGAGTTAAAAGCTATCAAGCTCTATATCAATTCTTTTAGAGACAGACATATAAGTCATGAAAACTCTGCAAATGAGATCTATGGGGTTTTAGAAGAGAAACTAAAACCAAAATATATGAAGATTGTTGCTGATTTGAATCCAAGAGGAAATGTACA
>JAMOSN010000119.1 GCA_027068455.1 Sulfurimonas sp.
CTTCTCAACAACCTCCCCTATGCCACTTACATTCGCACTCTCATAGTTATAGATAAAAAATGGCACATCTGCACCAACACGCAACCCTATCTCTGAGAGCTCATCCAAACTCAACCCAAGGTGTAAAACCTCATTACACATCTTAAGGTATGTAGCAGCATCACTACTGCCACCTCCTAAACCTGCAAAAGCTGGTATCCGTTTGTCAACCTTGATGGCATAGGTTTGCATAAGTTTTGCAAGAGACGCAGATGCTATCATCTCTTGCAGTGCTGTATATGCTTTGTAGATGGTGTTTTGTTGCGTGTTACAAGAAAAATCCCCTAAAATCTCAAATGATTCATCTGTTGTTTTTGGCACAAAACTCAAGGTATCAAAGAGGGTAGGTACTTTCATAAAACGGGAGATAATCTCATGATAACTCCCTCGAGTACCTGTAATTTTAAGAAAAATATTAACTTTTGCATACGCTTTATACTGCTTCATACACTTCTCTTTTAATGTCCAAACATCTGACTGAGTGTTGCTAAGTCCTCTTTATCTGCACCTTTTAATGCAGCCTGATTACTAGCTTTGACCTCTTCGATGAGTTCATTACGCATAATTGTGATATCTTTTGGTGCTTCTATACCAAGTTTGACCACACCATTTTCAATCGAAACCACTTTGACAACAATATTATCACCGATAACTATAGATTCATCTGTTTTTCTTGCAAGCACTAACATTCTATTCTTCCTAATTCATATTTTACTTTATTGGCTTTGATGGTGATAACAGAAATCGTTTTACCATTATCAAGCCAATAGGTACCCTCTTCTTGTACTTTAAAATCTTCTAAAGCAAGAACTCTTCCATAATCAACATTCTCCTGATTGCCAAAATAGAAGTTTTTGGGGATATTCAAAGCTGATTTTATATCGATGGGCTTCTCATTCTCGTAAAAGAACTGCCCCTCATTAAGTCGCTCCAGCATACTCAAACTTCCACACGCAACACCCAGCTTGTTGGCTATCATCTTTCCCAGTGAACGAATATATGTCCCCTCACTCACAGTTGCTTCAAAGGTGATAAAAGGGTGGCAATAATGAAGCAGCTTCATCTCATAAATGGTTGAGTTGATAGTATTAAGAACCACTTTTTCACCTCGACGAGCCAGATCATAAGCTCTCGCACCATTGATTCTTTTAGCACTGAAAATGGGTGGTTCATATTCCAACTTCCCCTCTAAAGAGCTCACTGCATGTTGTACATCGTCTAGAGAACATTCGTTCACATTTTCAACTTTTGTCACCATATCAATATCTAAAGAATCACTGCAAGCCCCAAGCCACAGTGTTGCTCTGTATCTTTTTGGTGTTTTGTTTAAAAAACGGAACAGTTTTGTATGGCTGCCAAAACCTACTAAAAGCACCCCTTTTGCAAAAGGATCCAATGTTCCTGCAAAGCCTGCCTTTTTATCATTGTACTTTCTTTTCAGTGTATAGAGAAATTTGTTTGAACCTATACCACTTGGTTTGTATGCTACAAAAAGCCGATTCATAAACGCTCCACAAACGATGCTAGTATATCTCTTTTTGTTCCAGCAAAATTGATTTGGAGTTTAAATTCACGACCACTTTTACTCACCCCTGTCACACGCCCTGTTCCAAAGATTTTATGACGCACCAAGTCACCTTTTTTAAAAGCTGTATTTTTCTCTACGATTAACGAACCATCACAAAGTCCAGCTTCATTGAAAAAGCGGCTCTTTACCAAATCACTTCTACGCCCTTTATAAAAACGGCTTGCTGCATGGGAAAGCGTAAGTGTTTCTTTTGCTCTGGTAAAAGCAACATATCCAAGACGTCGTTCCTCTTCAAGATCACTTCCCTCTCCTATAAGTGGTAAGAACCCCTCTTCCATCCCTATCACAAAGACATGCTCAAATTCAAGCCCTTTGGAAGCATGGATACTCATCATATAAATAGACTCACCCTCTACCTGATCTTGATCACTTTGAAGTGTGAGTTCATTTAAAAACTCATCCAGTGTTGCTTCTGGATTGTTTTTGATATAGTCACGAAACAGTCCATAAAACTCATCCATATTAAAAATACGTTCCTGTGCATCTTGCGTGTTGGCATAAATCGTTTTTAAAGCAAATGTCTCTTCTAGGGCATCGATAAACTCATATGTCGATTCTTCTGCTATCTTTGCTACTGTCGTGATATCTGTTATAAACTTCTTAAGTGTTGCTGCATTTTTTTTCTTTACCAAACTCTCCAACTCAGCCAAAGATGCGTTTTCAAGGTAAGCAAAAAGAGATGAGCCTTTCTCATGCGCTGCAAGTTCAATTTTATCTAAACTCGCTTTGCCAAGCCCCCTTTTTGGTTTGTTTAAAATTCTTTTTAAAGAGAAATCATCATGTTTGTTCGCAATAACTCTAATGTATGAGATAAGATCTTTGACTTCTGCACGGTCATAGAAACGCAAACCACCAACAAGTTTGTAACCTATCCCTGCTCTGTTTAAACCCTCTTCAATCGAGCGGCTCAGTACATTGACACGGTAAAGGATAGCTATCTCTTTAGCACGTACACCGCTATCGAGTAGTTTTTGCACTTTTATTGCTATTTTTTTTGCCTCTTCATTCTCATCATTGGAATTAAGAACACTTACCTCTTCACCATCACCACGAGTCGCTATAAGTTTTTTTCCAAGACGGGAGCGGTTATGTTCTATCAAGGCATTGGCAACTTTTAAAATAGGAGAACGGGAACGATAATTTTCTTCAAGTTTAAAAATTTTTGCACCAAGAAAATCTTCATCGAACTCCATAATATTACGTATGTGCGCTCCACGCCAGCCATAAATAGACTGATCATCATCCCCAACTACACAAATGTTGGTATGGGAAGAACATAGCTTTTGTAAAAGTTTGAGTTGCAATTCATTGGTATCTTGATACTCATCAATCATAATATACTGATAACGCTGTGAAGTCTTTTGTGCAAGTTCTTCATTCTCATCAAGCAGTTTATATGTCAAAGCTATTAAGTCATCAAAATCCACGAGATTGTTTTCTGCCAAATAAACTTCATACTCTTTGTAAACCTCGGCAATTTGTTGATAATGAAACACTTCAGCCTGTTTATAAGCATCATCTGGGCTCATAAGAGAGTTTTTATAACGAGATATCTCACTAGCAACCAAAGGAAGTGGCAAATCAGCATTTATTTTTTTTAAAATCTTCTTTTTATCGTCAGTATCAATAACAACAAAGTTATTTTTACGATTAAGCAGATGGATGTTAAACTTAAGAAACAATAAGCCAAACTTATGAAAAGTACAAAGAAGAGGAGGATATTGTACATTTTCTATCATTGCCATAGAACGCTCTTTCATCTCTTTGGCTGCTTTATTTGTAAAGGTAAGGGTTAAGGTATTTGAAGCAGGAATCCCTACCCCCTCTATCAAATACGCAAGCCGTGAAACTATCGTCGTAGTCTTACCGCTTCCCGCACCTGCAAGTATTAAAACAGGACCCTCTGTTTGTAAAACAGCACTCTTTTGTGACTCATTTAATCTCTCAAATATTTTTTCCATTGTGTCCACTATCTTCGTAAGTTATGAATATTATAACAAAAAAAGCTAAAATTATTACAAAACTATTGCAATAATTATAATTATGAGTTATAATTTTGTTATTATTATTACTTATAGGAATTATTATGTTAAAAGATTTTGCTAAATTACAGACATTCTTGATGGTTATAAAAGAGAAAAGTTTCTCCAAAGCATCAGCAAAACTCGGCATTTCTCAGCCAGCTGTGACACAGCAGATTAAATTTATAGAAGACTATCTTGATACAAAGATAGTTGACAGAAAGAAAAATGGTATTATACTGACCAAAGAGGGTGAAGATCTTTACCGTATTGCTACAAAACTTGAAAAAGCGATTCAAAATTCTGAAAAAGAGCTTTTGAAAATCATTAACAAAGAGTTTACTTTTGTGATGGGTTCCTCTTTTGCTATTGGAAACTATGTACTTCCTAACTACTTAGGTGAAATTAAAAAACGTATTGATAATGAAGTGTTTATGAATGTTGATTTATCTTCCAATATCATAGATCAGCTCGAAGATAAAAAAATTGATGTAGCTCTGATTGAATCACCTGTATTTAGAGATGGTATCATCTATAGAGAATGGGTGGAAGATGAGCTTGTTGTTTTTTCTAACCAACCTATTAAAAAATACCTTAATGCTAATGATTTACATGAATTTGATTGGATATGTCGTAATGAGGACTCCCATACAAGACGCCTTACAAGTGAAGTGTTTGAGGAGATGGGTGTACAGTGTAACAACTTTAATGTTTTAGGTGTTCTAGCATCTCCAACAGCGATAAAAGAGACTATTTTAAATGCTGATGCCAATGCCGAGAGACCACTTGTATCCATTATGTCTCGTCATGTTATCAAACATGAGATAGATAGTGGCAGACTCTTTGAAGGCAGACTTAAAAACCATAAAATCCTGCGTAATTTTTACATCGCTTACTCAAAAGAGAGAAAGCACGATGCTTTTGTAGATAACGTTGTAAACTATCTACTCTCTTTAAACAAAGTATAAAAACACCAGAAATGCTATTTTAAAAATTTAGCATTTTCTGGATTATTTAAAAAAGATGCCATGGAGTTTTTCACTCCATCCTCATCAATCTTTGCACTTTTTGTTTCCTCTTTCTCAACATAAGATGATATATTGATAAAAACAGGTGTTTCATCAATAATAATCTGTAAAATACTCAAAAGTGGTACTGTGACAACACTACCGATATTATTCGTTCCAAAACCTGCTTCAAATATAAGATAATTCTCTTCAATACGGGCTGTTTCAAAAGTATAACCCGCTAAAAAAAAGAGTGTCAAAGGGCGAAACTCCTGAGTAATCTCAGGGGGAAGTTCTGGATGAAAACTCACATCTTCTATTTTACATAAAATACCAAAGTTTTGGTTCTTTTCAAAAAAGAGCACCATAAGCTCAATCATATCTTTTTTCATTAACTGAGCGAAATCTCTGTCTTGTACTATATCTTCTAACACATTATATCCTCTAAATTGTCTTGTGCAATTATATCAAAATCTATCATTGCATTCATCAGTGCCATCTTTTGAAAAGATTTTACGGAAGAAAGTTCAATATCTGCTTCATGTAAAAACCCCTCTTGTAAAAGTCTTGCTCTTGTTGTTCCCTCTAAAAGTGGTTTTTTTGGCGTCAACCATCGCTTCCCGTCATAAAAAGCTACATTTGCGATGGAGGTATCTGTACACAAGCCGTTTTGGACAATCAGGATATCATCACACTCCCCTTTTTGTTTAAGAAGGTCTTCTATCTCTTTTCTATCGTTATACTTTTTATCATATACTAAATCATTGTTATATACTATCTTTAAACGATTGATAAGTCTTTTTTTATATGGGATATATTCATATTGAAAATCTCCATCAACATCATAAACAACACGGCATCGAAAAAGCCCTTGTGATGGAACATTTTCTAAAAGCTCTTTGAGCTGTTGCGTGTTGTCTCTCTTATATGCTCTAAAAACATTATCAACACGCAACTGATGGTAAGGAAGATGGTAGATTCTACCATCTAAAATTTTGATAGTTTCTAAAAATTTATACTTCACTGAAAAGTTCTGTACTTAAATATCGCTCACCTGTATCACATAAGATTGTGACAATCGTTTTTCCCACAAACTCCTCTTTTTTTGCAACCTCCATGGCAGCAAATACATTGGCACCTGAAGATATACCAACTAAGAGTCCCTCTTTTTGTGCCAACATTTTTGCTGTTGCAATAGCATCTTCGTTACTCACTTTTATGATTGCACCATAAACAGAAGTATCTAAGATATCGGGAATAAATCCAGCACCTATTCCTTGAATTTTATGGGGAGATGGAGTTTCTCCTGATAAGATTGCCGAATCTTTTGGCTCAACTGCAAAAATTGCAATATTTTGATTATGCTGCTTTAAAACATGGGATGTCCCTGTCAATGTACCACCTGTTCCAACTGCTGCCACAAAAGCATCTATATCACCCTCTGTATCTGCTAGTATCTCTTTGGCAGTGGTCAGTTCATGAATTTCAGGGTTTGCAGGGTTTTGAAACTGTTGTAATATGATGGCATTATCCATACTCTGTTGTAACTCTTGAGCTTTGCTAATTGAGCCTTTCATCCCTTGTGCAGCAGGTGTTAGAACCAACTTTGCACCTAGTGCCTTTAAAAGGTTTCGTCGCTCAACACTCATAGAGTCTGGCATTGTTAAAATAAGCTCAAAACCCAACGCAGCACAATTTGCAGCTAAGGCGATCCCTGTGTTACCACTTGTTGGCTCAATGATGATGGTATTGTCTTTTATAAGACCACTCTCCATACCACGACGAATCATATTCATCCCAATCCTGTCTTTTACAGAAGATGTCGGATTCATAAATTCACATTTACCAAGTATGGTTGCACCTGTTGTTTGTGATGGTATATTTAACCTTACAAGTGGTGTATTTCCTACCAATTCGGTAATATTATTTGCTATTTTCATATTTAAATCCCTTATAGTCCAAATTTTATCTCAAAAAGGTTATTTACACAAACATGTATCATCTCATAAACTTTTTCAAACCCTTTAAATCCATTAAAAAAGTAAGGATCAGGTACATCAACACCATCATAACCAAAATCACCAAGTTTATAAAGATTTTTTGCACCCATTCTTTTTAAATCATCATAGTTTTTGCTATCGAGTGCGACTATCATCTCAAAATGTTCTAAATCGTTGCGTGTTATTTGTCTGGAGACCAACATTGAGATATCAATACCGTGCATTTTAGCTACCTTGACGGAGTTTTCACAAGGGTGTTCCCCTATATGCCAATCCCCTGTACCACAAGAATCCACTTCTACATCTAATTTTTTTCTTTGTACAATATCGCGTGCTATACCCTCAGCCAAAGGGGAACGACAGATATTTCCCAAACATACAAATAATACAGACTTCATCATTATCTTTCTTTTTGATAGAATTATACTAAAAAAGTGAATCAAAATGGCAAGTTATTACAGTGATGGCAAAAAACTACTTAATGTAGAGTATGATACGATAGTACAAGTGGGTGATGAAATTGATAATATGAGAGTACTCTCAACCAATACGAATAATGTAAATGAGCAGTGTGTATTTTTACTTGATCCACTAAGCAGACAAGTTGTATGTTATATATTTGATGAAATATTCATTATTGGAAAATCTGATGGATTTGAAGATTTAACACAAGCTATTAATGCATGGAAAAATGAAGAGATATAAGCTATAGAGTAAATAAAAAGATGGTGCGATCGGGGGGATTTGAACCCCCACACCTACTGGCACTACCCCCTCAAGATAGCGTGTCTACCAATTCCACCACGATCGCACGTTGTGTAGTTAAAAAATACAGTCTGAAAAATCAGACTGTATGAGGTATATTTAGTTAATCTTGAAAAGATTATCCTAAATATGGGTTAGCGTAAAGTGCGATTAACGCAATTACTAGTGCATAGATAACTTGAGCTTCAATCATTGCTAATGCGATGAACATTGTAGTCATAAGTTTAGCACCTAAACCTGGGTTTCTTGCAGTACCAGCGATTGTAGCAGCAGCAGTATGACCCATACCGATAGCTCCACCAAGAGCAGCTAAACCAAGACCAAGACCAGCAGCGATCATAGAGTAAGCTTTAAGAGTTTGGTTAGCAACTTCACCTTCATTTGCGAATACAGCAGCAGAAAGAGCTACTAAAAGAAAAAGAATTTTTTTCATAAATGTTTCCTTAATAAATAATTACAATCCGTTCGGATAGCGTAACCTCATTTTTTATCATGAAGCAACCTAAACATAAATGCCTAGATTTCCCTACTAGAAATTGATAGGCGAATTATAGACAAAATCTTATAAAATATAGTTTAAACTACTCAGCGATAGCCAAAGAGATTTTATTGCCTTTAAACTCTAAAATCTCAACTTTTACTTTTTGCCCTTCATGTAAGACATCATGAACATCATTTACTCTCTCTTTGGATATTTTAGAGATATGAACAAGCCCATCAGTACCATCTGGAAGTTCAACAAATGCACCAAAATCTACAATACGTTTCACTTCACCTTCATAAATACCACCAACTTCATACTTGATTTTCTCTTTTTTAGGAGCATTGACTATTTTGTGAATATGTTCTTTAGCCCCTTTGACACCCTCTTTATTTGTACCAGTAATTTTTACTTTACCATCTTTTTTATCAATATCAATCGCTACTTCAAACTTCTCTATAATCTCACGAATACTTTTTCCAGCTTGACCAATAATCTCCCCAATAAAACCTGGATCGATATGAAATAGTTCAGTTGAAGGAAGCACTCCGTCATTAAACTCTATTTTCTCCTCAGCTTCAAGCATAATATCTATGATATGACTACGTCCCTCTTTTGCCTGATAAAGAGCTTCTTTTAAAATATCTAATGAGATACCACCAAGTTTAATATCCATTTGCATCGCAGTGATACCATCTTTAGAACCTGTTACTTTAAAATCCATATCTCCATCATGATCTTCTAGTCCCATGATATCTGAAAGAATCGCATACTCATCACCATCACTTACCATCCCCATAGCGATACCAGCAACTGTATCACTCGTATCGATATCTGCGGCACGTAGCGCCATATAACCACCACATACTGTAGCCATTGATGAAGAACCATTGGACTCCAATATCTCAGAAACCAAACGTACTGTCTGCCCATCTAGGTTTATAATAGGCTCTAATGCACGTTTTGCAAGATTTCCATGCCCAAGTTCTCTACGTTTTGTGCCCATCACTGGGGATGCTTCACCAACAGAGAAACCTGGAAAGTTGTAGTGAACCATAAAGTTCTCATTTTGAGTACCATCATCTGTCAGTGATTCAAACATCTGTGCATCTTTTGGTCCACCCACAGTAAGGACAACCAAGGCCTGAGTTTGACCACGAGTAAACAGACATGAGGAATGTGCTGCTGGAAGTATATTTGTATCAATGGTAATTGGACGAACCTCATCAAGTGCTCTTCCATCAGCACGCACTTTCTCTTTAAGTATCTGAGTTCTAACCTGCTCTTTTTTCACAGCTTCTATAGCATTTTTCAGTGCTAATTCATTATGAACATCTGCCCACTCCTCTTTGTGTGCGATGATTTGTTTGCGAAGTTCACGAAGTGCTGTCGATCGTTCAGACTTTGCCATTTGGTTCATTGCATTTTTAATATCTTCAAGATGGTTTTGTTTCAGATACTCAACCATCTCAAGATTAAGCTCATCTTTTTTAAGTGTTAAAGGTTTAATCTCTTTTTGATATATTCCAAAGGCAAGTTCATACTCAACATTTGATTCAAAAAGAACTTTTTGTGTTTTATCAAGCACTTCTATAAGTTCATCTTCTGCCAAAGCATTAGAGCAATGTGTATCGATAACAATCGTGCCAAGTGAAGGATCCATCATAGGATCAAGCATCGGTTCAAAGCTCTCTTCAACATCAATCTTTTCACTACCGATTGAACGCATCTCAATCATTAAAAGCTCATCTTTAGTACCTGAGAGATACAGATCGAGTGTCGATTCTTTGAGTTGTGAAAGTGTAGGATTTAGAACCAATTTACCATCAACCTTTGCAGCACGAACAGCACTGACACTCCTATTTATATCAATATCTGAAACATATAAAGCAGCTGATGCCGCATTTAAAGCCAACACTTGCATATCAGATTCTACATCTGCTGAAAACACCATAATAGTAATTTGTGTCGGATGACCAAAACCTTTTGGGAAAAGTGGGCGTAAACTTCTATCAACTATTCTTGATGTTAAAGTTTCAAAATCACTCGGTTTTGTTTCACGCTTAAAAAAACCTCCAGGAATTTTACCTGCTGCATATGTTTTTTCAATATACTGTACGGTAAGTGGTAAAAAATCATCCTCAACTACTTCTGTTTCATCAATTACAACCGTTGCTAAAATAACTGTCTTACCAGATTTTAACCACGCACTTCCATTTGCCTGTTTTGCAACATATCCAAAACTATACTCTTCTACTCTATTTTCTAAATTAACTTTTACATCATATTTCATTTTTATTCCTCTAATAATTTTTCTAATACTTCATCATCTACATCTTCTAGTTTTTCATAATACAATGCTGTTTCCACATAATCATCTATATCATATAAAAAAAAGATATCATCTACAAAGGTTTCTAACTGTTCTAGTACATCACTTGGTAAAACTGGAACTGCAATATAAACTGCCTTTGGGTTTTGCACCAAAATAGTTTTAAGTGCTGTCATAAACTTGCTACCTGTTTCACTTCCATCATCAACAAGCATCACTACTCTGTTAGTCATGGAAGGGAAAGGTCTTCCTTTACGAAACTGATATATATGACTAAGTATATCCTCTTCATGCTTTCTATGAGCTTCCCCATATACATAATCGTACTGGATTTCAAAAGCATCTATAAGGTCCTCATTAATCACAATCTCTTCAGTTTCACTTACTCTTGCAATCTCACACTCATTATTGTTGGGTGCCATAACTGCTTCTAAAAAGAGAATATCCAGCCTGTTTTTCAATCTTCCTTTTAAAAAAGATCCAAGCTCCAGACCACCTTTGGAGACAGCTACAATATTCCAATCCTCCTCTTTAAGCTTATGAAGAGGAATAACATCAAGGAGACGTTTTGCTGCATCTTTTCTATCTTTTAACATATGCTTATATTTTTGCACTTTGTATCTCCTTAGTTATCATCAGGTAATCTGTATGAGATTAGTGAACCACTTTTACTTGGTTGCATAAACGGTTTTAAAACAACAGTTATATAAATAAATTTATCATAAACCGATGATGAGCCACCATCATTTGTTAGAATCGGTCGATTGTTTTCACTGTATTTTACACCAAAATCCCAACATCTTTTCTTATACATAAAACCAAATGATACACTTTTTTTCTCTTTGTTCTCAATATCATAGTTATATACACCACTAAAACTGTAATGTTTATCATAGATATATTCTGCGCTTGATGTTACATAACTTGTATAGGGTGTATAGGTAGGTGTCTTATCTAAAAAAGTATCTTTGTACAGATGTGAAAATGCTACAGAGACATCCTTGCCTTCAAAACTGATTTGATTAAAAAGTTTTGAGAGTTTCCCCCGTTTATAGTTATAAAGCATATTATTATAATAAGATAAATGCTGAGTTACTTTATAATCAAGTTCATTTTCCAGCTCACCAAAAGCACCATCACTTGATTTGGAATTGGAAACACGCTGTGCTAAACGATGGTAAAGTACCTCATTTGCATTTTCATCAAAAATATACTGTCTAAACTCAATACGTGCTTCATTTTCAATATCACGAATATTGTAAAATTCACATTTTGCTTCATAGGTGGGATCATTTTTATTATCCTCATTGGAACAAAAATCAGAAAGATCACTATAAAAACCTGTTTTAGAACTCCAAGCTGATTGATTATATATGATACCCAAATCGATAACATGGGAAAATGATTCATACGGTTTTGTGAGTTGCGTGTTGAGTAAAAATGTATGGTAATTACGTACATGATATCCATCACGATACTCTACATTTGCAAGTGGCACCTCATCTTCTGATATAAAATCTGAATACTGCATAGATAAATTAGCTGTATAAGAGAGTGTCAAATATTCATCAAACAATGATGTTTGTAAAGCAACAGGAATGTTCATATCTGTTTGTACGATTTTTTTATTGATTTTGCGATAGATATTATTACTTTTCATATCAAAAGAGTATAAAAGGTGGTCTTTAAACAGTGAGTCAAGATAGTAGTGATACTGTAAAGTAGGGAGTTTTTGTAAGGTGTTATCATTGTTTGGCAAGGTTAAATCTTGGTAATATTTTGTATATAAACCAAAATAATGCTGGTTGGTATTGTAAAAAAGGTTGATTCGTGAAAGTACCTGTGCTGATGTAGTTGTATCAATAGAGGAACTACTTGTCTCAAGGTTGATATAATCAACATCATTCATATTGTTTATATCAATGTATAACCCAGATTGCCCTGAAAATTTAGAACCAAACCATTGGTTGATAAAATCACTATTATCATACTCAAAATTAAATCCGTAATGTTTTTTATTTTCCAGATTATACTCTTGAGCATAATGCTCTTGTTCTTGGAAATATCCAGTTTTAAAGTACCCTCTGGATATTGGGGAATCAACAAAACGAAAAACAGAATAAATCCCTACACCTCTACTTGTTCTTATTTGCGGTTTAAACTCCAAATCCCACCAGTTCTGCTCAGCTATATAAAATGGTTGTTGATAATAAAAACCTTCACTCTCTGAAATTCCAACCGAAGGTTTTAAAAGTCCTGTTTTTCTTGTTTTATCAAGAGAGTATCCAAACCAAGGTGTATAAAAAACAGCTATGTCATAAATATAAAGTCGTGCATTATAAAGATTGAGCCATTTGGTATTTGCATTATAATCAGAAGATGAAAATTCCATAGTCCACAGAGGATCTATTGGATTACAGCCACTTACTATCCCCTCTTCTATATCAATATTTTCACATTTGGTACTCCCTTGAGCACCACTCATCCAAACCTCAGAAGCATTGTCTATCATATAAAATGGTTTAAATACTCTCTCTTTTTTTGCAAGATTTAAAAGTGCATACTTTCCTAAAATCTTATATTTGCCACCATGATTGGCTCGAATATTATTAAAAAGTTCCAAATCACCTGTTTTTTTATTATAAGAGGCTTTATCTGCAGTTAAAAAATAATCTTTGTACATTACAGTCACACCGCCACTTGCGTGTACTGTATTGTTTTGAGAAGTAATAGAGGAAGCATATATCTCTACTTTGTCATTAGCTAAAAGCGCAACGGCAAAAGAGATAAAGAGGAAAAGATATTTAAGCATTGACTACTAAAGTTTTTGCTGTTTTGTCATGCCATGTTTGGCGGGCTGGGTCAAACATCCCCCACAAAAATCCAAGATAAAACAACATCTCACTTACAATACGAAATATAGAACGATTTAAGGCACTAATAACATTCGGATTTGCTGATGTATTTATCTCTATAACACGAATTTTTGCAGCCATTTTACCAAGTGTAGCACCATACTGCATAACAAAAAAAGCCTGATAGACTATTTTCATTGCGATATATTCGAGCACATAACTATTTGTAAGGTAAATCATCTCCTCCATAGTCTTTGCTTGTGAAAAAGAATCCCACATCGCAATAATCAATAAAAAAGACAAAAGCATCTCATCTATAAAAAATGCCATACTTCTACTTTTTATACTTGCTAAGGTTAAATGTTCACGATGGAGCAGATGCTCAATTTCCTCATTCAAAATATATTATCCTACAGTGCTTGATAAGCGATATCAGTTCTTAGTTTTTTCCCTGCAAAATGCACTTGACCACACCTCATATAGGCTCTATCACGTGCTTCTTTAATACTTTTACCCAAACCGACACACACTAAAACACGTCCACCAGTAGCGTAAAGTTTATCATCTTCACGACTGACACCTGCAAATGAGATATGTGTATATTTGGCAATATCTTCATGTTTTACATCATCTAAGATAATCTCAGCAGGTGTTGAAGAACCATAAGGGTAGTTTTCACTTGCCATAACAACACCCACTGCATACTCATCAGAAAAACTAACATCAATCTCACCTAGTCTGTTTGTAGCGGCTTTATAAAACATATCGCTTACACTTGAAGTCATAAGCGGCATCAGTATCTCACACTCAGGATCTCCAAAACGTACATTGAATTCCAATGTGATTGGTTCACCATTAACCACCATAATACCAATAAACAAAACACCCTCAAATGGAGCACCTTCAGCTTGCATACCATCAAGTGTTGGTCTAATAATTCTATCACGCACTTTTTGATAAAGCTCTTCATCAACTAAAGGTGTTGGAGCATAAGCACCCATGCCACCTGTGTTTGGACCTTTGTCACCATCTTCTAGGCGTTTATGATCTTGTGCTGCTGGAAGTAAAATATAGTCTTTCCCATCGCATACAGCAAACATAGAAAGTTCATATCCATCTAAAAATTCTTCTACAATTACACGCTTACCTGCATCACCAAAAGCAGCACCACTGAGCATCTCACCTACAGTTTTTTTCGCTTCATCAGCACTTTGTGCAATGATTACACCCTTACCAGCACATAAACCATCAGCTTTAACAACAATCGGTGTCGTTGTAAGAGAGTTTATAAACTTGTATGCTTCTTCAATAGAATCTGTTTCGATATAACGTGCAGTTGGGATATTATACTTTGCAAGGAAGTTTTTCATATATACTTTACTTCCCTCAAGCTGTGCAGCTTCTTTGGATGGTCCAAAGATAGTCAGCCCTTTTGATTTGAAAATATCAACGACACCATCAACAAGTGGTGCTTCAGGACCAACTATCGTTAACTCAATTTCATTTTCAAGTGCAAAATCTGCCAGTTCATTGTAATCTTTGATATTTAAGTTTGTTCCCAAATCAACTGTTGCACCATTTCCTGGTTGAAAAAAAAGCTCATGTGCCGTATCTTCATTTTTTATAGCACGAGCAATGGAGTATTCACGACCACCACTTCCCAAAATCAATATTTTCATTCATATCTCCAAAGTATCTAAAATAAAAAATCTATTTTACACACCATTAACTGATGTATAAAATAGATTTTTTAAAACCTGAGTAGCCGTCACACTATTGGCTTGGTTCTAAAAGCCGAATTTGGGTGAAGAGAGGACTAGCTAACGGCGACAATCTCATCGGCAGAGTGAACATACCTCAAGCGAGACCACCGACACACACTAACCCTACTAGTTCACTATATGAATATGTAGAACCCTCATATATGTGCTGACACGCACTACTCAGATTTATAAGTATATTATACTCAAATCTAACTTGATTTTATTTTATGATTTTAGTGTTTTTTTACAATTGTTCTACCATATTTTACTCTTGATAGTATATAATGCCTCCAATTAAACAAAAAGGGTTATTAATGTCTTATATACCACTCATCGCTCGTATAGAGTCATTACCTCCATTGCCAGAATCTGTTTTAGAGATAGAAAAACTTTTTGCTCAAGGTGATCCAGATATAGATAAACTTGTTAAGATTATTGAATCTGATCCCCTTTTAACTGCAGATGTTCTCTCTAAAGCAAATGCTCCCTATTATGGATTTTCAAAAACAATTGTTTCAGTTTTACAAGCAGTAACACTTTTTGGTTCCACACAAATCCGCTCACTTGTACTTGCATCAAGTATTGAAAGAAGTTTTGATGTTGACCTATCTCCTTATGATATCTCCACATCAATGTTTTCTAAAATCAGTACTATGCAAAGTGAACTGATTTTTCAATGGTATATGGGTGTCAATATTAATATAGCTCGCGATGTAACACCTATTGCTTTTTTAATGGAGATAGGAAAAATACTTATAGCAAAAGATGTTATAGCCAATCAAAAAACTGAAGCATTTTTGGAAAATCTGCACACATATAACGATATCGACTATGTAGAAAATATGTATACAATGATGACAACAGCTCAAATCAATGCTCTTATATTTGAACATCTCAATCTCAATGAAAGTTTTTATGAAACAATGAAATATCTCGATAATGAAAAAGAGATTCCAACAGCTTTAAATGAGATGGTCATTGCTCTTCGTATCACCCGTATCGCATTAAATATTCAAGAACAACTTACAGAAGAATCACTTGCTAGTGCTGTTGAAATGCTAGAATTTCATAAATACAATCCTAACACATTTCTACGAGCAGCTCAACGTGTTAAACGAAAATACTTAGACTAGTTTTTTTGAAGATATTTATGAATATCTTTAAAAAGCTGTTTCATCACAATATCAAACTCTTGAATATGCTCTCGCCAATTACTGCGTGTCCCTTTTTCAAATTCATATTCCATAGATGCAACAGTTTCTGCTAATTTATATGCACCAATATTTAAAGCACTGTCTTTTAAATCCATAACAAAATGACGTGCTTTTTTAAAATTACCACCTTCACAAAGTTTATATATATCAAAAGAGGCATGAGAATACATTTTAATAAAATCTTTTAAAATAGTTTTATACATTGACGCATCATTATGACATCTCATTAAACCAGTAGTAACAGAAAAGTCTTCATTGTCATCGAATGATGAAATCTCTTCTTGTGATGATGTAGCAATAGAAAAACTTTTATTATCAAATAGCTCTAAAATTTTACTGTAAAACTCCTCTGCATTAATAGGTTTAGATATATGTCCTTGCATACCATTTTTAAATGATTTTCTAATTGCATCAGCTGAAACATCACCACTCAATGCCAAAATAGGAATATGGTTATACCTTTTCTTTTGACGAATCTCTAATGCAGTTTCATAACCATTTTTTACTGGCATATTGATATCCATTAAAATCAAATCAATTCGTGCACCTTTTTGTAAAAGATCTATTGCATGTTGTCCATTTTTTACAAAAGTCAATTCGATTCCTGTATTTGCCAACATACCAGCGATTACTTTGTGATTGAGTTCGTTATCTTCAACAACCAAAAGTTTCTTACCAGTAAAATGGCGCAATTTTTCTTTTAATGGATGTGATTTCTTAGATATTTTTTTCTCTTTATTCATATAAAGATCAACAATCATATCCAAAACACTTTGCAGTGTAATTGGAGGCTTAAGATAACCATCGATTACAAAGCTATTCAGTAAAGTTTCATTAAGACTTATATTAAGTTCACTGAAAATAACTACTTTTGTTTTTCTATTCTTTTGAAACTCTTTTATCTTCTTAATTGCTTTATCTGTTAAATTATTCAAATTAACAATTACGATATCATATGATTCTCGTGAAAAGTCTTCTCCTATCCTTTCAAAAGAGGGAATATTGCGTGTTGTATAGTGAAAATATCCAAGTGCTTGCATTAGTGGGATTGCATTTTTATTAGAAGAATCTACAAGTAGAATTTTTTTATTGAGTAATTTTCCTGATGGGAGACGATATTGACGTTTATTTTGTGAATCTTTCAATCCAAAACGAATATGAAATGTAAATGTTGTTCCAATACCTTTTTTACTTTGAACACGAATCTCTCCATGCATCATCTCAATAAGATGTTTGGATATAGAAAGACCAAGTCCCGTTCCTCCAAACTCTCGACTGATAGAGGGATCTGTTTGATAATAGGAATGAAACAATTTTTCCACCTGATCTTGCGACATCCCTATACCAGTATCTGAAACATTAAATTCTAGTGTCACATTTTCACCAAAACTTTCAATCTTTCTTACATTAAGTGTAACTTCACCATTTTTCGTAAATTTAACAGCATTGCTCAAAAGATTTATAAGTACTTGACCAACACGCAAAGAATCCCCTACTATATGAGAAGGAACATCTTTATCTACATTAATTGAAATAGTTATATTATTATGTTTTGCTTGGATTGAAACAATATTGTAAACATAATTTAAAATATTATTGATATTAAACTCAACCTCTTCAATAGTGAGTTTATTTGCCTGCATTTTAGAAAGATCCAAAATATCATTGATAAGATTTAAAATATACTGAGAAGATTTTTCTATCTTCTCAATATAATCTTTTTGAAGCTTACTTAAACTACTCTCTAAAACAAGATTTGTAAGACCTATAATTGCTGTCATGGGACTTCGAAGTTCGTGACTTACATAAGAGATAAGTTTCTCCTTATTTTGCACCTCAAGTAACATTTGACGAAATTTTTCTTGCGTTATCAATTCTTTATTTTCAAGTATAATACTTTTTTTTCTGTAATATAATGTCAATACTATTAATAACAATCCAAAGCCTACTGCAGCATAAAAAGCTGTTTCATAGTCAAAACTATCCTTTTTATCTTCTTCTTTGGGTGCAACATTTAACGTTTTTTCCAAAGATTGTCTTGTTACAATATTTGTTTTTTTAACAGAAGAATTTAGCTCTAAATTTTTAGAAGCTATTTTTGTTAAAGAGCTACTGTTGTTTTGAATAATACTTTCGCTTTTCACGTGCAATTGTGTTCTATTTTCATCTTTAACTTGCGTCTTATTTATGAGACTAGTACTACTGTTTTTCTTATGAACAAGTTGTTGTGGTATTTTTATAGGTTTGTTCCTATTTTTATAAGATTTAAGTCTGGTTACATAGACATCTGGATATGCCAAACGAAGCGTATCTAATACCTCTTGTAATACTTTTCTATCTCTAAAAGGTTCTGCTAAAGTTATGTAGTATTTCCCAGATTTTCTTTGTTTAAATTCAAAATCCCATTCCTCTTGAAGTTTTACAATATTGGGGTGTGTCGCTACAAATTGATTAAGTTCTTCTAGTGCTGCTTGTGCTGTTTTTTCATTTGGAAAAGAACCTATTCTAATAGTTCTCAGGTACGTTGCTTGTGCATTGAGTGAAAAAAGAGTGATAAATACAACTAATAATAATTTCATTCCCTCATCCTTAAGAGGAATATTTTATCATAAAGAAGTGAGTAATTAGTTGAGATTTTTTAAGAGATCAAAACAGCTTTGAATCGTAGGCTCAGATGCAACTAAACAATCGATACCATTTGGAAGTGCTTTTGCTGTTGTTGCACCGATAACAACAACCTGATGAGTAGGTTTTATCGTATGATTTTTTAAAAAACACCCAACACTTGATGGTGACGTAAAAATCAAAACAGCTTCATCTTCCACATCTACATCTTTTATAACTTTGGAACATTCACTTTTATACACTATCGCTTCATCAATATCATAACCATTTTTTTTAGATTGTGACACAAAATCTGAT
Source organism: Sulfurimonas sp. (assembly GCA_027068455.1). Lineage (GTDB taxonomy): Bacteria > Campylobacterota > Campylobacteria > Campylobacterales > Sulfurimonadaceae > Sulfurimonas. The sequence continues at coordinate 18,988 of JAMOSN010000119.1, forward strand.
GCAACAACTTCTGCACGCAAATAAAGCCATTTGGTAGATTTTGGATATTGCTCAATTGCATCTACCAAAGTATCACCATACCCACCTCCAACACGCAACACCTTCCCACCAAGAGCTTCAAAACTTTTTGCACTCTGTTTTGAGATACATAAAGCAGCAATATCTACATAATCTTGCGTGTTGTACTGCTGCAGAGCTTTTGATGCCTGTTTAGAGGTGATAATAAGATAGTCATATTTGGAAAAATCGATTTGTGGTTTGAAAAAAGTAACATCCAAAGAGTTTATATGGATAGCATCAGGATGAGAAGAGATAGAAAAAAGATAAATAGGTCGTCGCATAAAATTTCCTAAGATATAAAAAATGGAAATTGTAAAAAGTTTGGTTTAGCTTGGAATGATTGAGGCTTAAGGCATAGTCAAACTATGCCGATGCCTCAATCATTTCAAGATGAGCCGAAATTTTTACAATTTTATTCCCACTCAATTGTTGCTGGTGGTTTTGATGATATATCATACACCACACGGTTAATTCCATCAACTTCATTGATGATTCTTCTTGAAATTCTCTCTAAGAGATCATGTGGAAGGTGTGCAAATGTTGCAGTCATTCCATCTACTGCTTCAACAACACGAACACAAACAGTGTTATCGTAAGTACGGTTATCACCCATAACACCAACAGATTTAACATTCAGTAAAACTGCAAATGCCTGCCATGTTTTTGCATAATATCCACTTGCTTTAAGCTCATCAAGTAAAATAACATCCGCTTCACGAAGAAGATCTAAATCAGCAGGATTTACATCTCCCATAATACGAATAGCAAGACCAGGTCCAGGGAATGGATGGCGGTTGATCATAGATTCAGGCAGTCCAAGTTCTAGACCAATTTTACGAACCTCATCTTTAAAGAGTTCACGTAAAGGCTCGATAAGTTCAAAATCCATCCAATCAGGAAGTCCACCAACATTATGGTGTGACTTAATCACTTCCGATGGACCATTTACAGAGATTGACTCAATAACATCAGGGTAGAGTGTTCCCTGCGCTAAGAACTTAATCCCCTCATGTTTTTTTGCTTCTTGTTCAAACACTTCGATAAAAGTATGCCCAATTATTTTACGTTTCTCTTCTGGATTATCAACACCTTTAAGACGCTCTAAAAACAAATCTTTTGCATCAGCAACAACCAAAGGTACTTTTAGGTTGATTTTAAATACTTGTTCAACCTGTTCCCTTTCACCTTTTCTTAAAAGACCGTTATCTACAAATACAGGAACAAGCTGATCACCAATCGCTTCATAAAGCATAGCCGCAACAACACTGCTGTCAACCCCACCACTTAAACCACAAAGCACTTTTCCATCACCAACCTGCTCACGGATTTTTGCGATTTGTTCTTTTAGGAAATGTTCCATTTTCCATTTTTCAGTCACACCACAAATATTTTTTGCGAAGTTACGAAGCATGAGATAACCCTCTTCTGAGTGTTGCACTTCTGGGTGAAACTGCATTGCATAAACACGTTTTTCATCATTTGCAATAGCTGCATATGGAGAGTTGTCAGAAGTTGCAATTACCTTAAAACCTTCAGGAAGAGTATCAACTCTATCAGAGTGGCTCATCCATACGATACGGTTGTTATCGCACTCTGCAAAAAGTGGTGAAACATTGTCCGGGTATCCTACAATGTTAAGCTCAGCTTTTCCATACTCATGATGGTCTGAACGGATAACACTTCCACCAAAATCAACAGCAATTCTTTGCATACCATAACAGATACCCAAAACAGGGATACCCATCTCATAAACACCCTGATCAACTTCATAAGCATCTTCGTTATATACAGAAGATGGACCACCTGAGAGAATGATACCTTTAGGGTTTTTTGCTTGAATATCTTCCACTTTTGTATGATAAGGGAGGATTTCACAGTAGATTTTATCTTCACGCAGACGACGGGCGATAAGTTGTGTGTATTGAGAACCAAAATCTAAAACGATGATGCTAACATTTGTCATATAAATGCCTTTGAATTATAAGTAAGTATGAAAGGATAGCAAAAACAAGATTAAGATTTAATTTATGAAGAAAATTCTTAGGGAGAAAACCCTAAGAAAAAAGTAAATGGCGACTAGTAAAGTCCCATTATTTCAAACTGCACATACCAAACAATAATTGAAACAATATAACCGACTAAAATAGTCCATGCATGTTTCATATGGCTTCCAAATGTATAGATACCACGAAGACGCCCCATTACTCCAACACCTGCTGCCGAACCAAAAGAGATAAGACTCCCACCTACACCGGCTGTCATAGTAA